>JBELBJ010000001.1:0-38463 GCA_042095375.1 Marinoscillum sp.
TAAACGAAATTGTTTTATAATAATAACCTAATTCAAACTGGAAAGAATAAAGAAAAAAATTAGTGATTGTAATAATCGTAAAGGACCAATATATTGGAATTAAGAAGTTTACCCACTTTTTTTTATTATACTTTTTAATAATTTGATAAAAATATATATCAAAAAGTATTGAAATTAAAGTGAAGAAAAATAAAAAGGTTATTCTTTCCATCAATTATGATAAACCTAAAAATCTATTTAATTTAACCTGAATTAAATACATTGAAGGAATTACTAACAAAGTTAAAAATGTAGCAAATGATAATCCAAAAATAATTGCCCAAGCAATTGGACCAAAAAATACCATATTATCACCTCCAAGATAAAAACTTACCTCATAAAACTTAAAGAAATTTACAAAATCAAAATTCATTCCAATCGCTAATGGCATTAATCCTAATATAGTTGTTAATGCAGTAAGAATAACTGGTCTTAATCTTGTTTTGCCGGCATCGGAAATACAATCAATTATGTCTTTTAAATCAAGCTTAGAGTTTTTAAGTAATTTTCTTTTTCTATTTAATTCAATAAAATCTATTAAAACGATAGCATTATTTACTACAATACCAATCAGAGAAATTACACCAATCATTGTCATTACTACAACAAAATCCATTTTAAAAATAAGTAGACCTAAAAATACCCCTATTGTACTAAGTATAATTGACGACATGATTATTAATGGGGTAATAATTTTGTTGAATTGTGCTACAATAATAATAAATACCAAAAATAAAGCTATCATAAAAGCATTTGATAAAAAGGCCATTTCAACTTCCTGTTCTTGTTGTTCTCCACCAAATTTATAAGTATAACCATTCGGGAAAGGAAATTTACTTAAAGCCAGGTTAATTTTAGAATTTACATTGGTAGGATTATATCCTGAAATGACATTTGACGAAATTGTAATAACTTTATCTAAGTCTTTTCTTTTAATTGAACTATAAGTATTTGACATTTTCATAGATGCAAATGAACTTATTGGAACTTGATAAATTCTGCCATTAGATTGATTTCTAAAAGTTATATTTTTATTTAATAATGCATCTATATCATATCTAAATTCATCATCTAGTCTTAATTGTATTTTATAATCATCTTCTCCAATTTTATATTTTGATAATTCTTTACCAAATAAAGATGTCCTTAACTCATTAGCAAGCATTCCAGTTGACATACCATACCTTCTAAGTTTATCTCTATCAAAATCTATTAAAATTTCTGGTTTTCTCGTTGAAAGATCAAAAACTAATTTTTCAACTCCAGGAATATTTGAATCATTAATATATTTTCTTATTTTTTCTACTTGATCAATCAACGTATTGAAATCTGGTCCAGAAACTTCAACACTAATTTCGCCCCCGACTGGTGGCCCTTTTCTATCCTTACCGAATGTTATACTTACTCCTGGATAACTTTCAACATCGGATCTTAATTTTTCAAGAACTTCAATTGTATTTATACCTTTTCTTTGCTCAAAATCAAAAAAATTAATCTTTATTTTAGCTCTATTAGGAGAATCTCTCATAGAAAGAGCAGATGGATCATTTTCATTTAAAGTTCTTTTTCCTACAAAAGTTACTACACTTTCTATAATATCTTTATATTCAATTAGTATCTCATCTACTTCTTTCTCCAACCTCTTTGTAAAAGAATTGGTCTCCTCAATATCTGAACCAACTGGAAGCTCAACATATATATTTATATAGTTTGGTCTATTTTCTGGAAAAAATAAAATTTTAGGTGGAAATAGGTTGATAAGTTGAAATGTACCTATTAATAAAAATATAGAAAAAATAATAACATAAAAAGGTCTTTTACCACTTAGTAAATAATTTAATAATATACTATATCTATATTCTAATGCTTTTAAGTATTTGTCTCTAAAAACTCTAGATAGAGGTATAAATATGTAATAATTAGAAATTATAAATAATGAAATAAATATTAGAATATTTCCAATCCAATTAATTTTTAAAATCAAAATTGAAAAAATCCCTAGAACAAATAAAATTAATGAGTTTTTAATGTATTTAGATTTATCTTTTTTACCATTTCCTTCTATTTTCATCAAATATGAAATCAAAACTGGATTAATCACTAGAGCAACAAATAAAGATGATAATAGAGTAACTATAATACCAATTGGTAGAAAACTCATAAACTTTCCAGTCAATCCTGGCCAAAATGCTAAAGGAACAAATACAGCTAAAGTTGTACCAGTTGATGTAATAATAGGAAGTGCTATCTCACCAATACCCAATTTTGTAGCTTCTATTCTTGAATACCCTTTTTCTAAAAACCTATAAATATTTTCAGTTACTACAATCCCATTGTCAACCAAAAGCCCTAAGGAAATAACTAGGGAAAAAAGTATCATCATATTAACAGTAATTCCAATTATCTGAAATATAAGAAAAGAAATACACATTGAAAGTGGTATTGATAAACCAACAAATAATGCATTTCTTACACCAAGAAAAAACATAAGAACCAATACTACTAAAATTACACCACTAAAAATGCTGTTTTCTAGAGTGCTAACTTGTTCTTTGGTATTTCTAGATTGGTTATTTACAATAATGATATCAACATTATTTGGTATTTGAGTTTTAACTTTAGAAATTACCTCATTTACCTTATCATTTAGTAATAAAAGATTTGTTCCTGATCTTTTTGCAACATCAACCGCTACAACAGGTTTACCACCAAGTCTGAAATAACTCTCAAATTCTTTATACCCAAAATCAATTTTCGCAACATCTTTTAAATATACTATTCTATCATTTTTATTCGATATAATGATGTTTTTAAAATCTTCCATAGATTTAAACTCACCAAATAACCTTACTGATCTTCTAATATTATCAGACAATAAATTACCTCCTGAAACAGAAATATTTTCATATAAAATAGCATTTTCTATATCAACAAAAGAAAGATTTCTTGCTTCTAACTCAAAAGGGTTTACTTTAATCGAAACTTCTTTTTCTTCAACTCCAGCTATAGAAACCTTAGATACATCAGAAATAGTTTCTAATTCATCCTTTAAGATTTCAGCAAAAAATTCAAGTTTTTCTAAAGAATAATTTCCAGAAAGTGTCACACTCATAACAGGAAAATCTGAAAAACTAACTTCATAAACACTTGATTCAGTTGGTAGATCTGCTGGCAGATTTATTTTAGCTTTATCTACTGCGTCATTTACTTTAGACTTTGCATATTCAATTTCAATACCTGATCCAAATTCTGCTACAATTGTTGAATAACCCTGAATAGAATTAGATCTTATTTCTTTAACTTCTGAAATAGTATTCAATTCCTTCTCTATAGGTCTTGTTATAAGATTTTCTATATCTGTTGGTGAATTACCTGGATATGGTGTGCCAATATAAACCGAGGACTGCTCTACTTCAGGATAACTTTCTTTAGGTAAGTTATTATATGCTCTTGTTCCTAAAATAACAAGCATTATTAATAAAAGAACAACAGTTATCCTATTTTTTAAAGAAAAATTGGATAGACCAAATTGACGAATTACGTTATCTCCTTTTTTATACTTTATCATGAATATTAATTTTTAATCATAACATAAGAACCATCCATAACCTCAGACGAACCTTTATCAATAACAGTTTCATTTCCTTTCAATCCACTTATAATTTCTGTTTGATAACTGAAAGATTTTCCAATTAAAATTGGTATTTTTTTAGCGATTTTCTTTCCATCAAAATCTTCAACTATAAAAATATAATTAAGTCTATCGTCTGAATAAATAATATTAGATGGAATAGTAATGGCATTATCATTTTTATAGTCAACAAGTTTAACAGTTAAGATTTGATTAGGTTTTACCGTTTCACTTAATTCTTGGGGTATAGCTACCTCAATTGAAAATGTTCTATTAATTGGATTTATAACTTGACTTATAGATTCAATAAAAGAATTTATAATCATATTATTAGAAATAATTTTCACTGAATCATTAACCTCAAATGAATTATTATATGATTCAGCTATTTCTAGGTTTATATATGAATAATTATCATTAAACATCCTAAAAGAAGGCATTGATGGAGAAGCCATTTCACCTTCTTTCGCTAAAACATCATCGATAATACCTGAGAAAGGAGCTAAAATATTAAATTTTGATGCTTGAACTTTGATAGAATTGTACCTACTCTTTGTTGATTGAAAATTAGATTTTGATCTTAAATAATCAATTTCAGACCCTATATTATTTTCCCACAAATTCTTTTGACGAAGATAAATAGTTTCAAGTAACTTTAAATTTGTTTTAATTTCCTCTAAATTATTTTGTATTAAATCGGAGTTAATTGATGCAAGAATTTCACCTTTTTTTACGATTTGACCTTCTTTCACATTTATGGAATTAAATCTACCTACAACTTCAGGTACTAATAAAATATTTTTTTTTGATTGAACATTTCCTCTCAATTCAATCTCATGAATAAAAGATTTATTATTTGGTTTAATAGTAGAAATTAATTCATAATTATTTTGAATGAAATTTGAATCTAATTCAATAATTTCTTTTTCTAACTTATCTATTTCTGAGTTTATTTCAACTATTGAATTTTTGAGTTGATCAACTTTCTTTTTTTTACTCTCTAACGATTGATTTTCACATGAAAATATTAAAGCAATAAATAAAAACAGTATTTTTTTCATAATAATTTTATTTAATTAAGTATTCCTAAAGTCTTGTCTAAATTAATTTTTGAAATAATTGCTTGATAATAAGCATTATAATAATTGGTCTGAGCTGTTTTTAATGAATTATTTGAATCTAACACTTCTAAATTAGAGCCTACACCTTCTTTATATTTCTTTTCAGATACATTATATACCTCATTGGCAAGAACTAAATTTTCTTTTGAAATATTTAAAGATTGAATAGCATTTTTTAGTTCTATAAAATTTTGGTTAATCTGTAGGTCAATTGATCTTTCCAAAAATTTAATTTGATTTTCAACCTGTTGAATAACAATTTTAGATCTATTGATTTTACTTCTTTTATTAAATCCATCAAATATGGGGACAATAATTTGTAAACCAACAGTTCCATAATTTTTCCACCTATTTGAATTAAAAAAAAGGTCATATTCTGAACTTGATGTATTATATCCATAATTCAAGTTTGCATAAATTTGTGGTAGGAATTGACTTCTATTATTTTTTAAATCATAAGATTTCAGACGCTTATTTGTATTTAAAATAGAGTGTTCTATCCTATCCGAGTACTCAAAAGATTGAATGTCATAATCATTTACTGATAAAGTTACATCCTCAATTGATCCTTTAACAGATAGTTTGTCATTTACTGGATATCCAATCTGAAATTTCAAAACGGATAGACTTAAATCATATAATCTGTCAGCTTTGATTTTTTCAGCATTTAAATTGTTATATGATACTTTTATTCTATCAACATCTAGTTTTTCAACAAATCCATTTTTATAAAGAATCTCTGTATCATTTAATAAAGATTTAATTCTCTCTAAATTAGAATTAACTAGAATAAGTCTTTCTTTTGTATTAAGAACAACATAATATGCCTTTTTAACTGACTCAATAAGATCATTTTTAGCTCTAAAAGATTGTTTTTCTGATAGTTCAATTAATGCTTTTGATGCTGCAAGACCGACAAAATATGAGCCGTTAAAAATCATTTGGCTTATACCTAAATCCATTATTCCATCATATTTTTGACCAAATGAGACTTCTTGTTCAGTTCCTTCAGGAACGCCAGGCATAAATTTGCTTATATCAATTAAACTCTTTTGAATTTCAAAATTATATTTTAGACCTGTTTCAAAACTAATTTGAGGAAAACCAACAGATAAGTATTCCCTACTCGTCATTCTAGAAACATTTTCCTCTAATAAAGAATTTTTTAAGTTTTCATTGTTAGATAAAGCCATCTGCAAGCATTCATCCAAACTCATCGTTGTATTATCTTGTCCAAAAAAATAGCCTGGAAAAAGAAAAAAAATAAAAATTATATAAAATTTCATATAAAAAAACTTAGAAAACTGTAATGTTTCTTCCAGTTTCCTAACGCGAATGTAGAATAGAAGTTTCGTAAATTCTAATTTTTTAAATGAAAATAATAATTGATTTTAATTATCTCTTGATATAAACATACCCTTTAATAATCTCTGAACCATCTCCTAAATCTATTATATAATAATATGTTCCTTCAGGTAATTTATTTCCTACTGTATTTTTAGGGCTTGCATCAAGTGTAGATAAAAATGGAATATTATTTGAAGAAAAAGAATTAAATATATTTGTTCCATCCCACTCATTATAATATCCTTTTTTCTCATATACTTTTTCACCCCATCTATTAAATACTTTAACGATATTATTAGGATAAATTTGTAATCGAGCAATTCTCCATGTATCATTTACTCCATCACTATTAGGAGAAAACCCTGTAGGTACATGCAATTCTTTATCATAAACCTCTAATATAGATTCATCTGTTGTTATTGTAGCTCCACATATAAATCCTGAATTACGAATTATTAATTTATATCTATATGTATGCATATACATTTCTAGAGGATAAATTTTAAGCTCTGAAGAATTAATTCCTTTATAGTTTACACCGTCAATCAAAGTATCTGATATTGTACTCCATGAAAGACCTAAATCTTTACTTTCTTGCCATTCATAAATAAAATCACCAGTATTTATTTCTGTATTTAAAACCAAAGTATCAAATTCAACCAAAAAGTTATATAATTCAAATAAAGATAAAATTTCAATTTCTATTCCAGGTTCTAAATAATCTTTAGTCCCATTAAAGTTGTTGTCTACTGGTAATGTATATCCATCACTTGTTCCTGTTACCTTACCTTCACTATCAACCTGTACCGGTGAGTTACCTAAAACACCATCATTATCTTCATCAGCAAAACCAGCTTCAATAACATCAAAACAATCGTCACCATCGCTATCTAAATCAAAATAATTAGGTATTCCATCTCCATCTAAATCACCTATTCCTTCTTCTGTATCTAAAATACCATCATTATCATCATCCAAATCAATTTCATCTGGTATTCCATCTCTTTCATAATCAGGAAGTACAGTTATGGTAAAAGTATCTGACTCAATTGTAGCTCCACATGGGAAAGATGGAGTAGAAACAAATACCCTAAATATTCTTCCATTATAATCTAAATGTGCATTTTCTACATAGTAACTTGAGGTTTGGCTTGCTAAAAACTCCCAAGTCTTTCCTGTATCTTTACTTACCTGCCATAAGTATCCCGCACTTCCATCTGAAATGGTTTCAATATTTACAATACTATCTTGTGCTTCTATTACTCTTATGTGTTTTGGTTGATTAATTATACTTATAGAACTACCTTTTTCTTTGTAATCATAAACTAAATTAAAGTCTTGATCAACTGGCTCTGTATACCCATCAATACCACTAATTACTCTTCCTATGCTATCAACTGTAACTGGTGAATCACCTAAAATACCGTCTCCATCTCCATCTGTAAATCCTGCCTCAATTACGTCAAAACACCCATCATCATCCACATCCAGATCAAAATGATTTGGTATTCCATCACCATCATCATCTAATGTAAATTCAAATTCATCTAATATTCCATCATTATCATCATCAACGTCAATTCTATCTATTACTCCATCAGAGTCATTATCAAATATTACATCATAAATAGTTATTGAAACTTGATCAATGTCTTGAAGGTAACTTCCATCTATCCATTTCCATCCTCCAGCAGGTTCTGAGTAACTTGAATCTGATGTATCTTGATATAGTCCAATCCAAGCTGGAGTAGTATTATTTCCAAGTAAATTTGTAGTCATTGTATCAAGCAATTTATTTTCTTGGTATGATTTAATAATTGCTAAATTTCCACCAGCTAATTGTGCTGAAATTTTTGCGTCACTCCAAGAGGATGTGGTTTTAGAAACGAAATAACTATGGCCAGAATGCTGCCCTAAATAATCATAGTTAACAAGATTTGTTAACAAACTATCGTACTCAAGTATATGTTTTGCTGAAAAACCATCCACATCATCTGCCCAAGGACCATTAGGGTTAATATACATATAAGCAAAATTTTGAAGTACTCCAGCATCGTCTGGATGAGTGTTAGACCAATTTACGTAGTTGTTTGAATTTACATTAACTACTTCACTATTATCATCAATTAAATCATTAATAGAATTAATCTTAAAATTGCCAGATATAGTTCCTTTTGGTATTGTAATGGTTATAGAATCTACATTGTAATCTACTCTTTCTGTAGCAGAACCTGCTAAATTTAATTTAACATTATAATCTTGATCATATACGGCACTTAGTCTAGCTGTAACAGTAGCTGTTTCATTGTATTCACTAATGGTATCTTTATCAACAAATAGTGATAAGGATACAGGTGGATTGTCATTATCAATAATATTTATTGCAACTTGTTGAGTCCCCATTTCATCAGCATTTGTGACAGAAGAAATATCTACAATAACTGTTTCATTATTTTCATCAATTAAATCCTCTATTGCTTTTAAATTAACTCTAGTTGTTAATTGTCCAGCTGGAATTATCACAGGAGAAAGCAAGGTGTAGTCAACTCCTGCTCCAGTAGCTGTACCTGATGTTGATAATGATATAGATACATTATCAGCTACAAATTCATCTAAATTAAAACTAAGAACAGAAATTCCTCCTGATTCAGGTATAATTGATTTATCCAAAGTCATTGAAACTTCTGGCGCTCCAAAAGCAGCATCTGCAATGTTGATTGTGACAAAGCCCAGTGACGATCCCGGCCGAGCAATAGAGGTATTTGCATTTGTAACGCTAGAAATTCCAACAAGAATATTTTCATTTGCATCGTAAACACCATCATCTTTCATTACAATTGATGTAGATGAAGAGAGTGATCCAGCAGAGATTGTTAAACTATTTGAGACAATATCATAATCACTACCGTTAGATGCTAATCCATCTGTAATTAAATTTACAGTAATATCTTTTGATATTGGATTATCTATGGATGCAATAACATTCGCACTATTAGACAAAACTGATGAGCTCATAGCAGTGCCTATAACTTTTGTAACAAGTTTTGATCCACCCCCGGTATCAGTATTTCCAACTATGATTTGATTAATACCTATACATTGAATTGTGTTTATATTTTGAGTATTATGTACCCAATTAGGCTGATTATCATCCATATATTGTAATACGTCTTCTCTTTGACCCCCTAACGTTTTTGCTGTTAGTCGAATTGTTCCATTTTCTGCAATTAACCTTGGATTGCCTTCACCTTCTAATGGCTCCCACTTTCCATCAAGATCCAAATCAAATTTACCACCCTGATTGAATTCATCTTGATTTTGCCAATGTTGAATATTAAAATAAAGTAATAAATCATTATCAAAATATATTTGGATACCTTCATCAAAAGATTCTAATTCTAGTGATAGTCTGCAATTATCATAATTAATATTTTGTTGCATAAACTGTTTAATTCTAATTGTATCTAATATTTCTCCACCATTAGGCTTATCAACATTAACTCTTTTTACTCCTATTGGTATTTTTCTCATAATAACACCAGCAGCTCCCCCACCTCCTTGTTGAGGTTCAATTAAAATAGATTTATCGACTGAGAGATTAACTCTTGGCACATTTTCATTAATTATGGTAATAGTTTCTCTCTGAACACCGTCCTCAATACCATTTGCTACTTGATCAATATCTAAAATAACTGTTTCATCTAACTCAACTAGGTTATCAGCTATTGCTGTGATAGTTATAGATCCAGTGGTTTGACCAGAAGGTATAAATATTTGAGTAGAAGACATATTGTAATCAGCACCTCCAACTGCTGCGGTACCTGAAGCGGCTAAAGTGATCGTAACTCCTAAATTATTTTGATTTGATGGATTACTAAGGGTTGCAGTAGCTATAGAGACTCCACCAGCTTCTGCAATACTTGCATTATTAACCGATAATATTACAAGAGGAGGGTCATTATCTCTTATAGTTATAGTTTCTTGTTGAGTTCCAACTTCAATTGCATTGGTTACCTGATCAATATCCGCAATTATTGTTTCATCTGGCTCATCAATATTATCATCAACAGAAGTGGCAGTTACTATTGCAGATAATTGACCTGCAGGAATTGTTATTGTAGTTGATGAGATCGTATAATCCACTCCTCCTCCAGATGCATTACCAGAAAGAACTAAGTTTACAGTTACATCTCTAGAAGATGCGCGATTTATAGTTGCTCTTAATGTTGAAACATCAGCATTTTCTCTCATAACTGCATTAACTAGAGACAATACAACTGTTGGAGTATCATCATCATCTGTAATGGTTATTGTCTTTTGTTGTGTACCATTTTCAGTTCCATTTGTTACCTGGTTAATATCTAAAATGATTGTTTCATCAAGCTCATCAATAAGGTCTTGTACTGCAGTAACTGTAGTATTTCCAGTAGTTTGTCCTGCTGCAATCGTAATCGTGTTTGATGCTAAAGTATAGTCTGTACCTCCTCCTGCAGCGGTTCCAGTAGCAGCTAAAGTTACTGTAACCTGTTGTGAGGTAAGATTGCTAAGAGTTGCGGTTACTGTAGATGACCCAGCAGCTTCAGCTATAGTTGCATTGTTTACTGATAGCGTTACCGATGGAGGATCATCGTTATCCAAGATGGTAATCGTCTTTTGTTGCGTTCCGGCCTCAACCGCATTATTAACTTGATCTATATCTATAATTACAGTTTCATCAGGTTCATCAATAAGATCCTCTACTGCAGTAACTGTAGTAGTTCCTGTAGTTTGTCCTGCTACAATCGTAATCGTGTTTGATGCTAAAGTATAGTCTGTACCTCCTCCAGTAGCTGTTCCACTAGCAGCCAAAGTAACTGTTACATCTGCGTTATGAACCTCTGAAAGTGTTGCTGTAACAGTAGAAACTACACCATTTTCACCAATGGAAGCTGCACTTACTGAAAGTGATACCGTTGGCACTTCAATAATTGTTAAAGTAATATCTTCAGTGGTCGCTAGGCGATTTACTGTTCCCCATCCACCTAATCCTTCACTAAATGCGGGCCATACATTTGGATTACTATAATTATTATTACCCCATGGTTTTCCACCATTGTTCTCTGTAAAATGAGGAAATTCGTTAACCTTATCTTGGTAATGACCAATCCATCTAGTGTTTACTTTAGAATCTACCCAAGCGTTTTCTTCTATAGTTGTAACTTCTGCTAAATACCCTCCTTTTGATATTGCATAATCTCTCGCATCTGACCAACTTTTTGTATCGCTACAATCAAAATAGCTATGACCTTGATATATACCTAAATGAGCATAACAAGATCCAGGTATATTAGTAATATTTGGATTATCTACTTCCATAACGTGTCCCCTTTTTCTGTTATTTGAAAGTTGAAGATCATTCCAATATTCATCCCCTCTTAATTCAACAACATCTTCACCTCCACCTCCTGCATTATTTGGTTCACCAGAAGACCAACTATGAAAAGGAACAGCCCTAATTATTACTGTTTCGTTATCATCATTAGCATTATCAGCAACTCCAGTAATGGTAAAAGATCCAGTAGTACTTCCTTGAGGTATAGTTATTGTCATCCCAGTTTCACCATTTCCAGTTTTAATACTTGAATTTGATCCAGCAGTAAAAGAATAATCGGTTCCAAGGGTTGTACTTGCTGTACCACTAGCATATATGGTAAGTGCAATATCTTGTTTTGCTGGATTTGCAACTGTAGCAGTTAGAGTTACCACCCCACCAGCTTCAGCAACCGTTGGAGAACTAAGAGATAAAGTTACCTCCTGAGAATCATCATCTGTGATAGTAATAGTTTTCTGCTGCGTTCCATTTTCAGCTGCGTTCACTACATAATCGATATCTAATATTACAGTTTCACTTCCCTCTCCAATAATATCCTGAACTGAAGTGACTGTTGTCGTTCCAGTAGTTTGTCCTGCGGGTATTGTAATGCTTGTAGAAGCCAAATTGTAATCCGTGCCTCCACCAGTTGCCGTACCTGAAGTGGCAAGACCAACCGTGACGTTATTAGCAAGTGTTGAGCTTAAAGTTGCTGTTACAGTAGAAACCACACCATTTTCACCGATTGAAACTGGATTTACTGAAAGTGTTACAGTAGGAAGAGCAATTCCCCAAACTTGGACGCTTCCTTTTGCACCATTCCACTTAAAGTTTCCAATCGCTACTCTATTTCCTAAATCATTAAGCTGAACAGAATTCCCAAATTTAGCACCGCTTACTGCATCCTCAATATCTGAAACGAAAAGAACCCAGGCACTACCATTCCATTGAAATACCCTTACTTCACCTTTTGCTGCATTTGCTTCTGGTGCTCCTATTGCAAGTTTTGTTCCATCAGCATTTAATGAAACTGAATACCCACTTTCATCTCCTGCCGCCTGACCATCAATTTCTGCACCCATTGAGGCCCAAGCGCTACCATTCCATTTAAATACTCTTGTGTGTCCTTTAGCATTATCGTGAGCTTTGGCTCCAATAGCCAACGTGTTTCCATCTTTACTTAGTGAAACTGAATACCCAAAACCATCATTTGCTGCAATTCCATCAATATCAGATCCCATTAGATCCCATGAGTTCCCATTAATTTTGTATACCCTTACATGACCTTTTGCTCCGTCATGCCCCGTTGCTCCAACAGCTAGAATAGTTCCATCTCCATTTAAATCTATAGACGATCCAAAAATATCAGCATTTGCAATCCCAACAATATCTGCGCCGAGTTGAGGCCAATTATTTCCATCTTTTTTGTATACTCTTACTAATCCTTTTTTATTATTTGAACTACCAGTATTACCATCATCACCAATTGCTCCACTCGCTACTACTGTTCCATCATCATTAATTGCGACACTATAACCAAATTTATCTCTAGTTCCTGTGCCACCAATTGACTTTTGTAAAGAAAAAGCAGATGGATTCCAAATTTGATGAAAAGAACCTACTTTATAAATGTAGATATATCCTGTCTTAGGATTAGCTACCCAAGAACCTCCAACAAATGTTTGTCCGTCGTTACTGATTGCAGCAGCTCTACCAAAATTTTCAGAAAGAGAACCAAATCCTACCATCCCTCCTCCTGGGTTTGGTTTTTTTATCCAATCATTGCCATCCCATTCTTTTATTGTCAACGACCCACAACCTGAAACACAATTAGATCGAGTTGAATAAGGCGCGCTAAAAAATACTATATTACCATCACCACTAATTCCTGTTTGCCATCCAACCTGTCCATTTGCCTGACTACCATTGATACTTGATCCAAGCCTACCCCAAGTTTGAGCTTGAGAAAAAGAATAATGCGATGACAAGAAAGAAATTATCATCACAATTAAAAAACTATGTATTTTAAATGTTGAATTCAATTTTTTAATTTTTTATATTCTTCAAGGCCTCTAGAAGTTAAAATCCCTCTCATAAAATGATCAAAAAATTCTAACTGAACTTTTCTAAAATCATAGTTTTGATAAGGAAATACATCTTGATCAAAAGCGATTTCCATTTCTTCGATTCTAAGCTTTGAAAGAATAACTTCATTGACTTCTTCTCTAATAAAACCTTCCTTCTTACCTCTTTGAATATTCTCAGCAAGACCTTTAAGAAATATCTTGTTTTTATATTCTTTTATAATATTATCTAATGTAGGGTAATACTTTTTAACATCCTTTACATATAAAGGATTCATATCATTAATTGTTGACCTAAAAAATTTAGAAAGTTTGATAGAAAATTCAATAGAATTCTTACAAGTATTTTTTAACCTAGTGATTTCAGAAATGATTCCAGAAAAATAAAAGTTTATAGATTCAGTGGCAATGCTTTCTTTATCTTGAAAATATTTATAAATAGTTTTTTTTGACATGCCGAGTTCATTAGAAATATTATCCATGGTAACACCTCGAAGACCATATGTTCTAAAAAGATTATCAGATTTGTTAATTATTTTCTGTTTTACAGTCATTATGGAAACTATTTGAGTGTATATCGTTTCTAAAATTCTAACAAAGATAAGAAATCTAAACTTTTATAAAAATCTAGTTATTTGTTAAATTTTAGTACAAAAATATGGATATGAATTAAAAAAAATTATTTTTGTTTTTTAGATGACAAATGATATCATTTTTTAAAAAATCCCATAAATTCTTTTTTGTTGTAGAGCATACAAATATTTTACAAAAATCAGATATAAATAAGCTAAAATGGCTTTTTGATAATTCAGAGTTAATCAAATCAAAATCCATAAAAGGTAATTTCATAGGGCCTATAAAAGAAATGATTACTCCATGGAGCACTAATGCTGTTGAAATTGCTGAAAATATAGAAATCAAATCAATATCAAGAATTGAAAAATTGATAAAAAAAGAAGATGGATCTATTATTGACCCAATGTTAGAACAGATCTATAATAACCCCAATCAAAAGATTTTTTATATAGAAAGAAAAGCTGAAGAAATTTTAGAAGTAAAAGATTTAAAAAAATATAATGAAAAAGAAGGATTAGCATTAAATCAAGAAGAAATTAAATATCTTGAAAACGTTAGTAAAAAAATTAAAAGAAAACTTACTGATAGTGAAGTATTTGGTTTCTCTCAAGTAAACTCTGAACATTGTAGACATAAAATTTTTAATGGAACCTTTATAATTGATAATAAAAAGAAGTCTGATTCTTTATTTGATTTAATAAAAAAGACATCAAAAAAAAATAAAAATGAAATTGTATCGGCATACAAAGACAATGTTGCTTTTGTTAATGGTCCTGAAATTGAACTTTTTTCAACAAAAAGAAAAGAAATAGCTGATTTTTATAAAACTTCAAAAATAAAATCAGTTTTATCATTAAAAGCAGAAACACATAATTTCCCAACTACCGTGGAACCATTTAGTGGAGCAGCTACAGGCTCTGGAGGAGAGATAAGAGATAGGATGGCTGGTGGACAAGCTAGTTTTCCACTAGCAGGAACAGCTGTTTACATGACCTCATATCCCAGACTGATAAAATCTAATCCGTGGGAAAAAAAAATAACTGAAAGAAAATGGTTGTATCAAAGCCCTCTTGATATTTTGATTAAAGCATCCAATGGTGCAAGTGACTATGGAAACAAATTTGGGCAACCCTTAATTTGTGGAAGTGTTTTAACCTTTGAACACGAAGAAAATAAACTTTCTCATGGCTATGATAAAGTTATTATGATGGCTGGCGGAATTGGCTTTGGAAATAAAATAAATAGTATAAAAAAGAAAATAAAAAAAGGAGATTGTATTGTAGTACTCGGAGGAGATAATTATAGGATTGGCATGGGCGGAAGTTCAGTTTCATCTGTTGCAACAGGAGAATATGGAAATAAAATAGAACTTAACGCAGTTCAAAGAGCAAATCCAGAAATGCAAAAAAGAGCTTTTAATGTAATTAGAGCATTGGGAGAAGAGAATATTAATCCTATTCTTTCCATACATGATCATGGAGCTGGAGGTCATTTAAATTGTCTTTCAGAGCTACTAGAAGACTCAGGTGGAGTTATAAATATCAAAAACCTACCTATTGGAGATCCCACACTCTCAGAAAAAGAAATAATTGGCAATGAATCTCAGGAAAGAATGGGCTTGATCATCAAAAAAAAGGATTTGAATAAGATTGCTCTTATAGCAAAAAGAGAAAGATCTCCCTTTTATCATGTTGGTATGGCAACTGAAGATAATAAACTTATTTTTAAAGGTATTAAAGAAAAAAATCCAATTGATTTGTCTGTTGACGATTTCTTTGGATCATCACCAAAAACTATTATAAAAGATAAAACAATACATAATAATTACGAACCCCCAAAATATCATCAAACCAATTTAATAAAATATTTAGAAAATGTATTATCAATAGAATCTGTGGCTTGTAAAGATTGGCTTACCAATAAAGTTGATAGATGCGTTACTGGAAAAGTAGCTAAACAACAATGTGCAGGAGAAATTCAGCTTCCTTTAAATAATGTATCTGTAATGGCATTAGATTTTAAATCGTTAAAAGGTGTAGCCACAAGCATTGGACATGCTCCAGTAATGTCACTAATTGATGAAAAAACTGGATCTAAAATAGCTATTCTAAAAGCTTTAACCAATATTATTTGGGCTCCCCTTACAAAAAAACTAAGTGGAATAAGTCTAAGTGCCAATTGGATGTGGCCTTGTAAAAACTCAGGTGAAGACACAAGATTATTTAATGCTGTAAAAGCAATAAGTGATTTTGCAATATCTCTTGGAATAAACATTCCTACTGGAAAAGATTCATTATCAATGACTCAAAAATATCCTGATGGAAAATCTGTTCAATCTCCTGGAACCGTTATAATATCAGCTATAGGAGAAGTAAATAATATCAATTCTGTAATAAGCCCAAATGTAAAATACAAACTCGATACAGAATTAATTTATATTGGCACATCAAAAAATTTATCTTTAGCAGGTAGTGCATTTTCCCAAACTCAAGGAAATATTGGTGGTGAATTGCCTGAACTTTATAATAGTGATTATATAAAAACACTATTTAATTCTATTCAAAAGCTAATTAATGAAAAAAAGATTCTCTCTGGTCATGATATTTCATCAGGTGGATTTATAACATCCATATTAGAAATGAATTTTTCTAATAAAAATTATGGAATGGAATTGGATTTGAAAGATTTTAAAGAGAATGATTTAATTAAAATTTTATTTAATGAATCACCAGGGATAATACTTCAAGTTGATTCTAAAACAGCAAATGAATTAAAAAGATCAAAACTAAAAATTATCAAATTAGGAAAACCAATATCTAATAGATCTTTAACTATCAATTATAATAATTCTCAAATTAAACTTGATATTGATTATTTTAGAGATAAATGGTACAAGACATCACACTTACTTGATAACTTTCAAACTAAGAAAGAATATAGTAAACTCAGGTTTGAGAATTATAAAAAACAGCCTCTAAAATATTCTTTTCCAAAAAATTTTGATGGGATAATTTCGAATTTAGAACTATATAATAACACAAAGCATTACAAAAAATCTATAAAAGCTGCTGTAATTAGGGAAAAAGGAATTAATAGCGAAAGAGAGATGGCTTACATGTTACATATTTCTGGATTTGATGTGAAGGATATTCATATGACTGACATTGTAAATGGAAAAGAAAATTTAGAGGATGTAAATATGATAGTTTTTCCTGGAGGCTTTTCGAACTCTGATGTACTAGGCTCAGCAAAAGGGTGGGCTGGAATATTTAAGTATAATGCAACTGCAAAATCTGCTATTGAAAATTTTTATAATAGAACAGATACCTTAAGTCTAGGCGTTTGCAATGGATGTCAACTTATGATGGAATTGGGATTAATTTATCCCAACCTTAAGAAAGATCATCCAAAAATGAAGATGAACAAATCAAATAAATTTGAATGTACATTTTCTGCGGTAAAAATATTACAGAATTCTTCCGTTATGCTCAAAAACTTATCAAATGCCAGTTTGGGAGTATGGTCTGCTCATGGTGAAGGAAATTTTTACTTTAAGAATAAAGATTATAAATATAATATCGCAGGAAAATTTTTATACAATGAATATCCAGGCAATCCTAATGGTTCTGATCAAAATGCTGCAATTTTATATTCTAAAGATGGAAGACATCTTTCCATGATGCCACATCTAGAAAGATCAATTTTTCCATGGAATTGGGGACATTATGACTTCAATAATAGAAATCATGAAATAACTCCTTGGATTAAAGCATTTATCAATGCTAGAAAATGGTTTGAAAGTAAAAAAAGTAATTATTGATTATTAATTTAAACTTGTCTTTATTTATTAAAAAAATAAATCTACTTTTGTAGCCTAAAATATTAAGGCTAATGGCCTATGGTGTAACTGGTAACACGTCTGGTTTTGGTCCAGAAGAGTCTAGGTTCGAGCCCTAGTAGGCCAGCTAAATAAATTATAATGAGCTCAGTTAAAATTTTTTCAGGTAACAACTCCTTAAAACTTGCAGAAAAAATTACTTCAAGATTTGGAAAAAGACTTGGAAAAACATCTTCAGGAAAATTCAGTGATGGAGAATTATTTTTTAGATATACAGAAACAGTCAGAGGATGTGATGTGTATATAATTCAATCTACTGTTGATAATTCAGATAGTTTTATGGAATTATTTTTAATGATTGATGCTGCCAAAAGAGCCAGTGCAAAGCATGTTAATGTTGTAATTCCATATTATGGATATGCCAGACAAGATAGAAAAGACAAGCCTAGAATAACAATATCGTCCAAGTTAATTGCAAATCTAATTACATCAGCTGGAGCATCTCGAGTTGTATCTTGTGATTTGCATGCAGGACAAATTCAAGGCTTTTTTGATATCCCTTTAGATCATTTACATGGTAGTAGTGTTTTTGTTCCTTATCTAAAAAAACTAAAAACAAAAAAATTAATTTTTGCTTCTCCTGATGCAGGTGGGACAGAAAGAGTTAGAGACTATGCTAAGTATTTTGATGTTGATTTTGTAATATGTGATAAACATAGAAAAAAAGCTAACAAGATTAAAACGATGCAAGTTATTGGTGATGTAGAAGGAAAAGATGTTGTATTAGTTGATGATTTGATTGATACAGGTGGTACAATATCAAAAGCATCTAATTTAATTATGGAAAAAGGTGCAAAATCAGTAAGAGCAATAATTACTCATCCAGTCTTGAGTGGAAATGCTGAAGAAAATATTAATTCTTCCTCATTAAAAGAATTAGTAGTGACAGATTCAATTCCATTAAAATTTAAAAACAAAAAAATTAAAGTATTATCTATAGCAGGATTATTTGCTAAAGCAATACGCAAGATTCATGAAAATGAATCAACTAGTTCATTATTTATAAATAGATAAATTAAATTAAATTAATTATGAAAACAATTGAGATTATAGGGTATAATAGAGCAAATCTCGGGAAAAGTGAATCAAGGAAACTTAGAAATGATGGAAATGTTCCTTGTGTGGTTTATGGAGGAAAAAAACAAATACATTTTCATTCTCCAATGATTCTTTTTAGAGAACTTATTTATTCCCCAGGAGCAAATTTTATAGAACTAAATATAGAAGGTGAGAAAATCAAAGCAATCTTACAGGATGTTCAATTTCATCCAGTAAGTGATATAATACTTCATGCTGATTTTCTAGAGCTTATTGATGATAAATTTATCAAAATGGAAATACCAGTTAGTTTTACTGGAGATGCTCCAGGTGTACAGCAAGGAGGAAAAATTTTAACAAGATTGAGAAAACTATCGATTAGTTCACTTCCAAAACATATGCCTGAGTTTATAGAAATAGATATAAGTGAGCTGGAATTAGGAAAAAGTATTAAAGTAGGAGATTTAGAAGAAAAAGAATATGAAATTGTAAATAGTCCTTTAGTTAGTATTGTTTCAGTTAACATTCCAAGGGTAACTTTACCTACTGAAGAAGAGGAAGAAGAAGGTGCTGAGGGAGAAGAAGGTACTGAGGAAGGAGAAGGTACTACAGAAGGAAAAGAGAAGCCTACTGAAACCAAAGAAGGAGAAAGTAAGGATGATAAACCCACTGAAGGTAATGAATCTTAAAAAAAGGATTAAGAATATAATTTGATTCCATGAAGTTTTTAATCATTGGATTAGGTAATGTTGGAGAAAAGTACGAACTAACTAGGCATAACATAGGATTTCTTTTATTAGATAACTTTAGTTATAAATTTAAAAAAAAATTTTTAACTGAAAGGTATGGACAATATACAAGGTTAAAAATTAAGGGAAGAAATATTCATTTGTTAAAACCAAATACTCTAATGAACTTAAGTGGTAAAGCAGTAAGTTATTGGATGAATAAGTTAAAGATTAAAAAAGAAAATTTACTTATTCTTGTTGATGACTTGAATCTTCATTATGGAAAAAAAAGAATTAAAAAAAGAGGATCAGATGGTGGACATAATGGCTTAAAAAGTATTGATAATTCTTTAGGGTCCAATGAATACCCTAGGTTAAGGTTTGGAATTGGTAGTGAGTTTATTAAAGGAAATCAGTCAAATTATGTGCTGGAGAATTTTTCAAAGTCTGAGTTAGAAAATATTGATGAACAAATTCAAGAAAGCTTAAAAATAATTGAAGGATTTTGTTTTGAAGGAATTGAACAAACAATGAATAAATTCAATTAACTAACCTAACAAACAATTGAACCATTTGTAATTTTATCTTCTGGTTGCATTAATTTAAGTGAACCATCTGGATCTTCCGCCAATAATAACATCCCTTCACTTTCGATACCCATCATTTTTCTTGGTTGTAAATTTACTATGACCATGACTTGTTTGTCAACTAGTTCTTTTGGTTTATAATATTTAGCTATACCACTTAAAATTATTCTAGTATCTAAACCAGTATTTACTTTTAATTTTAATAATTTTTCTGATTTAGGAACAGGGTCAGCCTCTAATACTGTGGCTACTCTTAAATCAATTTTTGAAAAATCATCAAACTCAACTGTACTTTTCTTTTTCATAATCTTTGAATCAGAATTAAATTTTAGTTTTTCAATTTGTTTACTAATTAATTCATCTTCAATTATAGTAAATAAATGCTCGGATTCATTAATCTTATGACCAGATTTTAAAATTTCTTTGTCTATATCATCCCATATTTTTGTTTTCACATTCAACAATTTAAAAATTTTATTAGATGTAAATGGAAGAAATGGAGATGATAAAATCGCTAAATTACATACAATTTGGAGTGAAACATATAAAATTGTTTCGGCTCTTTCTTTATCCTCTTTAATAATTTTCCATGGTTCTGTATCAGTTAAGTACTTATTACCTATTCTAGAAAGATCCATTAATAAAGCCAAAGCTTCCCGGAATTTAAACTTTTCAATACTATTCTCAATTTTATCTCTAATGTCAATTATACTATATAGAATTTTATCTTCTTCTTTTTTAAAATGGCCTTTTGAAGGGATTTTGCGATCAAAAAACTTATGACATAAAACAAAAACTCTATTAATAAAATTCCCATAACTTGCGACAAGCTCATTATTATTTTTTGCTTGAAAATCTTTCCATGTAAAATCACTATCCTTAGATTCAGGAGCATTTGATGTAAGTACATACCTTAAAACATCTTGTTGATTTGGAAACTCATCCAAATAATCATGTAACCAAACAGCCCAATTTTTTGAAGTAGAAATTTTTTCACCTTCTAAATTCATGAATTCATTAGCTGGAACATTTGTTGGGAGAATATAATCACCATGCTCAATTAACATCATGGGGAAAATAATACAATGAAATACTATATTATCTTTTCCAATAAAATGAACCAAATTAGTATTACTATCCTTCCAATATTTCTCCCATTTCTTTGGAACAAATTCTTTTGTAGCTGATATGTAACCAATTGGCGCGTCAAACCAAACATACAAAACCTTCCCTTTTGAGTCTTTTAAAGGAACTTTTACACCCCAATTCAAGTCTCTTGTCATTGCTCTGGGTTTAAGACCTTCATTTAACCATGATTTGCATTGTCCAAGAACATTATGTTTCCATTCAGGGTGATTGGCAATGTATTTATCAATTTTATTTTGGAGTTTATCCATTGGTAAATACCAGTTTTTAGTATTTTTTAATTCTGGTTTATTTCCAGAAAGTAATGATTTTGGATTTTTTAAATCCATAGGACTCAGAGTTTTTCCACAAACTTCACACTGATCTCCATAAGCATTTTTGTTTTTACCACATGGACATTCACCTGTGATATACCTATCGGAAAGAAATTGACTCTCTTTAAAATCAAAATATTGTAAAGATTCCTTTTCATCAAATACTTTTTTTTCATAAAGTCTAAGAAAAAAATCAGAACTAGTTTTATGATGAATTTTTTTTGATGTTCTTGAATAGACATCAAAACTTATGCCAAAATCTTTAAATGATTTATGAATTTGTTTATAATATTTATCTACAACATCTTTAGGAGAAATACCATCTTGTCTAGCTTTTAATGTAATAGGAACACCATGTTCATCTGTCCCACTAACAAATAAAACATCCTCACCCTTTGATCTCAAATATCTTACGTAAATATCTGAAGGTAAATAACAACCTGCTAAATGACCAATATGAACAGGACCATTAGCATAAATTAATGCGGCTGTTATAAGATGTCTTTTATGATTTGTCATTATTTCTTTTTTCTAATCATAGAAAAAAAATCCCACATTTCATCAGTTACTTTTTCGAGATTATTAAATTGACCAGCTCCTTTTAACCATTCACCACCATCAATAGTAATAACTTCGCCATTAATGTATGAAGAAAAATCAGAAACTAAATAGGCAGCTAAATTGGCTAGCTCATGATGTTCTCCAACTCTTTTTAAGGGAACTTTTTTAGAAGGATCAAATTTATCTTTCAAATCACCAGGTAATAATCTTTCCCAAGCACCTTTGGTAGGAAAAGGTCCGGGAGCAATTGCATTAGATCTTATGTTATACTTTGCCCACTCAACAGCCAAGGATCTAGTTAGTGATAAAACACCAGCTTTTGCACATGCTGAAGGGACAACGTATCCAGAGCCTGTCCATGCATATGTAGTTACAATATTTAGTATATTACCAGATTCTTTTTGTTTTATCCATTTTTTTCCAAGTAATAAAGAAAAGTTAACTGTTCCTTTTAATACTATATCAATTACAGCATCAAATGCTCTGGTTGAAAGCCTTTCAGTGGGGCTAATAAAATTACCAGCAGCATTGTTCAATAAACAATCAACCCTTTTAAATTTTGAATAAGATTCATCAATAACTTTAGAAACTAAATCAGGATCCCTTACATCACATGATATAGGCAATACTTTACCTCCAAATTCTTTCATCATTTCATCAGCAACTTTTTTAAGTAAATCTTCTCTTCTACTTGTAATTATTATGTTAGCACCTAAAGTCAACAGATATTCAGACATAGATTTACCTAATCCTGAACCACCTCCAGTAACAATTATAGTTTTACCATTCAAACTATTCTCTTTTAACATTCCTTTATTATTCATTGTATAAAATTTAAATTGAAGAAGTATCTACTTCTCTACTAATTTTTTTAACCAAACCTTGTAAAATACGACCAGGACCACATTCATTAAATTCTGATATTCCATCAGAAATCATTTTTTCTATTGTTTGTGTCCATTTCACTGGAGAAGTTAATTGTAAAATTAATTTTTCTTTTATTTTTTCAACTGATAATTCAGAATTTGCATCATAATTTTGATAAATAGCACATACAGGCTTTGAAAATTTAGTATTACTAATAGCATCACCTAATTCTTTTTTTGCTGGATCCATATATTGAGAATGAAATCCTCCACCTACTGGTAATAAAATAACTTTAGCTCCTTCATTTGATAGCTCGGAAGAAATTTCATTTATACTACTATTAGAACCTGAAATAACTAATTGACCTGGTGAATTATAATTTGCAGGTACAACATCTTCATAATTTTTACATATTTTTTCTACTAATTCATCTTTTATACCTAATACAGCTGCCATTGTAGATTTTGATAATTCGCAAGCCTTCTGCATTGCTCTTGCTCTTTTAATAACTAATTTGAGGCCATCTTCAAAAGAAAGGGATCCTATTGCTGTCAATGCTGAAAATTCACCCAAAGAGTGTCCCGCTACAGCAGAAACATATTTTATATCCGATGTTTTAAATAATATAACAGAATGTAAAAAAATAGAAGGCTGTGTAATATCAGTTTGTTTTAAGTCCTCAATTGATCCATTGAACATTATATCTGTAATTTTAAAACCTAATATTTCATTTGCTATGTTAAATAAAGATTTAGCTTTTTTTTTAGATTCAAATAAATCTTTTCCCATACCTACAAATTGAGAACCTTGACCAGGAAATAAAAATGCTTTCATCTTGTTTTTTTTATCAAAAATAGATATAAAATTAATCTTCTAGAAATCGACTTGAAATATCTTTTCTAGGCATATAACAAATTGTTTTTTTACCAAACCACTTATACCTATTTTTTGAAATCAAATCATAAAAATAGTTGGTTAAAAATCTTGGAAAGATTTTAAAAATTAATAAACTCCTAAAATAAAATTTTAAAAATGTTAAAATTTTAAAAACAGCATTAGATTTAGTATAAAGTTTGTTTTTTGTAAAAAAAATTATTGAACTATGATTTTTATTTTTTATGCCGTACGATTTTAAAAATCGTTTTGCAAATTTAGATTGCAAGGATGAAAAAAATAAACTAGAATCAATTTCATTACTCAATATAAAGTTTATTGAATTACTGCATAAATTACATTTTCCATCAAAAAAAACTATATCAATATTATTTATTTTAAAATCTGTAGCCATCCTTTAATTTCGTCAGTTTTTTTATTTTTATTCCAAGGAGCAAAATCTAATACATCGTAAGTAATTGTAGCAAAATAATAATATACTCCACTAGGTAAAAAGTTTCCATTTAAATCTCTTCCATCCCATTTGATTAAGGTTCCTTTTTCTGGATAGTCTGATGAATCATATAAATAAACCACATCTCCTTCCCTATTTAATACTTTAAGTGATACATTTAAAACAAACCTTGGACATCTCATAAAATCAAAACCAACAATTGAACCATCAGAATAAAATGGAGTGAACATATCATTTTTTCCATCAGCATTTGGAGTAAATACGTTTGGAAGTTCATAGTTGGGACAATTATCTCTACAAAAAATATCAGATGGATCACTTTCATTTCCTGACCTATCTAAGGCCGTTATGTAATAACATCCTTTAAATGAACTTAAGTTTTTATGATTGAAAGAGGTTTCTGTTGTATTTGCAATCAATTGAAATTCTCCATCCGGAATACTATCATTGTTTGAATCTTTTGGATCGGACAAAAAATAAACATTATAAGATTTGATATCATCTGAACATATATTATCAACTTTTGACCAATTAAATTTATTTTCAAATGAAGACAGATTACATGGTTTATCAACTAAATAACTAATACAACTAAATTCATTATCTAATTCAAAATTTTGTGGGGTACATGGTGGAATTAAGTCATTTGTTTCAGCACACGAAGATTGAGATTTATTTAATAATCTAAAATCTCCATTGATTGATCTTGGTAATTTATCATTCTCATAAGTTCCTGAGGTTATTACATAATAACAGTAAAGTTTTGAATCATCTAGAGATATTCCGTTAAATTGACCTTCATCAAGATATTTAAAACCATTTGTAATTACATTAACTGAATCAATTAAAATTAAACTATCAGGATTTATTTGATCAACATAATTTCGATAAATATAATGTTTAGGGTATTGATTTGAATTGTTTGACCATGGCACATCAAATTTCCAAGACAAAGCAATACTCTCTTGTCTCCCTTCAGCATCAAGTCTTACTGAAGAGGTCTGAGCAGAAAAGTCAATAGAATTATTTGCACTATCTAAAACTTCTACTTGATAGTTAAAAACTTTTTCTTTGGTATTTAAATTATTATCTATAAAAAATGTGTCTTCTTGAATAGAAAAAGAAATTTCGTTATCTCTAGAATTAAAATCATCATATCTTTTTAAGATATATTTATAAGGTTTAGGAAATAATATTGAATCAAGACTTAAAGGAGGATGCCAACTTACTAAGATTTCTCCAGCTTTAGTTCCAGTTTTTTCGATACTTACATTTGTCATTATAGGTGCATCAGCTTCCATTATAACACATACCTCCTTAGAAGCATAACTAGTTCCACCTTCCGGTAGAGGAAATTTAGCAATAAGTCTATAACAATATTTAGAACCTGGCGCAAGACCTTTTCCTGAATTAGTATCGATATAATCAGTATCTTTACCATCATTTTCATGAATTAACTCATAACCTGAAATTCCAAATTCGCAATCTTCAGGCTCAAAGTCATAACTTCCTATTCTTCTCCAAATTTCAATAATTTCAACATTATTACAAGAATAGTTATCCCAATTGAGATCAACTTTTCTCCCTTCTAATAATAATGCAGTTAGTCCTTTTGGTGCTGAAGGAACAACAGTTATTTTCCAATTGGAAAAATCAACTAATCTAGGGCCAAAGTCAGGTAAATCTGTTATTTTAAATTCAATTTCATAAGGTCTTGATCTAATATGTGAACAATCTGTTTGCCACTCAAAAAATAATTGGGATGGGGAGTTCTTAAATTCTGCCGGAAAAGGAAGATATTTTGCAGGAGAATTAAGAAATTCAAAAGGCCCACCAAAAGCTTCCATTTTAACTCTATCTCCATCTGGATCAGATCCATCAACTGTATCTTTAATTAAGGTTCCTACTTCAACACAGATTGGTGGCAATTGCTCAATTATTGGTCTTTTATTATCTGTTTCTTCAATAATTACTTGCATATCTCTTGTAACATAACCAAGTTTAAACCACTCATCATTAACTTTTCTCCACTCTATTACCCTAAATGCAAAATTATATTCTCCTTCTTTGCCAGGTGCATCCCATACTAAATCTCCAATCAAAGAATCTAAAGTAAAGGTTGGAGAACCATCTCCTTTTTCATTTCCTTGAGCAAAATTATCATAAAACTCTACTGCATTTGGAAATCTATAATTCCCAACATTAAAAAAATCATCTTGTTTTGGTATAACCAATTCATATGATAAGCTATCCCCATCAGGATCAAAAGCTCCTGGGTTATGAATATATTTTATTCCAACAGCTCCATTATCTATAGGAGGAATAAGTAAAACTGGTGTGTTATTTAGGCCAAAAAAAGGATCAATCAGTATTTCTGTTTCAATGAAAAAAGGAGTGTCTATAGAATTATCCATGTTAAGAATTCCGTCATTTCTATTTTGCTCAAAATAACTTACCACATATCTTCCTGGAGCCTGAAAAGTATGAACAACCTTGAATAAATTTAAGGCTACTTGATTTTCTAATAAAAATTTTTCAACTGAGATTGCACCATCTTCTAAAACTTCTTCGACATTACCATCACCAAAATCAAACTTTCCACCTCCAAATTGAACATCTGAACCAGTATCCGTATAACCTATTATTGTAAATTCATAAGTTAAACTTGTATTTGAAATTCTTTTTGCAATAATTTCACCAGCTCGAATATGAGTTGAATAGTTTTTAAATGAATAAAAAATTGAGATAGTTAAGAATAAAATTATTCTACTAAAATTCATAATGTTTATTTATAACAAAATTAATATAAAGAATAAAACTTGATATAAATAATAACGTATAATTGTCACTGTTGTTTTAAAAAAAATTGTTTTATAAAATTTCTTTTGAATTATTTATAATAATTCCAAATAACATTTTGTTTTGAAATAAATAATTTTTTTTTTGATAGGAAAGTATTGAGATTTAAATTTGTTATTATATTTTAAATTGAAAGAAAAAGAAAAAATATTAAATAATGATCTAATTACTGAAAATTGGTGGGTTTCACCTCTTTTAGTATTGTTAGGTTTATTAAGCTTTGTAGCATACTCAACTTGGGCAGCATGGCAAGGAGAACATTTTTGGTGGAGTGCTGGAAATGAAGGGTTTGGTGGTTATTTATCTCCTTTTTATTCACCAACAGTTTATATTGATCCATCGAAATCTGGTGTGCCACCAATGGATCATGCTCTTTTAGGAACATGGCCAGAATGGCTTTGGTGGCTTCCTGGTCAATCACCCGCATGGTTAATTCTTATATTTCCATTATCATTTAGATTTACTTGTTATTATTATAGAAAAGCATATTATAGGGCATTCTCACTAAATCCACCTGCTTGTGCAGTTACACCAATAAAAGGAATACCTTCAAAAGTTTCTGATATAACAAATAATAAAATTAAAATTTTTAATTCAGGTAAAAGATATGATGGAGAAGCTGGTTTACTTATTTTTCAGAATATCCATAGATATGCAATGTATTTTGCAGTTATATTTATTTTTATATTGAGCTATGACGCCTTTTTAGCTTTCTTCAATAATGGAAAATTTGGAATTGGCGTTGGAACAATAATTTTAACTATCAATCCTATTTTATTAGGTTGTTATACATTTGGCTGTCATTCAATAAGACATTTAATTGGTGGTAATCTTGATTGTTATTCTTGTAGTTTATATAAAGATAAGGTAAACCATAATAGCTGGAAAATCGTTACATTTCTAAATAGAAGACACCAATTATTTGCATGGCTAAGTCTAATTTGGGTTGGATTATCTGATGTATATGTTAGATTAGTTTCTATGGGGGTAGTTAATGATATTAATACTTGGGGAATATAATTATGTTAGATATATCAGATATTAGAAGACTTAAATTCGATGTTCTAGTTATAGGTGCTGGTGGTGCAGGTTTATCAGCAGCTATTGCAGCTTCACAAGAAAAAGATATAAAGGTTGGCTTAGTTTGTAAATCTTTATTAGGTAAAGCTCATACAGTTATGGCTGAGGGTGGGATGGCAGCAGCACTTGGTAATGTAGATGATAGAGATGATTGGAAAATTCATTTTAGAGATACGATGCGTGGAGGTAAAATGCTAAACAACTGGAAAATGGCTGAAATTCATGCAAAAGATGCCCCTGCAAGAGTTAGAGAATTAGAACATTGGGGAGCTGTTTTTGATAGAACTAAAAACGGATTGATTAATCAAAGAAATTTTGGAGGTCACAGATACCCAAGATTAGCACATGTTGGAGATAGAACTGGACTAGAAATGATTAGGACTTTACAAGATCACGGAATACATCAAGGTATAGACATTCATATGGAATGTACTGCTTTAGATATCACTAAAGATAAATCAGGTAGAGTTTCTGGAATTGTATGTATGTACAGAGAAACAGGTGAATTTATAATTTTTGAAACAAAATCACTAATTTTTGCTACAGGAGGTGCAGGTAAATCTTGGGAGGTTACATCCAATAGTTGGGAGTATACTGGTGATGGTTATGGTATGGCTTATGAAGCTGGCGCTGAACTCATTGATATGGAATTTAATCAATTTCATCCAACAGGAATGGTTTGGCCTCCTTCTGTTAAAGGAATTTTAGTTACTGAAGGTGTTAGAGGTGAAGGTGGAATTATGAAAAATAGTGAAGGAAAAAGATTCATGTTTGATTATATTCCTGAAAAATTTGCTAACGAGACAGCAGATACTGAGGAAGAAGCTGCTAGATGGTTAAAAGGAGACAAAGATGCAAGAAGACCCCCTGAACTATTAACAAGAGATGTTGTCGCTAGAGCTATAAATACAGAAGTCAAGGCAGGAAGAGGTTCAGAGCATGGTGGAGCATACTTAGATATTGCTACTCAAAGAAACTCTGATGATATCAAAAAGAAGTTACCATCAATGTATCATCAATTCAAAGTATTAGCTGAACTTGATATAACTAAGCAGCCTATGGAAGTTGGTCCGACATGTCACTATTTCATGGGAGGTATAAAAGTTGATGCAGAAACGTCAATGACTACTGTTGAAGGTTTATTTGCTTGTGGAGAAGCTGCAGGAGGTATGCATGGAGCAAATAGATTAGGTGGAAATTCATTATCAGACCTTCTTGTTTTTGGGAATCTATCTGGGAAAAAAGCTATTAAATATTCAAAAGGTTTAAAATCGTATCCAAAAATTAACGATGAAGATATAAAACATATTATTAAAAAAGCTACTTCTATTTTAAATAGAGAAAAAGGAAATAATCCATATATAATTCATGAGGATCTACAAAAGAATATGCAGTACAATGTTGGGATAATTAGGACTAAAAAAGAAATTACTGATGGAATTAATACTATAGATGATCTCAAATCTCAATTTGAAAATGTTAAAGCTCCTGGATCAAGTCAATTTAATCCAGGTTGGCATGAAGCTTTAGCTCTAAGGAATCTTCTTATATCATCAGAAGCTGTTTCTAAATCTGCATTATTGAGAGAAGAAAGTAGGGGTGCTCATACTAGAGAAGACTTTCCAGATGAGAGAAAGGAATGGTTAAAATACAATATCATAAATAAGAAAGGTAAAAATGGTAAAATGGAAACTATTAAACAAAATAGAAATGAACCAGACCCTGAACTTAAAAGAATTGCAAACTCGGCAATAGAAGAGCTTGATAAAGAAGTAAAAAAAGATCATAATAAGTTAATATCAGAAGCATGAAAGAAAGAGATTTTAAAATTTATAGAGGAGACAATGAAAGAGGTGAGTTAGTAAATTATAAATGCAAAGTAACTGAAGGTATGGTCGTACTTGATGTAATTCATAGAATTCAGGCTGATAAAGCTAATGACTTAGCTTGTAGATGGAATTGTAAAGCAGGAAAGTGTGGATCTTGTAGTATTGAGATTAATGGTAAGCCAAGACTTGCATGCATGACAAGAATGAATGAATTTAATGAAGAAGAAAAAATAGTAATTACTCCTTTAAAATCTTTTCCTGTTCTCAAAGATATAGTATCAGATGTATCTTGGAATTATGAACAAAATAAAAAAATTATCCCTTTTTCTCCATCTAAAAAAGATAAAGAAAAAGACTTTGTTATGATGCAGAAAGATGTTGATAGAGTACAACATTTCAGAAAATGTATTGAATGTTATCTATGCCAAAATATGTGCCATGTACTAAGAGATAATGAAGGAAAAGAGAAGTTCTCTGGCCCAAGATATATGACACGACTCGCAAGTCTTGAAATGCATCCAATGGATAAAGCTGATAGAATTGCTGACATTAAAGATGTTCATGGATCAGGAATGTGTAATATTACCAGATGTTGTACAGAAGTATGTCCTGAAGAAATTCAAATTACTGATGATGCAATTATACCTCTTAAGGAAAGAGTTATTGATAGGTTTTATGATCCTATAATGATTTTTTTCAGAAAAATTTTTGGAAAAAATTAGTAAAAGTAATTACTAATTTAGTTTCATCTTTTCCAAAGAAATTCCCTTAGTTTCTGGCATAAGTTTAAATACAAATATCAGTTGAAATACCATCATTACTCCAAAAAAATAAAATATCAATCCAGGATTATTACCTAATGTTTTTATGATATAAGGAGTGGTTGCTGTTATTAATGCAGCAAAAAGCCAATGAATTGCTGTCCCAAAAGATTGCCCTTTAGCTCTATAATTATTAGGAAAAATTTCTGAAATAAATACCCAAATAACGGTTCCTTGACCTATTGCATGAGAAGCAACAAAAAGAAGAATAAATGATAATAATAATGATGAGTTTAAATCATATAAAAAACAAATTCCAATTGAAAATAAACTGATAATATATCCAGTTGAACCTATATACATCAAAAATTTTCTACCATAGTTATCTATCATTCTTAAACCCATCATAGTAAATATAAGGTTTATTAAACCTATAGAAACAGAGCTATATAAGGAATCAGAAGTTCCAAAGCCAGCCGTTTCTAAAATTTCTGGCGCATAATAAAGAACAAAATTTATACCTGAAAGTTGATTAAAAAAAGCTATTAAAAAAGCTAATAAAAGAGGAAGTTTATAATTTTTGAAAAAATTATTTTCTTTTGATTTATTTGATATTGAATTTTCTATTTCAATTATTTTTTTATCAACTAAATTAGATTGGTATATCTGAGATAGAATATTTTTAGCTGTTTTTTTATCTTTTTTAAAAAGAATTAACCAACGTGGACTTTTTGGAATATTAAAAACAAAGATAATATATATGAAAGCTGGTATAGCTTCTACTCCCAACATCAACCGCCAATCTATTCCTCCCCCAACACCTTGTAATAAATAATTGGATAAATATGCAATTAGAATTCCAAAAACTATATTAAACTGATATAAGGCCACAAGCTTACCTCTATTTTCTTTGTTAGAAATTTCGGATATATATGTTGGAGACGCTACTGTTGAAGCACCTACCCCAACCCCTCCAATAAATCTAAAAAATGAAAATGAATAAGGATCTTGTGCTAATGCTGATCCAATAGCAGAAGTAAAAAATAGTACTCCTATCCAAATCAAAGTATTTTTTCTTCCTATTTTATCACAAGGAATAGAACCAAATATTGAACCAATAACTGTTCCCCATAAAGCCATTGACATAATGAATAGACCATGAAAAATAGGTGAAGTATTCCAAAGTTCTTTTATAGGTAAATTAGCTCCAGAAATTACAACTGTATCAAATCCAAATAGGAAACCTGCTAACGCAACAGAAAAACTCCATAGATATCTTTTTTTGTTGATCATATAATTATGAATAATTTTACTAAAGTAAATATTTTAAAACTAATTTATAAAAATAAAAAATTATGTTATGGGGAATTGACCTTGGAGGAACAAAAATTGAAGGTATAGTATTAGAATCATATGATAACCCTAATGAAGTTTCTAGAATAAGAATTAATACTGAAGCTGAAAAGGGATATGATCATGTTTTAAATAGAATTAAGGAATTAGTTGAAAAACTCATATTAGATTCTGGAGATGAACCAAAACATATTGGAATAGGAACTCCTGGAACAATTGATCCAGTAACACAGTTACTAAAAAATTCAAACTCAGTTAATCTAAATCATAAACCAATTAAAAATGATCTTGAAAAGATTTTAAATATAAAAGTAAAAATAGAAAATGATGCTAATTGTTTTGCTTTAGCAGAAACACATTTTGGATCTGTCAAAAAAATAATAAAAAATCCTAAAGTAGTTTTTGGTGTTATTATGGGCACAGGAGTTGGAGGGGGTATAATAGTTGATGGAAAAAGTATTTTCGGACACCAAGGAATTGGAGGAGAATGGGGACATACCATAATTGAAGAAAATGGGAATAAATGTTATTGTGGAAAAAATGGATGTGTAGAAACAGTCATTTCAGGACCTGCATTAGAAAAATATTATAATTTATTATCAAATAAAAAACTATCATTAGAAAAAATATATTCACTTTATAAAAAAAATGATACCAATGCGACTAAAACAATAAATAGACTATTATTTAATTTTGGTAAAGGAATTTCTAACGTAATAAATATAATTGATCCAGATATAATTGTGATAGGAGGTGGTTTAAGTAACATAAATGAAATATATAATCTAGATTTAAATTATGTAAAAAATTTTGTTTTTAATCCAACATTTAAAACTAAAATAATTAGACCTAAGCTTGGAGATAGTGCCGGAGTTTATGGTGCGGCTTATTTATAATTTAAATATATTGATAATTGACTTTTGAAATAAAAAATTTATTTGATTATATCCTGAATAACCAAGAGGATAATTATGTATTAGCAACAGTAGTATTACTTGATGGATCATCCTACAGAAAACCAGGTGTTAGAATGATAATAAGTTCTTCTAATAAAACCTACGGAAATATAAGTGGTGGTTGTGTTGAAAAAGATATAATTATAAAGTCTAAAAAGGTATTTGATTCTAACATCCCCAGAATTATTAAATATGATGGCACACTTCGTTTAGGTTGTGAAGGAATCTTAACTATTCTTTTAGAGCCAATTAATTTAGAAGAAAAATTTTTAAAAAACTTTTACTCTAGTATTAATAACAGAAAAAATATAATTTTTAAATCATACTTTATAAATGAAGAAATATCAAGTAAAACTTTTGGGAGTATAATTGAAATTCAAAATAAAACTTTTAAACTAAGAAATTCATTTAAAATAAAAGATGATAAAGAAATTCAAAAATATACGCAGAAGCTTTATCCAATTTTTAAATTACTAATTTTTGGTGCTGAACATGATTCTGTAGAACTCTGTAAAATAGCTTCTATTTTAGGGTGGCAGGTAACTATTATTGCGCCACCTGATGAAGATAAATCTATTGATTTTTTTAACGGGGCATCTTTTTTTCTAAATCCAACATATGATAAAATTAATCCAGATATTGTTGATAATAATTGTGCTGTTATTATTATGTCTCACAGTTTCAATAGAGACATACAATATTTACTAGCATTAAAAGAAACATTTCCACAGTATTTTGGGATACTTGGACCAAAAAAAAGAAAAGAAAGGGTATTAGAAAAGTTTTTAGAGCTTTATCCTGACTGTTCAATAAAATTCTTAGAACAAATAAAAGGACCCGTTGGGCTAAATATTGGATCTGAGACAGCAGCAGAAATTTCAATTTCAATAATATCAGAAATACTTAAGATAATTAGAAATATGGATGGCATTTCTCTTTCTAAAAAAGTAAAGAGAATTCATGATTAACATCTCTCATATCCTTATTGCTGCTGGAGAATCAAAAAGAATTGGTAAACCTAAACAGTTACTTGATTGGGGATCTGTGACTTTAATAGAAAATCAAATCAGAACATTATTAAAAACAAAGGAAAATACTTATGTAGTGCTTGGAGCATATTACAAAGAGATTTTCAATGTTATTAAAAAATACCCAATCAAAATATTTTATCATAAAAATTGGAAAAATGGTATGGGTTCTTCAATTGCTTTTGGAATTAAAGAAATATTAAAAAAATCTAAAAATTATCAAGGTTTTCTCATTTCTTTATGTGATATGCCATTAATTGAAGTAAATTATTTTAAAAAATTAATACAAAATTTTAATATTAATAAAAACAAAATTATTGTTTCAAAATCAAAACTTGGAGTAATTGGTGTCCCTGCAATATTTCCAAAAACTCTTGAAAATGAATTAATGAAACTTAATGAAGACGTTGGAGCAAAAGAAATTATTAATAAATATAAAGATAGTGTAAATGAAATTCTTTGTGATGACTTAGATGATATTGATACCCTTGAAGGTTATAAAATGTTAATTAAAAAAATCAACCGCCAATAGCAATCATACTTCTATTTTTCTCATGTTTTTTAAAATTTTCAAAAACTTCCGAGGCTTCCATTCCTGATCTAATTAGTTTTTTAGATAAAAGTAATTTTTTTATTAAATGATTAATTCCTTTACCATTTCTCAAAGGTGTCAATAAATCAATTTCATTATTAGAAAATAAACAATTTTTAATTTTACCGTCTGCTGTAATTCTGATTCTATTACATTGATCACAAAATGGATTAGTTACAGTACTAATAATTCCAAAAGAACCAACATATCCCTTAATTTTATAGTTTTTAGAAGTCTGATGATTTATTCTTCTCAATTCTAATAAATTATTTTTCCCATAATAATTTCTTGTTTTATTTAAAATTGACTGCATAGAAACAATTTTATTTTTTTTCCATTTATTACCACTAAAAGGCATAAATTCTATAAATCTTAAAGATATATTTCTGTTTTTGGTGAATTTAATAAAATTAATAATTTCTTCATCATTCACACCTTTCATTAATACAACATTGATTTTTAATTTAAAATTATTTTTAATTAATAATTCAATATTATTCATAACTCTAGAAAAATCATTTCTTAAAGTGATTTCTTTAAACTTTTCACTATTCAGTGTATCAAGACTCACATTAATAGAAGTTAAATTATATTTTTGAAAAAGATTAATGTATCTATCTATTAATACAGCATTAGAAGTAATTGATAGGCTTGTAGGTATTTTTGACAATTTTTCTAAAATTTCAGGAAAATCTTTTCTTACTAATGGTTCTCCTCCAGTTAATCTAATTTTATTTACTCCATTTTGTACAAAAATATTTGCTAACGTAAATATTTCATCTTTATTCATTATGTTTTCCTTAGGTGACAATTTAATTCCATTCATAGGCATACAATATATACATCTCAGATTGCATCTTTCAGTTAATGAAATTCTCAAGTAATTATGATTTCTTCCGAAACTATCAACTAATAAATTATCGTTTTTTTTCATGGGGAATATTTTTTATAATATCAAAAGAATGTAATACCCAAGGGAAAATTGATAATAATGAGTCTTCTACCCCTTTAACTGAACCAGGTAAACAAATAATTAAACATTCATCTATTAAACCAGCAACACTTCTTGACAACATAGAAAAATGAGTTTTTTGTTGACCATAACTTCTAATCTTTTCTTCTATGCCAGGGATTCTTTTATGAAGAAGTGGTATTACCGCCTCTGGAGTCACATCTCTTTTTGAAATCCCAGTTCCACCAGTAATGATAATTAAGTTATTTTTTAAAATTAAATTACTAATTGTCTTTTGTATTGCAGACTTGTCATCCAAAATTATTTCTTTTTTTAAAACATTTAAATTCCAATTATTTAATAGCTCTATAATTTTTTCTCCTGATTTATCCTTACTTTTTTTCTGATAAACTGAATCTGAGCAAACAATAATTGAAGCATTTATATTATTTGAATCTAATTTATAATCGGATTTTCCTCCCTTTTTGGAAATCAATTTTATTGATAATATTTCAATATTTTCATCAATTGGTTTAAGCATATCATAAATATTTAATGCTACAATGCTAGCACCATGCATAGCTTCAACTTCTACACCAGTTTTATATATTGTTTTAATTTTACAAAATATTTTTATTTCAAGATTATTAATTTCAAATTCTATTTCTGCATTTTCTATTGGAATAGGATGACAGTTAGGTAATAATAAATGAGTGTTTTTTATTCCTAATAAACCAGCTGCTTTACTGATTTCAAATAAATTTCCTTTGGGAACTTTACCTTCTTTAATAATATTTATTGTATCTAATTTGCTAACTTTTATAATAGCTAAAGCTTCTGATTCTCTTAATGATGGACTTTTACCAGTAATATCAATCATAATTATTTATTCTTTTTCCATTGGTATGTATCATCTTCAAAGGTTTCCTTTCCAAATATAGGAGCTTTTTGTTTTATATTTTTTACTATATTTTTTAACAAATTATTCAAGTTACCTCGATGTTTTCCTGAAATAAAGACAAAAAAACAAATTTGACCAACTTTAACTTCACCTAAACTATGATATATATGCATACACTCCACCTTATTTTCATTTAAAGTTTTTTCTTTTATTTCATGACAAACTTTATTTGCCATTTCTTTTTGAGCAGAAAAATTTAAAGAAATGACTTTTTTTTCATCGATACAATCTTGTCTTACCTGACCTAAAAATATTTCATGAGCACCGACTTTAGTTTTAATACTATGTTTTTTTATAGAATTGATAATAAAATCATATGAGATTGGACCATCACTAAAAATATTTCTTATTTTATTTTTCATTTAACCACAATTTGAATTTATCTGCACCTTCATTTAAACTATAAGTTTTTACATTAAATTTTTTTTTAATTATTTGTGATGCAAGTAAGCTTCTTTTTCCAGAAGCGCAAAAAAAAATTATATTTTTATTTTTTGATATATTATTAAATTTATTTTCAATTGAATCTAATGGTATTTTTAGAACTTTTTTATTGTTAATTCTTGGTTTTTCATCGAAATTTCTTAAATCTACAAATATTTTTCTTTTAATATTATGAATTGTATTAAGAGAAATTGAATTTTTATTTAAGCTCATAAAACTAGTTTTATCATTTGATTTATTAGATGTTTTTTCAATTATATTTAATAATTTAAATTCATTTTTAAGTAAATCAATTATCATGACCTTTCCTGATAAAACTTCATCCTGACCTAAAATAATTTTTATAACTTCATTTGCCTGTAAAATACCTAATATACCTGGTAAAGTTCCTAAAACACCAACATCATTACAATTCAAAATATTACTGCTCTCATTAAAACTTGGAAATATAGATCTATAATTTGGACCATTTTGATAATTAAAAACAGATAGTTGACCTTGATTTTTATGTAATGCAGCGTAAACATGAATTTTATTTAATTTTTTTGTAATATCACAAATTAAGTATCTTGTCAATATATCATCAGTGCAATCAACTATGATTTTATACCTAGATACCAAATCAGAAGCATTTTTTTCATCAAAAGATTGATCATATATATCTACTGTTATCTTAGAATTAACTTTTTTTATATACTTTTTTGCTGAAATAACTTTTTTAATACCCACATCTTTTTCAAAAAAAATTGACTGCCTATGAAGATTTGAAATTTCAACCTTATCATAATCTATTATACCTATCTTTCCTACACCAGCTCTTGATAGATAATCAATAACAGGAGAACCTAAACCTCCGCATCCAACTATTAAGACATTAGATTTAAATAATTTTTCTTGACCAACCTCTCCTAATAAATCTAGTTTAATCTGCTTAATATATCTATCCATTTTATCCTCCTGAAAATGGAGGAAAAATATCTATTTTCCCCTCTTCTATATAACTATTATCAGAT
>JBELBJ010000001.1:38473-136134 GCA_042095375.1 Marinoscillum sp.
AGCAATAGAAAATATAAAACCACTAAGCTTAGGATAAAGCTCAATAATTTTAGTATTAAGAGAATCTACAGTTCTACCATTAATATTAATTATTTCTTCTTCTTTATTAACAAGATCAATCAATTGACCATAATACTTTACTTTTAATTTCATTTAGATAAAAATTAGTTTAAAAGAAGCAATAAATAAAACTATTGCTAATAAATATTTTAGGATTTGATTATTCCATTTTCTACTACCATAATAACTACCAATTAACCCTCCAATAATAGCTAAAATTAATAATAAAAAAGAATTATTTGATGGGTGTATTTCTAAAAAAATCAGACCAAGAAAGCCTGAAATTGAATTAAAAAAAATAAACAATGAAGATACACCTGCAGCAGTTTTAACATTTCCCCATTTTAATAATAATATTAAAGGAGTCAGTATTATACCTCCACCAATACCAATTAAACCAGAAAAGAAACCTATTAGAGTACCAAAAATAAGTGATATAAAATAGTTGATTCTTTTTTTTATTTTTATATCATCATGATTATAAAGAAACTTAGCTGCAGCAAATAAAAGAAAAAAGCCTAATATATTTTTATATATTTCAACGTCAATTATTAGATTTCCTCCGATAAAAGCAGCTGGAATTGATCCTATAGCAAATGAAAAAAATAATTTTTTATTAAAATACTTAAACCTATAATAATTATAAAATGCTATTCCAGAAACAAAAATATTTAATAATAAAGCAGTTGATTTCATTTCAATTACAGGGAATAAAAATAAGCTCATCAAAGCTAAATAACCGCTAGCACCTCCATGTCCTACACTAGAAAAAAGCATTGAAATAAAAGGTATTAAAATAAATAAAAATATCAGGTGATCTGACATAATTCTAAATTAAGATAATATCTACTTTACTATTTTCTTTTAAATTTTTTTTACCTTTTTCAAGGTGAATTAAACAATTTGCATTAGCAAAACCTATCATCTTAAAAGATTTTTGGTGATTCAAAGAGGTAACTTTATTATTTTCATAAAATCCCTTTAAGAAAACTTCTCTATTTTCATCATATTTTAATGGATGCTTTAAGTAAACACTAAATTTATCTGAATAATATTTTTTTTTTCCCATAAGTTTATAAATGAAGTTCTTTACATAAATATGATAACAAGTAAGAGTAGAACCAGGGTTCCCAGGTAATGCAAAAACAAATTTATCATCTTTTCTTCCAAAAAATAATGGTTTACCTGGCTTCTGGTTTACCTTATAAAATAATTGTTTTATTCCTATATCGTTTAAACATTCTCTAACGTAATCATATTTTCCAACAGAAATTCCTCCTGAAATAATTATTAAGTCTGATATTACAAAAGCCTTTTTTATTGAATCAAATGTTTTTTTTTTATTATCTCTTACTTTGTAAAAATTTAACTTTGTTATTCCATTCATTTTCAAAACATTTTTTAATAATATACTGTTTGAATCGTAAACTTTTCCTGGCTTTAATTTTTTATCTATAGAAATAAGTTCATTTCCTGTAATAAGTATTGATACCTTAGGTTTTTCATAAACTTTAATTTTTTTAATTCCTAAGCTACTTATTAAACCCAAACTTGCTTCATTTAGTAAAAAACCTTTCTTTAAAGCTATTTCTCCTTTCTTAATTTGATCACCCTTCTCTCTTATATTAGAATATAATTTTGGTAATTCATTTAATTTAATAGTATTATTTTTAAATATAACTTTTTCTTGAATTATAACTGATTTAACTGAATCAGGAACATGAGCACCAGTGAAAATTCTAATTGCTTCTCCCTTATTAATTTTTTTTTTATAATAATCACCTGCTTTTATCTCTCCCACTACTTTATATGTCAAAGATTTTGTATCTGATAATCCATAACCATCCATTGATGATTGTCTAAAGTTTGGTAAAGAAATTGGAGCTATTAAATCATCACTTAATACATACCCCAATCCATTTCTTGTCGAAATAGATAACCCACTTTTTAATATAACTTTTTGTGAATGAACAAATTTTAAAGCCTTTTCTACACTAATCATTTAAAAGGTTTTTGATTCTAAAACTAAGATAAGCTAAAAGGCTGATTATAATATCTTTTTCCATTAGCTTGATACATAGCATTAGCAAGAGCAGGAATGACTGATGGATATGGAGGTTCTCCTAATCCAGTTGGATCAATATTATTTTTAACAAAATATACTTTAATATTTTTAGGAGATTCACTATGTCTTATTAACCTATATTTATTAAAGTTATCTTGCAGAGGAACTCCATTTTTGAAAGTAATTTCACTAAACATAGAATGACCAATTCCATCTACGGTTCCACCTTCAACAAGATTTTTAGCAGCATCTGGATTAACAACAATGCCACAATCAACTGCACAATAAACTTTATCTATTATCTGCTTTCCGTTTTTAATTATAATATCAACAACATTTGCAACATATGATCTATGACAATAATAAGCCGAAACACCTCTAAAAACACCAGGTCTTTTTTCATTCCAATTTGATTTTTCTTTAACCAATTTCAAAACTCCTGCATATCTCTCAGCATCATAATCATTTTTATTTCCAATAGGAGAACTTATAGCATTATCAAAAAGTTCTAATCTGAAATCAAGTGGATCTTTATCAATAAATTCTGCTAATTCATCAAGAAAAGACTGTTCAGCAGAAGAAGCAAAATTAGATCTAGGGGCCCTAAATGCGCCTGTAGTAATATTTGATGTAACACTCCATGATTCTGCAAGAAAATTTTTAATTGTTCCTGCTGGGAATCTATTAGCATATAACGAACTTTCAGGAATACCTCCAGACCTTATATGAATTGCTGTGACTTCATTTTGTTTATTTACAGAAGCTCTATAAAGAACATGGTAAGTAGGTCTATAAGTTCCTGTTGTCATATCATCCTCTCTTGAATAAATTAATTTTACAGGAGATTTTACTTTTTTTGAAATTACTGCAGCCTCTAATAAAAAATGGCCATAAAGTCTTCTACCAAATCCCCCACCCATACGGGTCATCATAATATCAACTTTTTCTTTAGGTAAATCAAATCTATCTGAAATTGTAGTTTCTAAATATTCTGGAGTTTGAATTGGTCCAACTAGCCTAGCAAAATCTTCAGTTACATCAGCAAAAAAATTCATGGGTTCCAATGTATTGTGAGCCAAAAAAGGACAGGTGTATGTTTTCTCAATAATTCTATCAGCTTCTTTAAAAGCTTTTTCAGGATTACCATCTCTTCTTACAACTTTTTGTTTTTTTGAAGACATTTGTCTCATAATTTCATAGTGATCTTCAGTGCTTTCTAACTTAGATGGAAGAACTTTAGTACCTCCACCCCATCCTTTGACTTCATATTTAACTTCCCCAGCATCCTCCCATTCAACTTTAACAGCTTCTTTTGCTTTCATAACTTCCCATGTAGAGTTACCTACTATAGCAATTTGAGTTGTATGAGCACTTACATCAAGAGAGCCTTTTAGCTGACCATTTTTATAATTATCAAATTTAAAAACATCTTTAATTCCAGACATTTTTAATGCATTAGATGAATCAAATGATTTTAATTTTTTACCAAAAGCAGGAGGATGAATTATCATTGCAGTTAAGGTCCCTTCTTCAAAATAATCTATTCCAAAAAGAGGTTTTCCTGTAATAATTTTTTCATTATCAACATTTTTTCTAGAAGTTCCTATTATTTTAAATTCAGAAATGTCTTTTAATTCCACCTCTTTTGGAACTTCCATCTCTGAAGCGATTGAGGCAACTTCTCCATATCCCATCTTACTTTTTGAATTTTCATGATATAATATTCCTTTATTGGTAGATATTTCAGAAATAGGCACATTCCAAAACTTTGAAGCAGCAGATTTTAAAATTTCTCTTGCAGTAGCACCAGCCATTCTAAGTGGCTTCCATGAACTAGAGATCGAGTTACTTCCACCAGCTATTTGTCTTTTAAAAATATCTGTATTTAATGGAGCTTGCTCAACAATAACATCTTTCCAATCAATATCTAGTTCTTCAGCTACTAACATTGGCATGGATGTTTTAACATTTTGACCTATTTCAGGATTTGGAGACATTATACTTACAAGACCATTTCCTCCAATCTTAACATATCCATTTATTTTAAACCATTCATCGGGGATATTTTTATAGTCATTTTTTGAAAAATCACAAGATGCTAACCAGTTAAAACCCAAAAACATTCCACCACCAGAAAGTGCACTTAATTTAAAAAAAGATCTTCTTCCAATATAAGTTTTTAGTTTTGACATAACATTATTTTTTTGATTTTGCAGCAGCTTTTATGGCTTTTTTAATTCTCGTATATGTTCCACATCTACATATATTACCGTTCATAGAAGCTTCAATTTCTTCATCTGATGGATCAGGGTTTGAATTAATTAAAGAGCTCGCTTGCATAATTTGTCCTGCTTGACAATATCCACATTGAGGCACATCATTTTCAATCCAAGCTTTTTGAACAGGATGGTCTCCATTTTCAGATAAACCTTCAATTGTTTTAATAGGGGATTTCCCTACCATTGCTACAGGTAACTGACATGACCTTGTAGCAACATCATTTAGGTGTATAGTACAGGCCCCACATTGAGCAATCCCACATCCATATTTTGTTCCAACTAAATTTAAGTTGTCTCTTAAAACCCATAGAATAGGTGTAGAAGGATCAACATCTATTTGATGTTTCTTTCCATTAACATTTAATTCAAACTTTGCCATTCTTTAAATATAAAAAAATAAATAAATCTATTTGTTCGTTTTAAATTAAATCTAAATAACAATATCTAGTTTAAATTAAATCTAAATAACAATATCTAGATTTAGAGTAGCTTTTTATAAACCATATCTAGATTTAGTTGCATTGAAATTATCTTCAATTTCAGATTGTGAAAGTGTGGAAGAATAAAAATAAACAGCTCCTAAATTTCCTTCAAATCCACTACCATTATTTCTATAATCCCATCCTATTACTAAATCATTGTAATTAAATGTTTTTGAGTCTTGACCTGTTCTTGTAACATCTAAAGAGTTATTTATATAATATTTATATGTACCTGAATTTCTAACTACGGTAATAAATTTCCATGAATTATCATTAACTGTATTTGTGGAATTATTTGCTCCATAAATACCAATTTTTGAACTAGTTAGCCATAAAATTAATTGTTTTGCATAAGAACTTGGAGATCTAGCCACGCTAAAAAGTCTTCCGGAAGTTTGAGACGTTTTTATCCACATTGATACTGTAAATGCATTGCCAGAAAAATTAGTAAATGTAGACTTTCGGTAAGCAGCGTTATCATTAAAAGTTATAGATCCTCCATTATTCGATGAAAATGAAGGACTACTATTTAAAGTATATGAATTTCGAGTAAAGCCTGTAACTAAAACTACATCATTATTTGAAGTACTAAGATCACTCCAAGTTGATAAATCATTTTGATTTAAAGAACTTGGATTTGATGCATCTAGATGTAAAATTAGGTTGTCCTGTAGTATAGTACCAGATTCTTGATTATTATGAATTGCGTGAAAAGTTGGTAAGGATAATTGGGAAAAAGCATTAAATGAAATTACAAATAAAATATACCTCATACCTCAATAAAAGTACCAAAGGTGGGAATCGAACCCACACTCCCGAAGGAACGCGATTTTGAATCGCGCGCGTCTACCAGTTCCGCCACTTTGGCAAAAAAACAAAAATAATTATAAAAAATTAATGCTAATAGGATCATCTTCTTTCATTCCTAATAATTTTGATGCATTACCAAGGTTCATCCCAATTTCTAAAAATTTATTAGAATCAAATAAAGCAAAAAGTTCACCTACATCAACATCAGAATAGGTTTTATTAATTTCAGTTAATTTCTCTATACCGATAATTATTTCAAAATTTTCAGAAGTTTTATCTTTTACTTTATTAAAATCATCTAAATGAATATTTGTTATTAAGTTTCCATAATGATCTATTCTTAAAATATTTCCCTTCAAATTATTATTTGAAACATTGACTGTAAAAAAAAATCTTTTGTTTAAATTCATAACAGGTTTTCCAATTGAGGAAATATCATTATTTGCAGCAAGTTTAACTGCTATTGGCCCCATAATTGATTTTTCAGGAAATGAGGATAAAATTGAATAATCAACAGACACTGCTGTGTAGTTTTCTTTCAAATCAATTAGTGAAAAAATACCTGTATCATATGAAATAAAATAATGCTCATTAATTTTAACAACCACAATCCTTTCTTTTTTCTCACTTGCTTTTACACATATAATATGAATAGATCCTTCTGGAAAGTCTTTATATACATTTCTTATAGAATGAGCTGCATGAGAAATATTATATTTTTTTATATCATGAGTTATATCTACTACATTCAAATTAGAGTTTAATTTATAAATACTAGCTTTCATAGCAGCAACGTAGTGATCTGTGTATCCAAAATCAGAAATAATAGTAATTATTGACATATAAAATATTGAAATTACTTAATTTGCATTTCAAAAATAAACTATTAAAATAATAAATTGTTAAATTAAAGTATTGGTTGAAAAAACAATTAGTTTAGATAAAATTGATCTTGTTGAGTTCTTAGGTGTTGAAAACAAAAATTTCATATATTTAGAATCTATATTTCCTAATTCAAAAATATTATCTAGAGGAAATAAAATAGTAATTAAAGGAAATAATTCTGAAACCGTCAAAATTCAAAAGTTGATTCTATCACTAATAAAAAAATATGAAATTTATGGTAGTATAAATGAAGAAGACATCAATTCTATCCATAAAAATGGAAAAATTAATGATGAAAAAAAATTACTTTATTATGGTTCAAAAGGAAAAAGAATTAATGCGCTAAGTAAAAATCAAAATAAATTTGTTGATTCTTGCGCACACAATGATATTGTTTTTGTTATAGGACCAGCAGGGACTGGTAAAACATTTTTAAGTGTAGTATTAGCTGTAAAAGCATTAAAAGAAAAAATAATTGAAAAAATTGTGATAACTAGACCTGTAGTTGAAGCTGGCGAGAATTTAGGTTTTCTTCCAGGTGACCTACAAGATAAAATTAATCCATATTTAAGGCCTATTTATGATTCATTGGATGAAATATTACCAAAAAAGAAAATAAAACAATTTATTGATAATGGTATAATAGAAATTGTTCCTCTTGCATATATGAGAGGTAGAACGTTGAAGAATTCTTACATCTTATTGGATGAAGCTCAAAATACTGTATCATCTCAAATAAAAATGTTTTTAACTAGAATGGGTAAAAATTCAAAGATGATCATCACAGGAGATATTACTCAAATTGATTTAAAATCAAGAAAAGAATCTGGATTAGTAGATGCAATAAAGAGATTCAATAATACTGAAGGAATTGGAATTGTTCAACTAAAAGAACAAGATGTATTAAGGCATAAACTTGTGAAAAAGATATTATCTAAATATAATTAATCATAAATTTTAGATTTTGAAAGACTATATAATATTAGATTTTGATAGCACTTTCATTAAAATTGAATCACTTGATGAACTTTTAATTACTTTTATTCGTGATAGAGATTCATTAATTAAAATTCAAAATCTTACTAAAATGGGAATGAATGGAGAAATATCATTTCAAAAATCTCTAACAGAGAGAATCAAGTTTTTAAATACAAATAAAAAAGATTTAGATTTAGTTATAGACACTCTAAATAAAAATATTACAGATTCATTTAAAAAAAATAAAAAATTTTTTCAAGAAAATAATGAAAAAATCTTCATAGTCTCTGGAGGTTTTTTTGAACTTATATATCCAGTAGTTTCAAAATTTGGAATAAAGAAAAAAAATATTTTTGCTAATAAATTCATTTACGATACAGATGATAAAATAATTGGTATAGATAAAAATAATCCTCTAAGTAAAAATAATGGTAAAGTGAAAATCATAAAAAATTTAAAATTAGATGGTAATGTTATTGTTATTGGAGATGGTTATACTGACTATGAAATTAAAAAATATGGTTATGCAAATAAGTTCTATTTATTTATTGAAAACATAAAAAGAAAAAAAATTTTAGATAAAGGAGATTTTTTATTAAAATCGCTTGATGATTTTATAAATAATTATAGCAATGAATAAAAAACTTTCCTATCCTAAAGAAAAAATCAATGTTCTTCTATTAGAAAATGTAGATGAAATTGCAAAAAAAAAATTTATAGAAGAAGGTTATAAGGTTGAGGTGATTTCTTCAAGTCTTAACGAAAAAGAATTAATTGAAAAAATTAAGAATGTATCTATTATTGGAATTAGGTCTAAAACAATTTTAAATAAAAAAATTTTATCTAGTGCAAAAAGACTTTTAGCTATAGGAGCATTTTGTATAGGAACAAACCAAATCGATTTAGAATTCACTAAAAAAAAAGGAATTATAGTTTTCAATGCACCTTATAGTAACACAAGATCAGTTGTAGAAATAGTTATAGGACAAATTATTTTTTTAATTAGGAATATTGTTGATAAAAATAATCAAATGCAAAAGGGTATATGGAAAAAAAATTCAAATAATAGTTTTGAAATAAGAAATAAAGTGCTTGGTATTGTTGGTTACGGTAATATTGGATCGCAACTTTCAACTATAGCTGAATCAATTGGGATGAAAGTAATTTATTACGATAAAAAAGAAAAACTTTCACTTGGAAATGCTAAAAAATATAATTCTCTTAATCAACTAATTAAAGCTTCGAATATAATTTCAATTCATGTTGATGGTAAAAAAGAAAACACAGATCTTATTGACAAAAATGAATTTGAAATTATGAAGAAAGGAACTATTCTTATTAACTATAGTAGAGGAAATGTTGTTAATATAAATGAATTAAAAAAAAATATCTTATTAGGTAAAATTCATGGAGCTGCTATAGATGTATTTCCAAAAGAACCAAAAAATAATAATCAAAAATTCTCATCAGTTTTGATTGGTTTACCTAATACAATCTTAACACCACATATAGGAGGTAGTACAAAAGAAGCACAAAAAAATATTGGAGCATTTGTGCCAAATAAAGTTATAGATTTTATTAACACTGGAGCAACATCAAATTCTGTGAATTTCCCTTCTTTAGTTTTACCAGAACTTAAAAATGTTCACAGATTTATACACATACATAAAAATATTCCAAATGTCATGTTGAAAATAAATAAAATATTATCAGAATTTGAAGTAAATATATTAGGCCAATATCTTAAAACTAATGACAAAATTGGATATGTAATAACCGACATAAATAAAAAGTATAATAAAAAAGTAATTAAAAAATTAAAAGACATAAATGGTACAATTAAACTTAGAGTTTTATATTAATTTACCAATTAAATGAAAAATAAGATATACTTTACCCCTGGACCATCACAACTATATTTTACAGTCGAAGAACACATAAAAAATGCATTAAAAAAAGATATTTTATCAATTTCGCACAGAAGTAAAATATTTAAAATTTTATATCAAGAATGCGTTGAAAATATCAAGATATTATTCAATTTGAATAGTAATTACCACATAGCATTTACATCCTCAGCTAATGAAATATGGGAAAGAATTATTCAGAACTTAATAATAAAGTCATCAATCCACTATGTAAATGGATCATTCTCAAAAAAATTTTTTGATTATACAAAAAAGTATAAGATAAATTCTAAAATAATTGAATCTTATTATGAACCTTATAACTATAATATTAAATATTCAGATGAAGAATTAATAGCAATTACCTTAAATGAGACAAGTACAGGAATATCATGCCCTAATGATAAAATAAAAGAAGCAAGATTAAAATTTAAAAACTCACTAATAGCTCTAGATTGTGTTAGTGGGAGCCCAGCAATACCATTTGAAATAAAAAATGTAGATACTTTTTATTTCTCGGTTCAAAAATGTTTTGGGTTACCTTCAGGTTTAGGTGTTTGGGTCTACAATAATCAATGTATTGATAAATGTTTTAAAAAAATTGAAAAAAAAGAAATTGTAGGATCATATCATTCTTTAGTAAAGCTTAATGAATTAGGTAAAAAAAATCAAACACCAGAAACTCCTAATGTTTTAGGTATCTATTTATTAAAAAACGTAATTAATGATATGTTAAAAAAAGGTATTAAAAATATTATTAATGAAACAAATTATAAATCAAAAATTATTGACTATACAATAAAAAATCATAATCAAATTTCCCATCTAATTAAAAATGAAAACATCAGATCTAAAACAGTAAAAGTTGCTAAAACAAATAAAATTTCTAATAATTTGATTAAAAAATTGATTAAACAAAATCTAATTATAGGAAAAGGATATGGAAAGAACAATTATCAAATAAGAATAGCTAACTTTCCTACTCATTCTAAAGAAAATATAGAAATGTTATGTGATATAATATCTAAAACTAATTTTTAAAAGAGATGGAAAAATTTTCGATAGTAACTGGAGGTGCTAGTGGATTAGGTTTCGAATTTGTAAAATTATTACTTATTGATAAGTATAATGTTGTTATTATTGATAATGATAAAAAAGAATTGAATAATATAAAATCAAAGATTGATTTGAAACATAATAGAAAAATTATTCTTATGCATAAAAATCTTTCAAATCCTGATTCATCAATAGAAATTTTTAAGGAGTTAAAAAATAAAAATGTTGAAATACTAATTAATAATGCTGGATTTGGATTATTTGGAAAGTTTAAGGATACAAATTGGGAAATTGAAAGAAATATGATAATGGTTCACGTTATGTGCACAACTGAATTGACAAAACTTTTTTTAAATAATATGATTAAGAAAAAAAAAGGAAAAATTTTAAATATGGCCTCTCTTGCTGCTTTTCAACCTGGACCTTTAATGTCAATTTATTATTCAACAAAGGCTTTTATACTTCATTTTTCAGAATCCATTTCTAATGAATTAAAAGGAAGTGGGGTATCTGTCACAGTATTATGTCCTGGCCAAACAAAAACAAATTTTCAAAAAAAAGTATCTAGTAAAGAAAAAAAAATAAATTTTAATTTTTCAACAGCAGAAGAAGTGGCAAAATATGGATATGAGGCTATGATGAACGGAAAAACAATTGCAATTCCTGGAATAATTAATAAAATTTTATCGACGATTCATAGATTTATTCCAAGATCACTTACAACAAAATTGATGAGAAAAATTCAAGAAAAAAACAGAAATTCTTAAATAAGAAATTAGCTTATTTACTAAATTTAAGTATTAATCTTAGAATGTTTTTCAAATAAATGAATAATAAAGATCAGATAGTAAAACAAAAAATTGAAGATTTAAAATCGGAAATAGAATATCATAATAATCTTTATTATAATGAAGACATTAATGAAATTTCAGATTTAGAGTTTGATAAAAAATTAAGTTGTTTAATTGAACTCGAAAAAAAATATCCTGAATTCAAAACAAATGACTCTCCATCTCAAAGAATTGGAGGTACAATAACAAAAAAATTTGAAACAAAAAATCATGAAAACCCAATGCTTTCTTTATCAAATACATACTCAGAATCAGAACTGATTGATTTTGATAAAAGAATGAAAAAAAATTTACCAAATCAAAAGATAGATTATACATGTGAAATAAAATATGATGGTGTTGCCTTAAGTTTAATTTATGAAAATAGAAAACTAAAGTATGCATTAACTAGAGGTGATGGAAAAAAAGGAGATAATATTACTACAAACGCATATACAATTAGATCTATTCCGTTAAAGTTATCATCAATTGCCCCAATTTATTTGGAAGTTAGAGGAGAAGTATTTATTTCTAAATCAAATTTTAAAAAATTAAATAATTATAAAAAAAATAATAATGATACATTATTTGCTAATGCTAGAAATGCTGCCTCTGGAAGCTTAAAACTTCAAGATTCCTCTGAAGTTGCTAAAAGAAAATTAGATTGTTTTGTGTACTCATTAAATAGTAAATTTGAATCAGTAAATAATCATAATGAAGCTCTAAAAACATTAAAAAATTTAAATTTTAATGTCCCTGATTCTTATAAAAAATGTAATAATATTAAGGAGGTTATCTCCTATATAAAATTTTGGGAGAATAAAAGAGAAAATCTTGATGTAGAAACTGATGGAATTGTTATTAAGGTTAATAATTTAAATCAACAAAAAGAACTTGGTTTTACAAGTAAAAATCCTAGGTGGGCAATTGCTTATAAATATAAATCAGAAAGTACTGAAACATCTCTAGAAGATATAACTTATCAAGTAGGAAGAACTGGAGCAATTACACCTGTAGCACAACTTAAACCAATTAAGCTAAGTGGTTCAATAATAAGAAAAGCTTCATTACATAATTTCAATGAAATAAAAAGACTCGATTTAAGAATTGGTGACACTATAACTATTGAAAAAGGTGGAGAAATTATACCTAAAATAACAGGAGTAAAGATTGATAGGAGATTAAATGAAAGTAAGGCAATCAAATTTATAAGTAAATGTCCATCTTGTAATTCTCCAATTTCAAAAATAAAGAATGAAGTAAATTATTATTGCAGAAATCATAAGAACTGCTTACCTCAAATTGTAGGTAAAGTCCAACATTTTATAGGAAAAGAAGCAATGAATATTGAATTTTTAGGTCCAGAAACAATTAAAGGGTTAATTAATAATAACTTAATCAAAAATATTGCTGACTTATATAAATTAAATTATGATGACCTTTTCGATTTAAAAATAGAATTTAAAAACTCAGAGGGAAAAAGAAAAATCAGAACTTTAAAAGAAAAGTCTTGTCAAAATATTTTAAACAGTATTATTAAATCAAAAAACTCCAGTTATTCAAACATTCTTTTTGGTCTTGGAATAAGATATGTAGGAAAATCAACAGCTGAAGTACTCTCAGAAAACTTTAAGAGTATTGAAAAATTAATTAATGCAAAATATGATGATATTATTCAAATTAGTGAAATTGGAAATAAAATAGCGGAAAGTATTACTGATTTTTTCAGTGATAATGATAGCATTTCAATTATTTCTGAACTTGAAAAAAATGGACTTAAATTATATAGTGAAAAAAATATCAATATTAACTCATCAATAAAGGATATAAAATTTGTTATCACTGGTACATTTACTGATTATAGTAGAAATGAGTTAAAAAATATTATTAAAAGATATGGGGGTAAAATATCTTCTAGTATTTCAAAAAATACTGATTTTTTAATATTAGGGAAAAGTTTTGGATCATCAAAAAAATCAAAAGCAGATAACTTAGGAACAAATATTATCTCCATAAACGATTTTAAAAATTTACTATTGCAATGAATTATTTTTTGAATTTAATAAATTATTTAGAGGCTAAAAAACATAGAATAAATAGAAAATCTATTAGCTATAAAAAATCTTTATCTATAGCTATAGTTTATTATTATGAATCTGAAATAAAACAAAAATTTGTTAACAAATTTTTAAATAATTTTAAAAAGGATAATAAAAGAATAGATTTATTTCCAATAATTGAATTTACTAATGCTGAAAATAGATATTTATATTCTTTTAAAACAAAAGATTTAAGTTTTTGGGGGAAATGGAAAAGTAAAAATGCAAATAATTTAATTTACCATCCGTATGATTATCTAATTTATATAGATTTAAATCTTAATGAAGAAGTTAAAAATATATTGATTCGATCATTAGCTAAATGTAGGATAGGATTTAAAAATGAGAAAACACTATTTGATTTTATTATTAAATCAAAAAATGAATTTGATTTAGAATATAGATTGGTTGAGCTAATTAAATATTTAAAAATGATAAAATAAAATAGGGCAGTGATTATCACTACCCTATTAATAAAATTATAATTTAAAATTATAATTTCGTTTCTTATGAAGCATTCTTTTTAGATTGGACTTCCTTTCTTACGTCTTGAGCCCAAATCTTTAAAGCTTGCATTCCTTTTCTTACTCTTGTTCCAGCAGCTTTATTTCCTTTGTCATAAAACTTTGAGAAGTCTCCACCGAGACCTTCAACTAAATTAGTTAATTCATCATATCTACCCATAATATATAAATTTAAGTTATTAAAAATTGGTAATTATTTAACACAATTTACTCAAAATGTTATTAAAAAAAGAAATAGAAAGGGTTTTTTTAGGTTTTTTAAGACAAAATTGAGCCTTTTTGACCCATTTTTTTATAAATTCCTGAGTCTAATTGCTTTTTTACTTCTTTAAAAGCAGAAATTGTTAAATCTACATCTTCTAATGTATGAGAGGCTGTGGGAATAATTCTTAACATAATTACTCCTTTTGGAACAACAGGATAAATAACACCTGAACAAAAAATTCCATGATTTGATCTTAAATCTTTAATTAAGTTAGTACATTCATATACACCTCCTTTTAATATAATTGGAGTAACTGGTGATTTAGTAGTTCCAATGTCAAAACCATTATTTTGTAACTCCATTTGAATTTTATCTACTATTTCCCAAAGTTTAGTTCTAAAACTAGGATTATCTATTAAAAGTTCTAATCTCTTAAGATTTCCTATTACTATAGGCATTGGTAAGGATTTTGCAAAAATTTGTGACCTTAGTTTATACCTTAAATTATTAATAATATCTTTATTTCCAGATACAAAAGCACCAATACTAGCCATTGATTTAGCAAAAGTTGAAAAATAAAGATCTATATCTTCTTGTACATTTTGATGTTCTCCAACTCCAGCTCCAGTCTCTCCCATCGTACCAAATCCATGAGCATCATCAACTAATAAACGAAAATCATATTGATTTTTTAAATTTACAATTTCTGAAAGTTTTCCCATATTACCTAACATACCAAATACTCCCTCAGTAATAACTAAAATACCTCCTTTAGACTCAGAAACAATATTTTCAGCTCTTTTTAATTGCTTCTCAAGACTATCAATATCATTATGGGAAAATACAAATCTCTTTCCAATATGTAATCTTAGACCATCAATTATACATGCATGACAATCTGCATCATAAACTATAACATCATTTCTGTCAACTAAAGAATCAATTATTGATAATACACCTTGATATCCATAATTTAAAAGAATAGAATCTTCTTTTTTTACAAATAATGATAAATTTTTTTCTAATTTCTCATGATAAATAGAATTTCCAGACATCATTCTTGCACCCATTGGATACCCTAAACCCCATTCTTTAGATGCTTCTGAATCAACTTTCCTAACCTCAGGATGATTTGCTAACCCCAAATAATTATTTAAACTCCAATTTAATACTTTTTTACCTTTAAATTTCATCCAAGGTCCTATATCACCTTCTAATTTTGGAAACATATAATAGTTATCATCCATATCAGAATGAACACCCAAATGACCTTTATTTTCTAAAATTTTTTTAAATAAGTCCATACTAAAACATTAAGACTTCAAATTTACAAATAATATTTTTTTATAGAAAAAATTAAATTATAAAGATTTAATTAATTAGTTACGTTAACCTCTACTTTTGATTTATTAGATTTCTTTTTTTCCTTTATTTCAATTTTACTTCCATCCTTTAAATCTTTTGAAATCGCTATATATGGACCACTAATAATTTTATCATTTTCATTCAAATTCGATAATATTTCTATATTTTCAAAGTCACTAATACCTGTTTCAATCTCTAATTCTTTTACTTTATCATTCTCTTGAATAAAAATAATTTGCTTAATTAACTCTTTGTCTAAAGAGTCTTTTTTATTTCTTGTTGTAACTGATGAGATAGGAACTATTATAATATCATCTTTTACCTGAGTTATTATTTCAACACTAGCTGTCATTCCAGGTTTAAAAGGATTTGTTATACCATCTTTCTGAAGATCAACAAATGATTCATTCAATATTCTTATTTTAACTTCAAATTCGGTCACAGCATCAGCAGATGGTTTTGGATTTGCAGTACTTGCAATCTCGGTAACTGTTCCTTTAAATTTTTTATCAAGATTCATATAGGAATCGACATCAATATCAACTTCATCTCCTAGACTTACTCTCACAATATCATTTTCATTAACATCAACTTTCACTTCCATTTTATTTAAATCAGCAACTCTTAATAATTCTGTACCAGCCATCTGAGATGTACCAACAACTCTTTCTCCAAGCTCAACACTTAGTTTAGAAACTGTTCCATTCATAGGAGCTAATATACTAGTTTTACTTAGATTTTCTTCGGCATCATCAACTGAGGCTGAAGCACTTTTAACAACATATTGACTTGCTTTAACACTTTGTTTGCTAGATTCTAAATCCTGCACAGAAATTTTATAATTTGTTAAAGCAACTTCATAGTCAGAATCAGAAATAACTTTTTGTTCATATAATTTTTTTTGTCTATTGTATTCTAATTCTGTCTTGAGAAATTGAGCTTCTGCTCTAGCAAGACTTGATTTTGCACTAGAATAATTAGCTAATTGTTGATTATAAGTTGCCTTAGCTCTTTCTAAAGCATTTATATAATTATCTGGTCTAATTTGAACTAATAAATCCCCTTCCTTAACAGAATCACCTTCCATAATATTGAGTTCAATAATTTCACCAGGAACTTCCGGACTAATATTTACTTCAACTTCTGGTTGAATTGAACCAGATGCTGTAACTAACTCAACAATTTTACCACGTTTTATATCAGATAATTCTACCACTATAGCATCTTCGCCACCTATCCAACCTCTCGACTTAGCTATCAAAATGAATATAATAGTCCCAATTATACAAGATCCAAGAATAATAAGTAATTTTTTATTTTTCATATTTTAAAAAGTTAAGGGTTTCCCTTCGTAAAAATCTAATATTTTTAATTTAACAATATAATCATATTTTGACCTAAGCATATCACTTTTTGCATTAACCAAATTATTATTAGAAACTTGATATTCAGTAAAGTTTACTACACCAAGATTATATTGAGTTTTAATAACTCTAAAAGATTCTTCTAAAGCTTCTACTTGTTTTTTAGATGCAATAAAAGTTTTCGAAGCAGCAACAGCATCATTATAAGCTGTTTCTATGCTTTGTCTTAATTGATTTTTTGATTCTAAAATATTTAATTCAGTAAGTCTCCTATTTACTTTTGCTCGTTGAATATTTGATGATACTTGAAATCCATTAAATAATGGTATACTAATTGACAAAGTTAATCGCTTACTCAAATAATCTTTCCATTGTTCAAGTAGGGTAAAATTATTATCAGAGCCAGATATTACAGGAACTGATGTAACTGATGAAACTGTTTGAGAAGGATCATTAGTTAAAAAACCAATTGGAATAGTTTTTGAGTCAAATTGATCTTTAACATAAAAATTTCTTTGTCTATCAGCAAAGCTTGAATAATTTGTAGAAATATTAGTGCTTGCACTGACTGATGGAAATCTTCCACTTCTAGAAATCTTCAAATCATAATCAGCACTTTTCATACTCAAATCAAGACTTTTAATTTCAGGCAAAACATCTAAAGATGATTTATATATGTCAATAGGGTTTGATCCAATAAAAATATTTGGATTAAAATCAATATTTGGTTTTATAATTTCTAATTCAACATCTGAATCAATTAGCATTATTTGCTTCAATCTTAATATTGATAATTTATAATTATTTTCTTGTTGGACTAAGTTTAATTCATCACCAGCCAATTGAGCTTCAATGTTTAATTTATTTATAATAGGTAATGAACCAGCATCTACTAACTTAGTTGTTCTAATTAATTGTTCACTTGTAGATTCTAACTGATTTTGAGCATTTGATACTTGTTCCATACTAAATAAAACAGTGAGGAATAAATTAACAACATTTAAACTCAAATCGTTTCTTGCTTTTTCTAAATCATAAGAACTTTTTTCTAAATCATTTCTTGATTTTTTTATTGAATTTCTAATTTGAAAACCATTAAATATTTGAAATTGAGAAAAGCCTCCAATACCAGAATTATAAGATTCACTAGTAGTAAATTGATTAGTTGTTGGATCAATAGATCTCCCCCAATTGTTTCCATAATTACCAGATAAATTCAATGAGGGTAACTGATTTAGTTTTGATTGTAATAAATTAATCTTTTGATTTTTAAGATTTAATTCACTTTGTTTTAATTGTAGATTATTCTCTAAAGCTATTTCTATACATTGTTCAAAAGATAAGGTAATAATATCATCAGTATTTTGAGCTTTTAAACAAATACTTGAAAGTAAAAAAAATGTAGAAATAAAATACAGTTTAATCTTCATAGATTATATAAAATCGCTTTTAGACAATTTTCAGCAAAGCTAATTAATTATACTGAAACTTTAGCTTTAATATGTGGGTGAAATTTATAATCAATCAATTTAAAATCATCATATTGAAATGAAAATATATTACTTACCTTTTTATTTATTTTCATTTCAGGCAAAAGATATGGTTTTCTAGTTAATTGTAATTTAGCTTGATCTAAATGATTTAAATACAGGTGTACATCTCCAAACGTATGAACAAAGTCACCATATTTAAGTCCACAAACATGAGATATCATCATTGTTAACAATGCATAAGAAGCTATATTAAAAGGTACTCCTAAAAATACATCTGCACTCCTTTGATATAATTGGCAAGATAATTTATTTTCATTAACATAAAATTGAAACATGGTATGGCATGGAGGCAAAGCCATATTATTTAAATCACCTACATTCCAAGCACTAACTATATGTCTTCTAGAATAAGGATTATTTTTAATATCAAAAATTAAATTTTTAATCTGATCCAATAAATTTCCATTTTTATCTTCCCATTTTCTCCATTGGACACCATAAACTGGCCCAAGATCACCTTTTTCATCTGCCCACTCATCCCAAATTCGAACCTTGTTATCTTTCAAATATTTAATATTTGATTCACCTTTTAAAAACCATAATAATTCATAAATAATAGATCTAAGGTGAAGTTTTTTTGTCGTTAAACATGGAAAACCTTTGGTTAAATCAAATCGCATTTGATAACCAAAAACGCTTAAAGTTCCTGTACCAGTTCTATCAGATTTTTTTTTGCCATTTTTTAAAATATGTTTTAGTAAATCATGATATTGCTTCATAAATGAATTAATTTATACAAGTATAAATAATATAATTTGTTTTGATTAGCTTAATTTTAAAATATAATTTTTTATTAAATGTCTTTAAAATTAAATGATAAATTACCGTATTTTATCCTTAAAAATCAATACGGTAAAGAAGTAAATATTAAAAATTTTTATGGAAAAAATTTAGTTGTTTTCTTTTATCCTAAAGATGACACTCCTGGATGTACAATGGAAGTATGTAATTTTAGAGATAATTACAGTGAAATAAAAAAATATAATTCTAACGTAGTTGGAATTAGCTCAGACTCAGTAAAATCACATAAAAACTTTTCTAAAAAATTTAATGTGACATATGACTTATTAAGTGACTATGAAAATAATGTTAAAAAATTATTTGGAGTACCAAAAAGTTTTTTTGGTTTATTGCCAGGAAGAGTAACCTATATATTTAATAGAAATGGAATTTTATTAAAAATTATTAACTCACAAATTAATATTTATGAGCACCTATCACAAACTATCAAATTTTTAAAAAAAATAAAATAAATGAAAAATGTCTTAATTTTTATTTTTTTATTATCCCTAACTTTTCTCATTGTATACAAATATTTTATAGAAAAAAAAGAAATTAAAGATGCTATTAATTTAGTGCCTAAATCTGCAATTATTATTCATGAAATAAATGATCCTATTAATAAATATAAAAAGATAAAAAATCTAAAAAATTATGATTCAACTTTTTTAGTAAAAAGTATAGCTCAAAAAATAAAATTTATTGATAACGTACTTAATAATAATATTGAAAAACTTTCTTTAAATAATAAACTAATAACATCATTTCATATAACATCAAAATCAAATTTTGATGTAATTTTTTATTTAGATATTTCTATTGTTGATAAAAATAATTTAATTGATAAGTTAAGAGAAAATAAATTCAATATCCAAAATAGAATTTATAATAATCATGAAATATTTGATGTAAGTTTTGATGATAAAGTTTTTACATTTCTATTCATTAATAATTTTTTTATTGGTAGTTATTCTTCTGTATTAATTGAGGATGTTATAAGATCAATAAGTGAATCTAAGAATAGTTTTAGAGAATCCCACCAAAAACTATTTGAGTTCATCAAAACACAAAATGATTTTGGAAACATCTATGTCAACTCAAATAAAATTGAAGACTTTTTAGGGGTTTTTATTCAAGAAAATAAATTTAGCTTTAAAGATTTTAGTAATCACCTAGATGAAACATTTTTAGATTTTTCAATAAATAAAAATAAATTTTTTTTTAATGGATTTTCATTAAATAATTCAAATAACAAAATAGCTTATTTATTAAATAACAAAAATATTAGAGAATCAAACTATTTGGAATATATACCTAATAATTGTCTTTGGTTATACCGATTATCTTTTGATAATAATAGAAATAAATGGAAGAGTTTGCTAATAAATGAAGAGGATACTCTTGAAAATTATCAAGAGGAAATAATAGAAAATATAGATAATGAATTAATTCTAATAAAATTAGAAAGTAATCTTAAAGATAAAGAGAATGATCTTATCATTTTAAGATCTAAAAACATTGATGAGTTTAATAAATATTATATAAATGAAAATAATGATAGTATTGAAAAATATAATTTTAATTCTAATGATAAAATAATTTATCGATCAAATAAAAATTTTTTATTTAAAAAATTTTTAAAAAATAAAATAGAAGATGATTTTTTTTTCACAAATGTTGATAATTATATAATAATTTCAAGTTCACTATTAAACATAAATGAATATTTAAAAAAATTAGAGTCTCAAGAGATTTGGACTAAATCTATTTTCTATAATAATTTATTATCAAATTTAAATAATCAATCAAACGTTGATTTTTTTATAAATATCTCTAAAACACTAATTTATTTTTTATCAAAGGTTGAATACAATTTCAAAGATAATATTATTGAAATATTTAAAGACTTTAATTTTTTATCTGTTCAACTCACAAAATTAGATGATAAATATTACACCAGTATAGTTTTAAATAAATCTGAATTTTCTAATGAAGATCCAAAACAAACCTCTAATCTAAAAGTAGATAACCAGATAGAAATCGATGAAAAAATTACCACAAAACCTTATCTTATAAAAAATCATTTAGATAATTCTATAGAAATAATCATGCAAGATAATTCTAATAAATTATATCAAATCTCATCTGATTTTAATAAAATTTGGGTTGATTCAATATCATCAAAAATTAATAGTTTGATTTATCAAATTGATTATTATAAAAACAATAAAAAACAAATAATTTTTTCAACTAAAAACATGTTACATTCATATGATAGAAATGGTAATAAATTAATAGAATATCCAATAAATAACCCTTCAAATTTTGAATTAGAACATTTCAATATAATTGATTATAATAAATCAAAAAATTATAGAATTATTTTAAGTGATATAAAAGGAAATGTTTTTTTAAAAGATAAAACTGGAAAAAATCTTAATGGATGGAACCCTTTAAAATTTAGTCCTCTAAGTGAGTCGCCTTTTCATGTAAGAATATCAAATAAAGATTATATAATTGTTACTGAAGAAAAAGGAGTACTTAACGTACTAAATCGAAAAGGAAAAAATTATCCTGGATTTCCAATAAATTTTAACACAAATATTAATAGCAATATATTCATAGATCAAAAATCAACTTCAAAAAAATCTTTAATTACAGTTTTATTAACTAATGGAAAAATTATTAAAGTAAATATGAATGGAGATATAATTGAAGAAAACCAACTTTATAGACCCTCGGTAAATTCAAAATTTAATTTATTAATTGATCCAACAAAAAAAAATTATAAAATAGTTGTTAGTGATGAGTCATCAATTTATTTCCTTGAAAAAAATGAAGTGCAGTTTAAATATGACTTGTTAGAAACAAAAGGTTTATATTATCAATACTATTATTTTGGAGGAAATAATGAAATGTTATCAATAATAAATAAATCAAAAAAAATTATTTCAATATTTAATTTTAAAAATAATTCAATTTCTAAAATTAATCTTCTAAGTGATCAATTAATTTCAATACTATATTATGATTATAGAAAAGAGTTTGAGATTTATTCTATATTAGACAATAAACTATTAAAAAATAGTTTAAAAAATTAATTTTATTATTTTTATAATATGAAAACAATAAATCAAATCTTCCCAATTTTATTATTATTAATAGCTTTTCCACTAATTACATTTAGCCAAAAAGAAAAGAAAAATAAAGCATCAAATTCTTTAGTATCTATTGAAGTACCAAAAAGTATTGAATGGAGATCAATAGGCCCTTTCAGAGGTGGTAGAGCATCTAGTGTAGCTGGCGTTATTGGTCAATCAGACACTTATTATTTTGGAGCTACAGGTGGTGGTGTTTGGAAAACTAAAGATGGTGGTCAATCTTGGAAAAATATATCCGATGGGTATTTTGGTGGTTCAATAGGTGCAGTTTCCGTTAGTATGTCCGATCCAAACATTATTTATGTTGGTACAGGAGAAGAAACTGTTAGAGGAAATGTTTCGCCCGGATATGGTGGTTTTTGGAAATCTTATGATGCGGGAAAAACCTGGAAAAAATTAAATTTAAATATTGATCAAGTTCAAGTTGGAAGAATTATTATTCATCCAAAAAATCCTGATGTTGTATTAATAGCTGTAATTGGAGATTTATTTAAAAACTCAAAAGAAAGAGGAATATATAAAACATCGGATGGTGGAAAAAATTGGAAAAAAGTTTTATATGTAAACGAAAGGTCTGGTGGAAATGATATTATTTTTGATCCTGGAAATCCAAGAGTTATTTATGCGTCAACTTGGAATATTAGAAGAACTCCATTTAGTCTTGAAAGTGGAGGTAATGGATCCAATCTATGGAAATCAACAGATGAAGGAAATACATGGAAAAATATATCAAATAACGATGGCCTACCAAAAGGAATATTAGGCAAAATAGGTATTGCTGTTTCACCAGTTAATCCAGATATAGTTTATGCATTGATAGAAAATAAAAATGGTGGTCTTTTTAAATCACTTGATGCTGGAAAATCATGGAAGCTAATAAATAAAGATAGAAATCTTAGACAGAGAGCTTGGTATTACACTAGAATTTATGCAGATACAAAACTTGAAGATAGAATATATGTTATGAATGTTCAATTCTGGAGATCAGAAGACGGAGGTAAAACATTTAAAAGTTACGCTACACCTCACGGGGATCATCATGATCTATGGATTGACCCTCTAAATAATAAACGAATGATAGTAGCAGATGATGGAGGTGCTCAAGTAAGTTATGACGATGCAAAAAATTGGAGTACTTATATGAATCAACCCACTGCACAATATTATAGGGTAGCTACTGATAATAGTTTTCCTTATAATATTTTAGTTGCTCAACAAGATAATAGTACTCAAAGAATACCGCACAGAGTAAACAGAGGTGGAATATCAGAAAAAGATTGGAAATCTTCTGCGGGAGGAGAAAGTGCACATTTAGCTGCCGATCCACTAAATCCAAAAATAGTCTACGGAGGTAGTTACGGAGGGTATCTAACCAGATTAAATCACGAAACCGGAGAATCTAGATCAATAAATGTTTGGCCAAATAACCCAATGGGTCATGGAGCTGAAGATATGAAATATAGATTTCAATGGAATTTCCCAATATTTTTTTCTCCTCATAATAAAGAAAAATTATATACTACATCAAATCATTTCCATCAAACAACTAATGAAGGTCAAACATGGGAAGTAATTAGCCCTGATTTAACTAGAAATGAAAAAGAAAAGCTAGGTCCTTCTGGAGGTCCAATCACAAAAGATAATACAGCCGTTGAATACTATGCCACAATATTTGCAGCATGTGAATCACCATATGAAGAAGGTTTATTATGGGCAGCATCAGATGATGGCCTTATTCATATATCAAAAGATAGCGGAAATAATTGGGAAAATGTTACACCAAAAAACTCTCCAACCCATATAATGTGGAATAGTGTTGATCCTGATCCTTTTGTAAAAGGTGGACTTTATGTTGCGGGAACACTTTATAAAACTGGTGATTATGAACCATATTTGTATAAAACAAAAGATTATGGAAAAAGTTGGGAAAAAATTGATTTTGGAATACAAAAAAATCATTTTACTAGAGTACTAAGGGCAGATCCAAAAAGAAAAGGTTTACTTTATGCTGGAACTGAATCTGGTGTATATATTTCATTTGATGATGGAAAAAGTTGGAACTCGTTTCAACACAATCTACCTTTAGTTCCAATTACAGACTTAACAATTAAAAATAATAATTTAATTGCTGCTACTCAAGGAAGATCAGTTTGGTTAATAGATGATTTAACACCTCTTCACCAACTAAATTATGATGTTTTAAGATCTGATTTTCATATTTTTAAACCTATTGACTCTTACAGAATGGGATATCCAAGTTGGAGAACAAATTCATCAAAAAATGGAATTAATCATCACAATGGAGTGAAAGTTTTTTTTAATATTGATTCAACTAAGGTATGGAAAGACTCGTTAAGGGTTACTCTTGAGTTTATGGACTCTAATAAAAAAACTATAAAAGTATTTTCGAGTTTTTCAAAAGAAAATACTTTAAAAGTTAACAATGGTTCAAATTCGTTTGTTTGGAATATGAGATATAATAATGCAAAAGGTTTTGATGGATTAATTATGTGGGCCGCAAGTTTATCAGGACCAAAAGCAATTCCAGGTAAGTATTTTGCAAAGCTTTCAATAAATGGAAAATCTAAAGAAACCGAATTTTTTATTTTAAAGGATGAAAGAAGTAAATCAACAATTGATGATTTAAAAGATCAGTTTAATTTTTTAATTGAAATTAGAGATAAGATATCTGAAATTCATCAATCTATTTCTGATATGAGACTTGTAATAAGTCAAATAAATACTTTTAAAAGTAAAATTGAAAATAATGAAGAAATTATTACCAAAATGAAAAATTTAATTGATGAAATAAAAATTATCGAAAACGAATTATATCAAACAAAAAATAAAAGTAGACAAGATCCTCTAAACTATCCAATTAAATTAAATAACAAATTAGCTCATTTATCTAGTGTTGCAGGAAACGGGAATTATAAACCAACAGATCAAATGATTGAAGTTAAAAATGAATTAATTGAAAAAATAAATCAGGAACTGAAAAAATGGGATTTAATTAAAAAAGAAAAATTAAAAAATCTCAATAATGAAATCAAAAACATTGATATTGATTTAATATCAATTAATTAATTTCGTATTTATTTCATTAATATTTCTAATTCATTAAAAGATGAGTAACATAGTAGCTATTGTAGGAAGACCAAATGTTGGTAAATCTACTCTTTTCAATAGATTAGTTGAAAAAAGAAAAGCTATTATAGATGATGAAAGTGGTGTTACAAGAGATAGACATTATGGCATTTCGGAATGGAATGGAAAGAGTTTTACAGTTATTGATACAGGTGGTTATGTAGAAGACAGTAAAGATATTTTTGAAAAAAAAATAAAGGATCAAGTTATTCTAGCATTAAATGAAGCTTCAATTATTCTTTTCATGGTAGACTGTAAAGATGGTTTAACTAACTTAGATATAGATTTTTCAAAAATAATTAGAGTATTAAACAAAAAAACAATTATTGTTGTCAATAAAGCTGACAATTATAAAATTTCATTAAATTCTAATGAGTTTTTTGAATTAGGATTCAAAGAATCAGAATTAATGCCAATTTCATCTCAAAGCGGATCTGGAACCGGAGAATTACTTGATTTAGTTATTAAGAATTTAGATGATAATTCAAATAAACTTCAAGAAAATAAAATACCAAGAATTGCAATTATAGGAAGACCAAATGTTGGTAAATCATCACTTATTAATTTATTACTTGGGGAAGAAAGAAATATAGTAACTAATATTTCAGGAACAACAAGAGACTCTATAGATTCTATTTACAAACTATTTAATAATGAATTTATTCTTACTGATACAGCTGGTATAAGAAAAAAAGCTAAAGTAAAAGAAAATATTGAATTTTACTCAGTAATGAGATCTATTCAAGCTATAGAAAATAGTGATTTATGTATTATAATGATCGATGCTAATCAAGGCTTTGAAAGTCAAGATATGAATATTTTAAGTCTCGCAACTAAATACAAAAAAGGTATTATTTTAATGATCAATAAATGGGATTTAATAAAAAAAGAAAATAATACATCTAAATTATTAGAAGAAAAAATTAATAATAAAATTCAACCTCTTAACTACGTTCCTATCATATTTACTTCAGTTGTAAAAAAGCAAAGAATTCATAAATTATTAAATATCTGTCAAGAAGTTTATGAAAATAGAAAGCAAAGAATTAGCACATCTAAACTAAATAATACTATTCTACCGGAAATTAAAAAATACCCACCTCCTGCAAAAAAAGGGAAACATATTAAAATTAAATATATAACGCAATTGCCAACTAATACACCAACGATTGCTTTTTTTTGTAATCTCCCACAATATATTAAAGAACCTTATAAAAGATACCTATTAAATAAAATAAGAGAAAAATTTTCATTTGAAGGAGTTCCTATTTCACTTGTATTTAGAAAGAAATAAAATCGATAATAATGATAATTTAATAGTATTTTTGTTTGAATATTATGCAATACGATTTCTCTAAAATAGAAAGCAATTGGCAAAAATTTTGGTTAAAAAATAAATCATATAAAACTAAAATAAATAATAAGCCCAAATACTATATTATGGATATGTTTCCATATCCATCTGGTTCTGGTCTACATGTAGGTCATCCTTTAGGATATATTGCATCCGATATTATTTCAAGATATAAAAAATTAAAAGGATTTAATGTCCTACATCCAATGGGATTTGATTCTTTTGGTCTACCTGCAGAACAATATGCAATTAAAACAGGTAAACATCCAAAAGAGACAACTAAAGAAAATATTGATATTTTCAAAAAACAACTTAATACAATTGGATTATCTTTTGATTGGGACAGAGAAGTTAGAACTAGTGATAGTAAGTATTATAAATGGACTCAATGGATATTTTTAAAATTGTATAACAGTTATTTTGATAAAGAAAAAAATAAGGCTTTACCAATTATAAAGCTATCAATACCAAAAAATTTAAATTTAAAACAGAAAAATGACTTTATTGATTCAAAAAGACTAGCTTATATTGATGAAATAAATGTTAATTGGTGTGAAGAACTAGGAACAGTTCTTTCTAATGAAGAAGTAATTGGAGGCCTAAGTGAAAGAGGTGGTTTTCCTGTTATAAGAAAACCAATGAAACAATGGGTAATGAGAATAACCGAATATTCAGAAAGACTTTTAAATGATCTTAAAAATTTAGAATGGCCTGAATCAATCAAGATTTCTCAAAAAAATTGGATAGGAAAATCTGAAGGAGCTGAAATCTCATTTAAAATTAACAATGATAAATCAATTAAAGTTTTTACTACCAGACCTGATACAATTTTTGGTGCTACATATTTGGTTCTTGCACCAGAACATAAACTTATTCCAAAGATAGTTTCTAATGACAAAAGCAAATTAGTTAAAGATTATATAAATAAAACTTTATCAAAAAGTGAACTTGAAAGACAAGAAAATGAAAAAAACAAAACTGGTATTTTTATAGGAAATTATGCTTTAAACCCTATTTCAAATAAAAAAATTCCTATATGGATATCTGATTATGTTTTGTCAAGTTATGGTACTGGTGCAATAATGGCAGTCCCTGCCCATGATGAAAGAGATTTTCAGTTTGCAAAAAAATTTAATCTAAAAATAACTAAAGTAATTGAAAGTAAAAATGATGAAAAATGTTATACTGGAAATGGGAAAATCATAAATTCAGGTGAATTCAATGGAATTGATAATAATGATTTCAAAAATATTGTTTGTGATAAATTAAAAGAGATAGGTCAAGGTAAAAAAACAATAAATTATAAACTTAGAGATTGGATATTTACTAGACAAAGATATTGGGGTGAACCCATACCTATTTTACATTCAGGTGATGAAAGAATAGCTTTAAAAGAAAATGATTTACCTTTAAAATTACCACCTGTTAATAGTTATTTACCAACTGATGATGGATCATCTCCATTAGCTAGAAATAAAAAATGGATATCAATTAAAATAAAAGGTAAAAAATATACAAGAGAATCAAATACTATGCCTCAATGGGCAGGTTCATGTTGGTACTACCTAAGGTATTTAGACCCAAATAATGATGAGGTTTTTGCTCAAAAGAAAAAAATTAAATATTGGATGCCAGTTGATTTATATATTGGTGGAGCTGAACATGCTGTTCTGCATTTGTTATATTCTAGATTTTGGCATAAGGTATTATATGATTTGGATTATGTTAATACAAAAGAACCTTTTAAAAAATTAGTTAATCAAGGAATGATACTTGGAAGATCTAATTTTGTATATAGAATTAAAGGAACTAATAAATATGTATCTTATAATTTAAGAAATAAATATAAGTACACAAGATTACATGTAGATGTAGATTTTGTTGAAAATGATGAATTAAATATAAATAAATTTAAAAACTCATCGAAAGAATTAGAAAATTCTGAATTTGTTCTAGAAAAAAATAAATATATATGTGGATCTGAAGTTGAAAAGATGTCAAAATCAAAAAGTAATGTTGTAAATCCAGATAAAATCATTAAAAAATATGGCGCAGATACACTTAGAATGTATGAAATGTTTTTAGGTCCAATTGAGCAATCTAAACCATGGAATACTAACGGAATTGAAGGAGTATTTAAATTTTTAAATAAATTTTGGAGTCTATTTCATATTAATAAAAATTTTGAAGTAAGTGAAGAAAAAGCAAACAATCAAGAATTAAAAATTTTACATAATGCTATTAAAAAAATAGAACAAGATATTGAAAGGCTATCTCTTAATACTTGTATTAGTCAATTAATGATAACAATCAATGAGTTATCAAAGTTAAAGTGCAATAAAAAAGAAATACTTAAACCTATAATTATAATTTGTTCTCCTTTTGCACCTCATATTTGTGAAGAATTATGGAAAAAAATTGGAAATAAAGAATCTATAACCAAAGAAATATATCCAGAATATAATTCTGATTATCTTATTGAAAATGAATATGAATATCCTATTATGATAAATGGAAAATTAAGGACTAAGCAAAAATTTTCTCTTAATCTTAAAAAACAAGAAATTGAAAAACTAGTAATGAAAAATGAAACTGTATCAAAATGGGTTAAAGAAAGTAAGATTAAAAAAGTTATAATTATCCCAAATAAAATAATAAGTTTAGTTTGTTAATTTTTTAATTATTTTATTAAAAACTGGTTGATTGATCTTTTCAACCCATAGGTTATACATTTTTCTAGAAGGATGCAAATTATCAAAAGCAATTAGACTTGTATCAAATTCAGCTAATCTTGAAATTTCTGTAATATCAAAATACATTATATTATATTTTTTTGAAATCATTTTATTAATAGAATTATAAGAATTTATCTCATTATATATATTTTTTTTCTCTTCTTCAGTACTAATAAATGACGTAACGCCATAATCAGGTATTGATAGTACAAAAACATTGTTTTTATTCTTTGAATATCCTATTGCTTTAATTAATAGCTTTTCAAAATCTATACTATAATTTGAAATATCATAACCTCGATACTGATTATTTACTCCTATTAAAAGAGAAACTAAGTCATATTTTTCTTTGATTCCTAATAAATTTAATGAATCGAGTAATTCATCAGTTGTCCAACCTGTCTTTGCAACTACAGTTACTTTATCTATAATTTTTTCTTCAAAATTTAATTTATTTTTTAATTGAATAGGATAAGAATATAAATAATTGACAGATTCTCCAATGGTATAAGAATCTCCTAACGCAAGATATGAAATATTATTTTCAAGGTCTTTGTTATAGGAACATGAAAATAAAATTAAAAAAAATAAAAATCTTATCACTAGATTAATCTTCTCAGGATTATAAATAAAACACCTAATAAAAACATAATAATAGATATTTTATTAACAGTATGCATTGCTTTAATACTAAAGTTTGTTTTTCTATTAGGGTCTTTTTTTCTGAAAAAATAATTTGCTACTTCAGAAAAATCAAAATAATAAGATATTTTTTTCTTTTTACTCATAACTATTTATTTAGGTTCTGTCCAATTTCCATCTTCTTTAATTAATTCAATAAGTTCATCGACACCATCTTTATAATGAACTGAACGTTTAACAACTTCTTTTCCTCTATAAAGTGTAATTTTGTCTTTACCAGATCCAACATATCCATAGTCTGCATCTGCCATTTCACCAGGACCATTTACAATACAACCCATTATTCCAATTTTCAATCCTTTTAGGTGATCCGTTCTGCTTCTTATATTTTTAGTAGTTTCTTGTAAATCAAATAAAGTTCTTCCACATGAAGGACAAGAAATAAAATCTGTAGATGTAACTCTGACCCTAGAGCCTTGTAATATTTTAAAGCATAAAAAATTAATTTTTGCAAGCTCATCAATTTGATTTTGATTTGAAGAAACAAATATTCCATCTCCAAATCCTTGAAGAAACAAACCACCAATATCAGTTGATGAATAAACTATGGTGTTATCATATGATATATTTTCATAATTATTATAAATAATTACAGGATTATCTAAATCAATAATTTTCATAAAAAATGAACGAATATCAGGCATAAAATGTTCATTTTTTGACTCTATAATTAATACAAAATTTTTGGGTAGTTTTAATTGTTTTAAAAATTTTAAATCACCCGTTTTTAATTTTAGAAAATTTATCTTATCGGAATACTCATTATCTATATTATCAAAATCAAAAATATTAATTAAAGGATAACATGATTTTCTATTATCCAATTCCTTCCAAGTATTATAATCATAAATGACATTATACTCAAAATGAATTAAACTTGATTTATTACTCCCTAAATATAAATAGTCTGGAGATGTATCTATCTTCGTAAAAGATTTTTTATTGCTATCAAATAATATACCTAACTTATTTAAATTGGTATTAGTTAACTTTTCAATTTTTGACAAATCAGAAATTACAATAGGCACATTTTCTCCTCCAATATTTTGAATTCTTTTTGATTCTCTTTTTTCATATTGAAATGGTGAAAAAACAATATTTTTTGGAACTTTTATCTTTTTGTGGTTTTTCCTGGTTTTATACCTATCAACCAAAATTTTTGCTATTGGAGGTTCAAATTCTGGAGGTTCAGTAAGCGAAACTCTTACAGTATCACCTATTCCCTCATCAAGTAGTGTTCCAATACCTATAGCAGATTTAATTCTTCCGTCCTCTCCTTCTCCAGCTTCAGTAACACCCAAATGAAGCGGATAGTTTTTTAAATTCGAATTATCCATTTTTTCAACAAGCAGTCTATAAGCATGGACCATTACTAGAGGATTACTTGCTTTCATTGATAAAACAATATTATAAAAATTATGATCTTCACATATTCTAAGATATTCTAAAGCTGACTCTACCATACCTAATGGGGTATCACCAAATCTACTCATTATTCTATCAGATAAAGAACCATGATTAGTTCCAATTCTCATAGCAGTACCATTAGTTTTACATATTTTAATTAGTGGAGAAACTCTTTCATAAATTCTTTCAATCTCAGCATGATAAGAATCATCATCATATTCTATATTTTTAAAACTTTTTTTATCAGCAAAATTTCCAGGATTTATTCTAACCTTTTCAACTATTTGAGCAGCAATTTCCGCTGCATTTGGAGTGAAATGAATGTCTGCTATTAAAGGGACTTCAAAACCTTTTTTTTTCAATATGTTTTTTATATTTCTTAAATTTTTTGCCTCATTGATACTTGGAGCGGTGATTCTTATATATTCCGAACCGGAATTAATCATTCTTATTGCTTCTTCAACTGTTGCATTGGTATTCATTGTATCAGAAGTAGTCATTGATTGAATCCTAATAGGATTATCACCTCCAATTACAGAATCACCAATAGAAACAGGAAAAGATTTTCTTCTTTTATAATTGAATAGATAATTATTATAGATATTAATCAATTTTTAAAATTAAATATCACCAAGTTGAGGTCTAATGATAATTTCTTCTACAGTGGAACCACTAGACATATTATAAATAGAAAATATTGATTCTGCTATATCATTGGGTTGTACAAAACGATTTTTATCAAATTCTGAACCATCCCAGCTAGATGTTAATGTTGCTCCTGGAAGAACAGATGTTACTTTTATTCCTTTATCTTTCAACTCTTCTCTTAATCATAAACTCATACCATATAAAGCAAACTTCGAAACACAATATGATCCACCATTACTGTAAGCAATTTTACTAGCTATTGAGCAAATATTGAATATGTGGCCTTTTTTTCTAGATAACATAGATGGAATTAAACCCCTACTTATATAATAGTTCGAATATAGATTGGTATTGATCATTCTTTCCAAAACACCCTCATCCTCATTATAAATTTTTCCAGGTGAAAAAATACCTACATTATTAACTAATAAATCTAAATTTCTTTTAAAAGATTTAACATAATCAATAAAATTTTGGCATTCTTTTTCTTTTGAAAGGTCTGACTGAATAAAATTAACTGAAACAGTTTTAGATTCTTTATTTACATCTTCTTTTAACTTAGATAAATCATCTAAATTTCTCGAACAAGTAATTATATCAAAGTTCATTTTTGCAAACTTTAAAATAATTGATCTTCCAATTCCTTTAGATCCACCAGTAATTACTAACAATTTATTTTTCATTAATTTAAATTATGATAATTATTTACGAAATTGTAAAACATTGTTTAAAAATATATCAAATAAATGAAAAATTTTGGAAAATATATCATCTTTATTTTCTCACTTTTTCAAAGAAGAGAGTCATTTAAAACTTATTTTAACCTATCCATTAATGAATGCATTAAGATTGGATATGAAAGCTTAGTTATAGTAGCAATAGTTTCGATATTTATGGGAGCTGTAACAACATTACAAACGGCATTTAATCTTGTAGGACCTTTAATACCTGATTATGTAATTTCATTAGTAGTTAGAGACATGACATTACTAGAATTATCCCCAACAATAATTGCAATTGTTTTTGCTGGAAAAGTAGGATCAAATATAGCTGGAGAGCTTGGAACAATGAGAATTACGGAACAAATAGATGCTCTTGAGGTAATGGGAATCAATTCAAGTTCATACCTAGTTTTGCCTAAAATAATTGCATCTATTTTAATGTATCCAATTTTAGTTGTTATGTCAGCATTTCTTGCAATTTTAGGAGGTTATATTGCAGGAACAATATCTGAAGTTATAGCTGGAGCAGAATATATTTATGGATTAAGATATGAATTTAACCCTTTTAATATTCCATTTGCTTTGATTAAATCATATGTTTTTGCTTTTCTAGTTGCATCTATTTCATCTTTTCAAGGTTATTATACTGAAGGAGGTGCTTTAGAAGTTGGAAAATCAAGTACCCAAGCTGTAACTAAAAGCTGCATTGCTATTTTAATTGCTGATTATCTTTTAGCACAAATTTTGTTATAATATGATTGAAATAAAGAATATAGATAAATCATTTAATAAAAAACAAGTCTTGTTTAATATATCTGGACGATTTGAAAAAGGTAAAACAAATCTAATTATTGGTGCAAGTGGAACAGGAAAAAGTGTACTATTAAAATGTTTAGTTGGCCTTTTAAAACCAGATAAAGGAAATGTTCTATTCAATGATAGAGACTTCACAAATGGTTCTAAAAAACTAATTACGGAATTAAGAAGAGAAATTGGTATGTTATTCCAAGGTGGAGCTTTATTTGACTCAAAAAATGTAGAAGAAAATGTAATGTTCCCACTAAATATTTTAAGTAAATTAAATAAAGATGAAAAACTAAAAAGAGTAAACCATTGTTTAAAACTTGTTGGACTAGAAAATGTAAATAATAAAATGCCTTCGGAGTTAAGTGGAGGTATGAAAAAAAGAGTTGGAATTGCTAGAGCTATAGTAAATAATTCTAAATATTTATTCTGTGATGAGCCAAATTCCGGATTGGACCCTCTAACTGCTATAAAAATAGATAATTTAATTCAAAAACTTACTCATGAACTAAAGACAACAACTATTGTTGTTACTCATGATATGAATTCAGTTATGGAAATTGGAGAAAAAATTATGTTTATACACAAAGGAAAAAAATTATGGGAAGGAAATAATAAAAATATTTTTAACAATAAGATTAAAGAATTGAATGAATTTATTTTTTCAAATAAACTTATGAAAAAACTTAAATCTTAATTATGAATTGACGCTACTCTTTCTGATATTTTATTCATTATTTCAAGATTTTTTTGATCTTTTTTACTCCTAAAGTACCATAGAAGTCCTCCTGCTATCAATAATAAATAAGTAGAAGTAAATAAATAAATAATGCCAAAATTAATACCAGAGGAAATCCCTTCATTTCCAGCACTTATTTCACTTTGAACTATACTCTTACACATCGAACATCCTTGAGAATTCAACTCAAAATTTAATGATAGAATTATAACAGAAATAATTAAAAGTTTTAAATGCATAAACAATTATTGATACGAAAATTAATAATAAATGTTCAAAAATTAATAAAAAGGACTTATCATTAAATATACAATCACACCAGACACTGATACATATAACCATATTGGAAAAGTATATTTTACAACTTTTTTATGTTTGTTTATTTGATTAGTTAAAGCAAAATAAAATGCAAACAAAACAAATGGTACAACTACGATAGATAGTAAAATATGTGAAATTAAAGTTGGATAATATATATATGCAAGATTTCCTTGATATGAAGTACTATCTACAGAAGAATGATATATTATATAAGAAACTAAAAATATAGAACCAAAAATAAAAGATAATGTGTTTAGTGATTGATGTAATTTCACATTCTTCTTTACTTTAATTACATAAAAAGAAAATAAAAGAAAAATTGAAGTCAAAGTATTAATAATAGCATTAAAATGAGGAAGCTTAGATGTCCAATCTCCAAAAATTATAATTTTACTAGGCATAAATAGTAAAATAGCAACTAGAATAGGAACTATAATTGAAACTGAAATAATTAAATTTTTATAAATACTTTCATTTTTCATATTGACATTAATATTTTAAGTTCAGCGGATAGTCTTTCAAATTCATCTTCAGAATTACTTTCATAATAACCTCTTATTCTTCCAAATTTATCAATTAAAATTAAGGATGAAAAGTTGATGTCATATAAAAATTTACAATTAACATACTTAATTAATTCAGGTTTATTTAGCGTTAATATTTTCCAATCATTATCGAGGCTAGAGGATGTTATAGAATATAAATCAATGATAAAATTATTGTTTAATAATCTTTCTATTTCATTATTAATAAAGTTTTGATTTTCATCATCTAATCTAATATCTATAAGTATAAAATTCTCTCCTATTTCAAAAATACTATCAGATGTTACATAAAATGGAAATTCAACTTTTGAAAAACAAAAAGAATAATTTCCAACACTTTCTTCGTGGAAAATTGGAACTTCATAATTGTTTTTACCAAAGAAATGAAGGAAAAAACTTATAATTAATGGAATAATTATTGAAATTGATAAAACAAACCATTTTAAACTAGGTTTCATTAAGAATATATTGCTTGATAAATCGCATCAGCTTGAATTACCATAGCACCTAATAACCACATTACAAAAACTGTTGGAATTAAGATAGTCCACATTAAAGATTTTTTCTCGTGAGCAAGATGCATAAATTCTCCTACAATATATCCAGCCTTTATAAAAGTCATTCCAATAAATAATAAAAGTTTAAAGTCTTTCCATGATTCTGGAAACTGAAGGGCAACATAAAATTCTGCTGCCGTTACAACACCTAGGATTATAGCAACTTTCCAAATTTTCCAAATTTTGGATTTATCGGCAGGTTTAGGTGTTACAAATGAACTTTCTGGCTCTAACATAATATTAAACTAAATAAAAAAAAGTAAATACAAAAACCCAGACTAAATCAACAAAATGCCAATATAAACCAACCTTTTCAACCATTTCATAATGGCCTCTTTTCTCATATATACCAACGGTTGTTTGATAAAAAATTAAAAAATTTAAAGCAACACCAGAAAATACATGAAATCCATGAAATCCTGTAATGAAAAAGAAAAATGCTGCAAAGTCAGGGGGACCATATTGATTTAACTCCAAATTTGCACCGTAAATAATAGAACCATCTAATAATCTACTTCCAAGATCAGTTCCATGAATAAAATGCGACCATTCCCAAGCTTGACAACCTAAAAAAGTAAATCCACCTACAATAGTCCAAAGCATCCACTTTTCAACCCCTTTCCTATCCATTCTATGTCCAGCTTCAACAGCTAAGACCATAGTAACACTACTAAGTATTAAAATAAATGTCATTAATCCAACAAAAACTAGTGGTAACTCAACTCCATGAAAAAATGGAAATGCTTCAAAAACTTTTTCTGGGACAGGCCAATAAGATTGAGAAAAATTAAACTCAGATAAAGTACCTTCATAAGCAGGATGTTTTAATCTAATAACACCATAAGCAATTAAAAATGCAGAAAATGTAAAAGCATCTGATATTAAAAAGAACCACATCATGAGTTTGCCATAACTGGCTTTAAATGGTTCAACACCACCACCCCATAAGTTTTTATTAGTTGATTTTAAAGAAATAGAATCTGACATAATTAAAATTAATTATATAAGTATAAAGTTACATATAAATACAACCATAAACCAGTAAGAAAGTGCCAATATGTTGTTGACATTTCAATTAAATTTAAATTTTTTGAGTGAACATCTAATTTTAAACTCCTAAATAAAACTATTGAAATAAAAACTAAACCAGTAATTAAATGAAATGCATGAACTCCGGTTATAACGTATATAAAAGAACCATCAGGATGACCAACTAAATAGATACCAGAATTAACTAATTCTCCCCATGAAAAATATTGAAGAACTAGGAAAGATAATCCTAACAAAATAGATGCTAACAAATAAATATTTAATTTATTTAAATCATCTTTTTTTGCAGAAAAATATGCTAGCTGTTTAAATAAACTACTCAATACAACAACAATTGTAGAATAAATAAACATATTAGGTAAATTAATAATTAATCCACCTGGCTCTCCTTTTTTAACAATATAAGCGCTAATTAAGGAAACAAAAATCATAGAAATAGAAATAATAAATATCCAAGTAATAAATATATTTGGATTCATTCTTAAAATTTTAACATTTGATTTCATAGGCACTAAATTTTATCTAAAATATAACTTATCTGTACAATTGGTAAATAAATAAATGAACCAATCATAACTCTCAACGCAGATTTTTTTGAAAAATCTTTTATTAAATGAATAGTTTGTATCAAAAAAAGAACACCACATAATATTGCAACAAAACCCGAAATTAAACCAGTTATCCCAAAAATAGTTGGTAATAGTCCTAATGGTAAAAGAATCAATGTATAGGTCATAATATTAATAGCTGTTGAAAAATTTTTACCTCCGCCATTAGGCAATAATTTAAAACCTGCTTTTTTATAATCCTCATCTGAAACCCATGCGATAGCCCAAAAATGAGGAAACTGCCAAATAAATTGAATAGAAAAAATTATAATTGCCTCAATAGATATTTGATTAGTAGCAGCAACCCACCCAATTAAAGGAGGTAAGGCTCCAGGAATCGCGCCTACAAAAACAGCAATCGAACTAACTTTTTTTAAAGGAGTATATACAAATGAATAAATTATCAAAGATAAAATAGATAAAAATGCGGAGTAAAAATTATGGAAATAATATAAAATTAAAAATCCTGATAAGGAAAAAAATAAAGAAACAATTATACTGCTTTTAATGGAAATTCTTTTTGTTGGTATAGGTCTTTTCATAGTTCTTTTCATTAAACCATCTGATTCTTTTTCCAAAATTTGATTATTTATTAAAGATGAAGAAGTAATTAACCAACCACCAAAAAATAAAAAAAACAAATCATTATAATTTATCCCTTCGGTAGAAGCTAAAATAAATCCAAAAATAGCTGAAAAAGTTACTAATAAAGATAATCTCAATTTGGTAAGTTCAATTATAATTTTAATCATGTATTTTATTTAATTCAGCAAATATATTTTTAGATAAATTAATTTCAAAAGTTTTCTTTTCGTGTTGAAAAATCAATTAATAAAAATAAGTAAAACAATAAACCAAAAATAAGAAAAGCAATTAATAAATGTAGTGGTTGTAAAAAACTTGGTATTGAAAAATAAGCCATACCAGCCCCAGATATAATTTCTAATACAATTAGAGCTAATATTGACATAATAGTATTATAATTAGACTTTAAAAAGTTTTTGCTAGATAGCAACAAATAAACTAAATACATATTGATTCCTAAAATAAATAATGAAAAGGATCTATGTATGATAAATTCAAAACCTAAATTAGCTATCCAAGTATGTCTTAAATTTTCACCAATAACAATCGCTACTTGATCTATAGATTCCCTCACTTGAGATCCTAAGATAATTTGAAAAAACATAGCAAATAAATTAAGGGCTAAGAAAAATTTTATTTGTTTTATTTTAAGCAATGAATCTAAAACATATTTATTTTTTTTAGATAAATAATAAGTATAAATCATTAATGAAATTATCAATAATGCAACTATCATATGAAGTGTAATAACTCCAGGCATCAATTTTGTAGAAACAACTATTGATCCAAGCCATGCTTGAAATAAAACTAGAATTAAGGATGATAATGAAATGAGAAATATTCTGTTTTTTATTTTAAAATAACTTATTGAAGATAAGAATGTTAAAAAAATTGATAACCCTACTAATGCGCCTAATAATCTATTCAAATATTCAGTCCAAGTTTTATATACATTAAAATCTTCTTCTTCATAAATAGATTTATCTTCTAAAAGTCTTTTTGATAAGTCATTAAATCCAAAAAAAGATAAATAATTAGAGAGCCTAATATTTTTATTTTTTCTTTCTTGAATAAACTCATCTTTGTAGTTATCAGATAATTCTGAAATATGAGTTGGTGGAATAATTTTACCAAAACATTTAGGCCAATCAGGACAACCCATACCAGAACCAGTACTTCTTACAATTCCACCAGCAAAAATTAACAAGTAAAGTAATATAAGTGTGAGAAAATTAATTTGTCTAAATCGACTACCTAACCATTTTATCATTACTTTCTAATGCTGATCATCATCAGGTAAATTAGATTCAGGGGTCTTCGAATAAGGAATATTCTGAGGTATAAAATCTTCCTTGGATCCAGTTTTACTATAATCGTATGCCCATCTCTCTACTTTTGGAATAGGTCCATCCCAATTTCCATGTCCAGGATTAATTGGAGTTGTCCATTCTAATGTGTTAGATCTCCAAGGGTTTTCATTGGCCTTTTTACCTCTAAACATACTATAGAAAAAATTAAATAATAAAATAAATTGAGCTCCAAATGTTATTAAAGCTGCGTAAGAAACAAAAACATTCAAATCAACGAACGATTCAATATTTCCAGCTTGAAATGTTGAGAAGGAATAATATCTTCTGGGAAATCCAGCCATTCCGATATAATGAAGAGGAAAGAACACTAAATAGGAACCAATAAATGTCATCCAGAAATGAATATAACCTAAACCATTATTCATCATTCTACCAAACATCTTTGGAAACCAATGATATACACCAGCAAATAAACCAAAAAATGCTGAAACACCCATAACAATATGAAAATGAGCAACAACAAAATACGTATCATGTAAATTAATATCTAAAGCTGAATTTCCAAGAAATATCCCAGTAACACCACCAGAAATAAATGTAGAAACAAGACCAATAGAAAATAGCATTGCAGGAGTAAAAATTATATTGCCACGCCAAAGTGTTGCTATATAATTAAATGCTTTTATTGCAGAGGGAACAGCAATTATTAATGTTAAAACTGTAAAAACAGAACCAAGAAAAGGATTCATGCCGGAAATAAACATATGATGTGCCCAAACTACAAAAGAAAGTCCACCGATAGCAAGAATTGAATATACCATAAATTTGTATCCAAAAATTGGTTTTCTTGAGCATGTAGCAATAACTTCTGAAGCTATTCCAAGAGCAGGAAGAATAACTATATAAACTTCAGGATGTCCTAAAAACCAAAAAAGATGCTGAAATAAAATTGCACTACCTCCCTCATTTGCTAAAGCCTCACCTCCAATATAAATATCAGATAAATAAAAGCTTGTTCCAAAAGATCTATCCATAATTAAAAGTAGAGCTGCTGATAATAAAACTGGAAATGATAAGACTCCTAAAATTGCCGTAACAAAAAATGCCCAAATAGTTAGAGGCATTCTAAAAAATGTCATTCCTTCAGTTCTTAAATTTATAACAGTAGTAATATAATTCAGAGCACCTAATAAGGCTGATACAATAAATAATGCCATGGAAATTAACCAAAAAGTCATACCTAGACCAGATCCAGATACTGCTTGAGGTAAGGCACTAAGAGGTGGATAAATTGTCCATCCTCCACTAGCAGGACCACCTTCAACAAAAATTGAAATAAACATTACAATACTTGATAAAAAGAAAAACCAATAAGATAGCATATTAAGAAATCCAGATGCCATATCTCTCGCACCCACCTGTAATGGGATTAAAAAGTTACTAAATGTACCACTTAATCCTGCAGTTAATACAAAGAAAACCATAATGGTTCCATGCATAGTTATGAGTGCTAAGTAAACTTCAGCATCAATTTTTCCTTGGGGTGTTAGCCAGTTACCAATTATAGGACTTAAAAAACTTAAATCTAAATCTGGAAAACCAAGTTGAACTCTAAATAAAGATGAAAAAAGTCCACCTACTACAGCCCAAAATATTCCAGTAATAAGAAACTGTTTAGCTATAACCTTATGATCCTCTGAAAAAATATATTTTCTAATAAATCCAAGATCATGATGTTCATCATGATGTTCATCATGATCAACTTTAACCTTTTTTATTGTTTTTAATTTGGTCTCCATAATTAATCGCGTAAAGATAGTTTTTGAAAATTATTTTTTTCTTGAATTTTAGATAAATATTCAGGGTTTTTTTCAATCCATGGTTTCTGAGATTTCTTCCATTCTAAATATTCATATTCTTCTTGAACCACAACTGTATGTTTCATTGAAAAGTGAGCTCTACCACAAATTTTATTACATAAAATTTCATAATTAAAATCAGGATTGCCTGTTTCTTCTCTAATTTCTTCAGTTGTTTTAGTTGGAACAAACCAAAATTGAGTAGGCATTCCAGGAACAGCATTCATTTGAGATCTCATATAAGGCATATACACACTATGTATAACATCTCTTGAACGAATTTTGAATAAAACGGGTTTTCCTTTAGGTACATGTATTTCTCTAGGCATAAAATCATCAAAGGAAGCAGAATCAGTAAAATCAACCCCGAGAATATTATCAACATCAATAAGTTTGAAATTGTATGAACCTAATTTATTATCTTCTCCAGGATATCTTGATGCCCATGCAAACTGATATCCAACGACTTCAATTACTTCAGGATCTTCAGGTGGAGGACCTGTTATTTCACCCCAAACTATTAATCCCCATCCAATTAAAACGGTAAGAACAATTGCGGGAATGATAGTCCAAATTAGTTCAAGTTTAAGATTTTCTGGATAAAATTGGGCTTTTCTTGATTCATTATATTTATACTTATATGCAAAATAAAACATAACAATTTGAGTAACAATAAATACAAATGCAGTTACTGCTGTTGTTACCCAAAATAGTCTTTCAGTAACATACCCGTGTTCAGAAGCAATTGGTAATACATAATTATCATATTCTGCAACAGAATACCAAACAAGACCTACAATTAGTGAGAGTAAAAATATAATCCCACCGATAGCATTTAAATTATTCAAACTGTCATTAAAGCTTGATGATTTTTTTTCTTTATCAGTAATTGCCAATAATTCAGAAGATCTAAATAATTGAAAAATTATTAGAAGGAAAAGAAACGCTGAAATAAATAAAATAATATTCATCAAATTAAAAATTTAAACATCATGATGCAAACTTTCCTCAAGCATTGGATGATTTTTTGCAACCAATCTTCGAGAACTTAAACTACGTAATACTACGAATAAAAATGAAGAAAGATACACAACTAATATTCCAATTTCCATAAAGCCAAATCCACCGTTCTCTTTTAAAACTCCAGGCGTTACCATTAAGTAAAAATCAATGAAATGACCAAATAAAATTATCGGACAAGCAATTTTTAAAAATCTTGTATGTCTTTTGCTAGCCCTTGTCATCAAAAACAAGAAAGGAAAGAAAAAGTTACAAATTAAATTGAGATAAAAGAAAGGAGCATAAATGCCACTTTTAACTCTTTCTACATAATATATTGTTTCCTCGGGAATGTGTGCATAATAAATTAATAAGTATTGAGAAAACCATATATAAGTCCAAAAAACACTGAATGCAAAAACAAATTTTCCTAAATCATGAATAACACTATGATTAATAAAATCTAAATTTCCGTTTTCTTTTAATGCTATAACTATTAACGTTATAAATGCAAGAGAAGATACCCACCAACTTGCAAAAACATACCAACCAATCATTGTACTAAACCAATGAGTATCAATAGATAAAATCCAATCCCAAGCAGCAACAGAACTTGTAACAGCATAAACTACAACAAATACTGCTGAAATAGTAAACAATTTTCTCCAATGAGTTTCTCCTCCATTGACATCTTCTTTATCAGACTCTTTAACAATTATAATGTATAATAAATACCATATAACAAAAAATAAAATCATTCTTGATAAATAAAAAGGCACATTCAAATATGCTTTTTTACCATCAATAATAGCATCATATCTGTAATCGTTAACATCATATAAATATTCATGAGTCCAGTGAAAAATATCATGGTTAGCTATTCCAAAAACTAGAAGCATTAAAATAAAAGCATAAGGCATCCAACTTCCCATAGCTATTGGTATTCTTATCAAACCTGCTGACCATCCAGCTTGAGCTACATATTGAATTGCAAGGAAAAATACCGCTGATACTGAAATACCGGTAAAATATACATTATTAATCCATAAGTTTGAAAAGAATCTTTGATACCAATGAAATTCATAGTGTGAACTTTCTGAAGCTAAATTAGAAACCTCTTCATGATGACTATCTCCATTTATTATCATAAAAATACCAACAATTGTTAAAAGAATTCCTGAAGCAAATAAAATTAATAATTGCTTTTTAGTTTGTGATTTAAATATATAGTCTTTTCCTAAACTCATTGTTTTTGTAAAGTTTGAACATATTTAACAACCTTCCATCTGTCTTCAATTGATATTTGAGATCCATGAGCCCACATTCTACCTTTTCCATGGGTAATAGTGTGAAAAATATCACCTTCGGTTTTATCTTTAACAGCTCTTGAATTATAGGCAGTAACACCTTTATATACGACACCAACTAACCCATCACCCATTCCTTTATCACCATGACAATGAATACAATATCTAGTATAAATAACCTTTCCTTCTATTAATACTTCTTCAGAATCTTCTAATGGGCTTTTTAACTCCGATGCTAAGTCAATACTATCTTTAGGAATTCTATATGGTAAATAATTACTTCTCCTTACTGTTCCTGGAACTGGCTCCCTCATTGTCATTTCATTATTGTTATACGGATTGGAATTATAAAATTCACCATGATTATCATCAGGATTTGAATCCAGCCAACTTCCAATTTCTTTATCTTTAACTTGAGATAAAGGTTCATAGGGAACTGAATGATACATATTAGGAGCATATTCAACTCCAGGATAATCATCCTTAGCAGCACAAGCTGAAATAAATAAACCAATTAAAAATATTTTTATATTTTTCATTTAATCCATTTGCTTTTCATTAACTTCTGATGCACCAGAAGCATTTAAAAGCTTTGTAATTTTAGTTTTATTTAATTTATTTTTTTCTAGTTCAATTGCAACAATGTGTTTATCATCAGTAGATCTAATATCAAACATTTTAGCTTTTCCCCAGGGCTTCAAATCACTTATTACTAAAAAAGTCCCAACCATTCCAAATGCAGATAATAACACAGTCATTTCAAAAGTTACAGGAATAAAAGTTGGAAAAGGTAAAAAATCTTTTCCTCCTATTATCATTGGCCAATCAATTGTCATCATATAAATCATCATTGTAAGAGCTAAACATGTTCCTGTCATACCAAAAAGAAAAGCAGCTATTGATAATCTTGATCTATTGTATCCTAAAGCTTTTTCAATACCATGTACTGGAAAGGGAGAATATACCTCATGAATATTTACTCCTTCTTTTCTAACTTTAGTAATAGCTTTTAACAAAACATCCTCATCTTCAAATACTCCTAAAACAAAATTTTTAATACTATCAGCCATTTATTTGTTTTTTTTTGTTTCTCCTGTAGGTTTTAAAATACTTTTAACTTCAGCCATATTAATTACAGGAAAATATTTTGAAAAAAGTAAGTAAGCTGTAAAGAAAAACCCAAATGAAAAAAGATACATTCCCACATCATAAATTGTCGGATAAAACATTCCCCAACTTGAAGGAATATAATCTCTATGCAAAGAAGTAACAATTATGACAAATCTTTCAAACCACATACCAATATTTACTACAATAGAAATAATAAATGTTGCAGCTATATTAGTTCTGATTTTTTTAAACCAAAAAAGTTGAGGTGATACAACATTACAAGCCATCATAGAAAAATATGCCCACCAATAAGGTCCGGTAACTCTATTATAGAAAGCATATTGTTCATATTCAACGCCAGAGTACCAAGCTATAAATAATTCTGTAATGTATGCAATACCAACAATAGAACCAGTTACTATAATAACTATATTCATCAATTCAAGATGTTTGATAGTAATGTAATCTTCTAAATTGTATACTTTTCTTGTAATAATTAATAGAGTAAGAACCATTGCAAATCCAGAAAAAATAGCACCAGCAACAAAATAAGGGGGAAAAATTGTTGTATGCCATCCAGGAATAACTGAAGTAGCAAAATCCATTGAAACAATAGTATGAACAGATAAAACAAGAGGTGTTGCTAAACCAGCTAAAACCAAAGCAACAGTTTCATACCTTGACCAAGTTTTTGCAGCTCCATCCCAACCAAAACTCAAGGCTCCATATATTGATGCTGAAATTGTTCTTCCAGCTTTTACTGCTCTATCTCTTATAGTCGCAAAGTCTGGAATCAACCCAATATACCAGAAGACAAGAGAAACTGAAAAATAAGTGCTAATCGCAAAAACATCCCATAAAAGAGGACTGGCAAAATTTACCCATAAAGAACCGTACGTATTTGGAAGTGGCAATGCCCAAAAAAACCCAAGCCATAATCTTCCCATATGAAGCAAGGGAAACATAGCAGCACAAATTACAGCAAATATTGTCATTGCTTCAGCAGCCCGGTTTATAGACATCCTCCACCTTTGTCTAAATAAAAGTAAAATTGCTGAAATAAGTGTTCCAGCATGACCAATACCTACCCACCAAACAAAGTTTGTAATATCCCATGCCCAACCTACAGTTTTATTTAAACCCCACATACCAATACCATCCCACAAAGTTCTATATACAGCATAACCACCAACTAAAAGCATCATTAGAGAAATACCTAGAGCTATTAACCAAGATACACTTGGCTTGTCTTCAACCCTTCTAGATATATCATTTGAAACATCATGAAGAGTTTTACCTCCGGTAATTAATGGTGTTCTTATTTTAGATTCAACATGCATATTTTTAACTTTCTTTTTTATTTCTAATTTTTCTCATATACCAAATGTTTGGACTTACTTTTATTTCATCTAGTACATTGTAAGCTCTTTCTTCATTTACCTGCAATTTATTTTCTTCTTTCCTTTTAATTTTCAAATATTTTGAAATATTACTTTTTGAATCATTCATATCTCCAAATAATATAGCTTCTGAAGGACAGGAAGCAGCGCATGCAACATTAATTTCTCCATCTTTTGGCCTTCTATTTTCTTTTTTAGCTTTTAATTTTCCCTCTTGAATTCTTTGTACACACATTGAGCACTTTTCCATAACACCTCTTGATCTAACGGTTACATCAGGATTAAGAACCATCTTACCTAAATCATTATTCATAGAAGAATTCTTGTCAAATTGTTCATTGTCATGGTATTTAAACCAATTAAATCTTCTTACTTTATAAGGACAATTGTTTGCACAATATCTTGTTCCAATACATCTATTGTAAGTCATTTGGTTCAGACCTTCAGTACTATGAGTTGTTGCTGCAACAGGACAAACAGTCTCACAAGGAGCATTATTACAGTGTTGACACATCATTGGTTGAAAAGTAACATCTGGATTTTCTGAAGCTTTCTCTAAACCTTTTAAGTCATGAACATCCGCATCACTTGAATAATATCTATCTATTCTAATCCAAGCCATCTCTCTCCTATTTAAAACTTCATCCTTTCCAACGACCGGAACATTATTTTCTGCCTGACAAGCAATTGTACATGAACCGCAACCTGTACAAGCATTAAGGTCAATAGCTAATCCCCAGTGATGATTATTATATTTATGACCTTTCCATAAAGAAACATCTTCGGGTTTTTTATATCCTTTACTTGTATAAATTTTCATTTGATATTGACCAGAATTAGGATCTTCTACGTACTTTTTTAGAGTAGTTTCTTGAATAACACTCTCTCTACCCATAATAGTATGATGTGTTTGAGTTTGAGCTATTCTATATTCTTCATTTGAATTTGATAATTGAATATTTTTAATAGTTAAATTTTGATAACCTTTTAAAAATTCAATCATTTCATATGCATCTTGTCCAACATTATTTCCAACAGCACCAGATTTTATACGTCCATAACCTAAAGCTAGACCAACTGTTCCCTCAGCTTGACCGGGCTGAACAATTGCAGGTATTAAGTATTCTTTTCCAGAATCTAATTTGACTATAAGTTTCTGTGTTGTCATGTCTCCCACTTGAAGATTTAACTCTTTAGCTAATTTTGAATTTATTGATAAATAATTATCCCAACATACTTTAGATATTGGATCTGGCATTTCTTGAAGCCATGGGTTATTTGCTTGAATACCATTCCCCACACTAGAGTTTAAATATAGAACCAATTCATTTTCATTAGAAAGCGAATAGTTTTGGTCTATCCAAAAAGAAACGTTTTTTAATAAGCTAGATATTTTACTAGTTAAATTTTTTGAATCTTTATCTTTAATCTCATAAAAACCATCATGTAAACATTGATCCCAAAAAATCTGAAAACTAGTATTTATTCCTTCACTTCTATATAATTTTTCCCAATTACTTTTAATGAAATTAAAATAATCAGAATCATTTTCGGACCATTTTAGAAAACTTTCCTGGAATTGTCTAGTATTAAAAAGTTTTGAAATTGTTGGTTGAGAAAAACTAAAAAAACCATGAGTTGGTTCATAATCATTCCAAGATTCTAAGTAATGATTATCTGGAGCAATAACTTTTACTTGAGATGTTGTTTCATCCATTCTATCAGAAGTAGAAATAGATAATTGAATATCATTAATCTTACTAGATATTTCTGATCCTAATGGGTGATCATAAACTGGATTACAATTTAGGAAAATTACAGCACCAACTTTATCTGTATTTATATCTTTAATGAATTTATTAAATTCAAAGTCATTACCATTTCTTAAATTATATGCATTATCAAATGAAATTGTTGTATTATAATTATTTAAAATTTCATTTATAGAATTTATAACAATTTGAACATATTCATCATTAGATCCAGAAACTATAATTGAATTTCCAACATTATTAATCAAATCCTCAGCTATCATACTAAGTTTATCATCAACTATTTCATTTTTAAATTGGATAGGAGTTTTTCCATATTTTTTAGCTAAAAGATTATATAAACTTGTAATATAAAAAGCTTGTTCAGAACTTTTAATTGGAATTCTATAATCTGCATTTGATCCAGTCAAAGATAAATTTGATTCAAATGAATACAATCTTGACATTGTTTTTTTATTAGTATTAACTTTTCTGGTTTTTGCAAATTGATTATTAAAAAGAGTGTGATTAATTGAACTACCTAAAAAATCATAATCAAAAGAAACTATAACTTTTGCTTTAGAAAAATCATAGAAAGGAATTTTTCTGATTCCAAATGATTTACTATTTGCTTCAAGAGAACCGTGATAAGAAACTTGATCATATTGAACATGTTTAAAGTTAAATTTGTTCTTAAAACCATCTAATACTTTTTGAGATGAAGGACTAAAAGTAGAGTTTGAAATTATATAATTATTTTTACCCGATTTACTATTTACTTCTAAATTTTCTGATACATAATTATCAATATCTTTCCATTCAGCTTTTTTACCATTTAATATTGGATTTTGCAACCTTTCTTTATCATATAATGATAATACAGAGGCCTCTACTTGTGATGATGTCCCTCCACCATTGACTTTTGAAAGCTTATTTCCTTCAATTTTAATTGGCCTACCTTCACGAGTTTTAACAACTACACTACAATAGTCACTACCACTTACGAAAGATGAAGCATAATAATTGGCTATTGATGCATCAATATCAACTGGTTTATTAACATATGGAATTGCTTTTTTAATGGGAGCTTCACAAGAAGCTAAAGTTGCTGCAGATAATCCAAATCCCATCATTTTAAGAAAGTCTCTCCTCGAGTTATTTGAACTTCCATTAATTGGTAAATATTCAGGAAATTCATTATGAGCATTTTTGATAAATTCTTTATCATTTCTCAATTGCTCTATTCCTTTCCAATATGTTTTATTTTCCTTTTTCATATTAATAGTGACATTTTGAACATTCTAAACCTCCAATATCTTGTACTTTTAATGGGTTCTTTGAATTTTTACCATGCAAAGCAACTAACTTATCATAATATTCATTCCCTTTAGCGTTTACATTTGTTTCCCTGTGACAATTAATACACCAACCCATGGTTAATTCAGAATACTGATAAACAACATCCATTTCTTTAATTGGACCGTGACAAGTTTCACATTCAATACCACCAACTTTCACATGTTGAGCATGATTAAAATATGATAGATCAGGTAAATTATGAACTCTTACCCACTCAATTGGTTTATTTTCTTCGTAGGCAGTTAATATTTTTTGAATTTCTGGTTTATCCGTTTCAATAGCATTATGACAATTCATACATATATTAACTGAAGGAATATTAGCAGATTTTGAAATATTAACTCCAGTATGACAATAATTACAATCAATTTCGTATTGACCAGCATGAATTTTATGAGAAAATGCTATTGGTTGAGCTGGTTGATAATTTTGTTGAATTCCAACAGTGTAAAGTCCATCTATACAAGATCTTACTAAAATGATTGTAAATACAAAAGTAGTTGCACCAAGAATAAAATCACTTTTAAGGAATCTTTTATAATTAAATCTGTATTCAATAAACTCTTTATCAGAATCAGATAATTTTTTTCCACTTATCGTATCTTCCAATAAGATATATTTTTTTGATAGTTTATTAAATTGAATCAAAACAACTAAGGTGATTATTAACAACGTAATGATTAGAAAAGTAAGAATGTTAACAGTAGTATTTGAAACTGATGATTGTAAATCAGAAGAAATCCCTTGATCATTACTCTCAGCTGCTACAGCGACTTCAATGGGCTTTGCAGATTCAGATTTTATATATTCTAGTATGGAATTTAATTCTCCATCATTAAAATCAAATGAGGTCATCAAAGTATTGTTATACTCTTTGTAAAGATTTACAGCATATTCATCACCACTTTGAATTACCTTTTGAGAATTTCTAATAAAAGCATACAACCATTCCTCAGATTTTCTTTCATGAACATCTCTAAGGGCAGGGCCAATTACAACATCGTTAATCGCATGGCATACTGTACAATTTCCTTTAAAAATCGACTCGCCATTTTGAACAATAGAATTATCTACAGATTCAGTATCTTGGGCAAATAAAAAACTGGAGTTTAGATTTGAAAATGATAAAAAAATTGATAGAAAAAAAACCGAAATAAATTTCATTTTGGAAGCGATTCTAAAAGAAGAATTTTTAATCATTTAGTTATAACTAAATTAAGTTAAAAACATATAAAATTATAATTCACGACAAATGTAATTATGGAGAAATTAACATCAAAAGAATATTGAATTATCTGGTTTATTTAGAATATTTCTAAATAATTAAATTTAATACTTGTTAACTTTTAAATCATTTTCTTTAATTATTCTTCTTAAAATTTTTCCAACATTAGATTTAGGTAGCTCATTAACAAAAGAAACATGTTTAGGGCATTTATAAGAAGTGAGTTTTTCCTTACAATGCTCGATAATTTCATTATCAGTTAACAACTCATCTTTTTTAACTACCACAGCTTTCACCGCTTCAGTTGTTTTTTTATCTGGCACTCCTATAACACCTACTTCTAATACTTTTGGATGTGAAGAAATAACATGTTCAACTTCATTTGGAAATACATTGAATCCTGAAACCAAAATCATCTCTTTTTTCCTATCAACTATTTTAATAAATCCATCTTTATCCATAATTGCTATATCCCCAGTTTTTAACCAATTTCCTAACATAACTTCTGATGTTTCATTTTGTCTTTGCCAATACCCTTTCATTACTTGTGGACCTTTCACACAAAGTTCACCCCTCTCACCTAAATTTACTTCTTTGTTTTTGTCATCTACAAACTTCACATTAGTACTTGGCAATGGAAGACCAATAGTACCAATTTTATCAGTTCCATCAAGTGGATTCATTGTTACTACTGGTGATGTTTCTGTTAAACCATAACCCTCTGACAAAGGACTTCCAGTTATTTCTTTCCATTTATTTGCAACAATTTTCTGAACTGCCATTCCTCCCCCAAATGCAACTTTTAATTTTGTAAAATCTAATTCCTTGAAGCCATCTGCATTAATTAATCCATTAAATAATGTGTTAACACCAGTAATAACAGAAAATTTATGTTTAGATAATTCTTTCACAAAGCCTTTCATATCTCTTGGATTTGTAATTAACACGTTTTTTGCACCCATTTTGAACATAACAAGAGCATTACACACTAAAGCAAATATGTGATACAAAGGCAATGCAGTTATACAAATTTCTTTTTTATCACTTAATAAAGTTTTCATAACCTCATGAATCTGTGAAAGATTTGATAATACATTATAATGGGTAAGCATAGCACCCTTTGAAACTCCAGTTGTTCCACCTGTATATTGTAAAAAAGCAATGTCATCAGATTTAATTTTATGTTTTTTGAAATCATGTTTAGACCCGGTTTCTAATGCTTTTTTGAATGATACAGCTTCCGGAAGATTATATTTAGGAACCATTTTTTTTATATTTTTCACAACAAAATTTGTAATGAAGCCTTTAATTCCACCTAACATATCACCTATATTAGAAACAATAACATGTTTAATATGTGTATTAGAAATTATCTTTTCTAGGTTGTAAGCAAAATTCGATAAAATTAATATTGCTTTTGCACCAGAATCTTTAAACTGATGTTGCATCTCATTTGGAGTATAAAGTGGATTTGTATTTACCACGACAATACCTGACCTTAAAGCTGCAAAAAGAGCAATGGGATATTGCAATACATTAGGTGATTGTATTATTAACCTATCTCCTTTTTTTAATTTTAATTCTTCAGTTAGATACAGAGAAAAGTTTTTTGAGAGAATATCTAATTCATTGTAAGTAATAGTTTTACCCATGTTTTCAAAAGCAATTAAATCAGAATAATTTTTGAATCCATCATCCAAAAATTCAGCAAAAGAATTGTATGCATCTAGATTAGCAGAGGTATTAACTCCATTAGGGTAATTTTTTAACCAAATTTTATTTTTCATTTTTAAAAGACAATTTTATTTATTTTAAAAGTAATACTTTGAAAGTATAAAAAAAATTGTTTTATGTTCTAAGTAGGGTAAAAAGAAAAAGGGGATTTAAAAAAAACCCCCTTTATGTAAACAACATTAACCCAAAAATGAAGTCGTAATTTATTGATCCAATAATTTAAATTAGATTTTTTTAAAAAAATTGATATAATTTTTATAAAAAATTTAAATATTTATAAAAAAAAATAATTTATTTTGAAAATTATTTAAAAATAAATAGAAATATGAATGAAAATTACCAAATTGATAATACTGATTTAAAGATTTTATCCCTACTTTCAAAGAATGCCAAGATACCTTACACTGAAATTGCAAAAAAAGTTTTTGTTTCAGGAGGAACTGTTCATGTAAGAATGAAGAAACTTGAAAAATTAGGAATAGTTAAAGGAAACAAATTAGTAATTGATTATTCTAAATTAGGATATAGCATAACATGTTTTATGGGGATTTTTTTAGAGAAAAGTTACCTATATAAAGAAACAGTCAGATCATTGAAAATGATTCAAGAAATTGTTGAAATACATGCTATAACTGGCAGATATACTATATTCATCAAGATATTTTGTAAGGATACATCACATTTAAGAAAAGTTTTAGATCAGAAAATTCATAAAATAAAAGGTATTACAAGAACTGAATCTTTTCTTTCAATTGAAGAGAATTCTAAGGAAATCTTACTATAATTAAAAAAAAACGAATAATAACTAAACTTTTTTTAAGAAATTAAGTTAATTAAATTTGTATTATAATTAGAATTTAAATTATGAGTAAAGAATCGAAGATAATTAAAGAGTTTACTTCCAAAGAATATGAGCATGGTTGGTCAGTTAATTTTGATGCTGACGAAGCGCCAATTGGAATAAATGATGATATAATTAAATTTATCTCAAAAAAGAAAAATGAACCAAGTTGGTTGTTGAAGTGGAGATTAGAAGCATTCAAAATATTTAAAAAAATGGATGAGCCTAATTGGGCAAATTTAAACTATACAAAAGTTGATTTTCAAAAAATAAAATATTACTCTGCTCCTAAACAAAAAAAATCTCTAAAATCATTAAAAGATGTTGATCCAGAATTGATTAAAACATTTAATCGATTAGGTATTTCATTAAATGAACAAAAAAAATTAACCGGTGTTGCAGTGGATGCCGTTATAGACTCTGTGTCCATAGCAACTACTTTTAAAGATAAATTGTCAGAACTTGGAATTATTTTTTGTTCATTTTCTGAAGCTGTAAATGAACACCCTAAGCTTGTAAAGAAATATTTAGGAACTGTAGTGCCTAGAAATGATAACTATTTTGCAGCCTTAAATTCAGCAGTATTTTCTGATGGGTCTTTCTGCTATATTCCAAAAGGTATTAGATGTCCAATGGAACTTTCTACATATTTTAGAATTAATGCTGCAAATACTGGTCAATTTGAAAGAACTCTAATTATTGCTGAAGATAGTTCTTATGTAAGCTATCTAGAAGGATGTACAGCTCCAATGAGAGACGAAAACCAGCTGCATGCTGCTGTTGTTGAAATTTTTGCGGCAAAAAATGCTGAAGTTAAATATTCAACAGTTCAAAACTGGTATCCTGGAGACGAGAATGGCAAAGGGGGTATTTATAATTTTGTTACAAAAAGAGGGATTTGTTTCGGAAACAATTCTAAAATTTCATGGACACAAGTTGAAACTGGATCTGCAGTAACTTGGAAATATCCTTCATGTATATTAAAAGGAGATCATTCTGTAGGAGAATTTTATTCAGTTGCTGTAACTAACAATTATCAACAAGCGGACACCGGTTCTAAAATGATTCATATTGGAAAAAATTCTAAATCAAAAATTATTTCTAAAGGAATCTCTGCTGGGTTTTCCCAAAATAGTTATCGTGGACAAGTTAAGATTATGAAAAGAGCAAAAAACTCTCGAAACTTCTCACAGTGTGATTCTCTTCTACTAGGAAATAAATGTGGAGCTCACACATTTCCTTATATTGATGTTGAAAATAAATCCTCATTAGTAGAACATGAAGCTACAACTTCAAAAATTGGAGAAGATCAGATATTCTACTGTTTACAAAGAGGAATTGATGAAGAAAATGCTATTGCTCTTATAGTAAATGGTTATGCTAAAGAAGTATTAAAACAACTTCCTATGGAGTTTTCGGTTGAAGCTCAAAAGCTTTTATCTTTAACTTTAGAGGGAAGCGTAGGCTAAAATTTAATATTATGTTATCTATAAAAAAATTAAAAGTATCAATTGAAAATAATCTAATTTTAAAAGGACTTAATCTTGAGATTAATCAAGGAGAAGTTCATGCAATAATGGGGCCTAATGGATCAGGAAAAAGTACGCTTGCCTCAGTAATTGCTGGTAATGAAAATTATAAGGTTGAAAGTGGATCAATTTCTTTTTACGGAAAAAATATTAATGATTTTTCACCAGATGAAAGAGCAATGATGGGAGTTTTCCTTGCGTTTCAATACCCAGTTGAAATACCAGGAGTGTCAACTATAAATTTCATAAAAACAGCTTTAAATAGAATCAGAGAGTTTAATAAGAAAAAACCTCTCGATGCTGTAAACTTTCTAAAAACTATGAAGAAAAAAATGAATCTAGTAAAAATTGATAGAGATTTACTTAGTCGATCAATAAATGAAGGGTTTTCAGGAGGTGAAAAAAAAAGAAACGAAATATTTCAAATGGCTATGCTAGAACCAAAATTATCAATACTAGATGAAACAGATTCTGGATTAGATATAGACGCTCTTAAAATTGTTTCTAATGGTGTAAATAAATTAAGAACAAAAAATAATTCAACAATAGTTGTAACCCACTATCAAAGATTATTAGACTATATTGTCCCAGATTATGTTCACGTATTAATAGATGGAAAAATTGTAAAAAGTGGCAGTAAAGATTTAGCAATAGAATTAGAAAATAAGGGTTATGACTGGCTATAATCTCTTTATAAAAATAAAAGTTAAATAATGTTTAAATCTGGTAGTCTGATATTTGATGATAAAAAAATAAAGGATTTTATTAATAAAGAATCTAATCCGTTTTTAAAAAAAAGTAGAAATAACTTTTTAAAAAAATTAGGTGAGATGAAATTTAATATTAAAGAAGAATATAAATATACTCCGCTAAAACAGACCATTGAAAAAAACTTTAATTTAAGATTTGAAATTGAAAAAAACATTTCATCTACCACAGAGAAAAAAATTTTACCATACATTATTAACGATAATAATGTTTATCAAATTATAACTTTGGATGGTAAAATTTTGAAAAAATTTTCAAATATTTCCTCTAAAATATCTTTTAAAAACTTCGACGAATTAGATAAAAAAGAGAAAAGTTTATTGCACCATCACTTTGGAGAAAATGATGATTCAGATGATGATATTTTTTCTGCATTAAATGGAGTACTTTGGTCTAAAGGATTATTTGTATACATTAAAAAAAATCAAGTTATTGACAGACCTATTATTGTAAATAATTTTTATACATCTGAAAAAAATATTTTCAGTTCACAATTGAGAAAATTTATTTTTATGGAAAAAAATTCAAAGCTATCAATATGTGAATTTGACTACTCACTAATTTCTAATAATTTTAATAGTAATGTAACTGAAATTATACTTGAAGAGCGTTCAGAGTTAGATTATTTTAAAATTCAAAATGATTCAAATAACTCAACATCTTTTAATAGCACTAATATTAAACAGAAAAAAAATAGTATTTCAAATACATTTACTTTTTCTTTTTCTGGTGATATTATTAGAAATAACCTTAATATATCTTTGATTGATGAAAATTGTTATTGTAACATGTATGGAATATATGCTTTAAATAATAAATCACATGTAGATAACCATACATCTGTAGACCACATGCAAAAAAATTCTATTAGCAATGAACATTATAAAGGAATTATGAATGGCCATTCAAATGGTGTTTTTAATGGTAAAATTTTTGTAAGAAAAGAAGCACAAAAAACAAATGCTTTCCAATCTAATAATAATATTATATTATCTGATAATGCAAAAATTAATACAAAACCACAATTAGAAATTTGGGCTGATGATGTTAAATGCTCTCATGGATGTACAACCGGTCAATTAGATGAGAATGCTATATTTTATTTACAGTCAAGAGGAATTAATAAAGAGAGAGCTGTTTCTATTTTAATTAATGCTTTTTTTGATGAAATAATTCAAAAAATAAATCAAAACATAGTAAAAGATAAAATAAACAAAATTTTATCAACAAAAATTGAATCCTACCTAAATGAGCGTTAAATCATTTAACTTAGTCAAAATCCGAGATCAGTTTCCAATTTTAAATAAAAAAATAAATAATCATCAATTAGTTTATTTTGACAATGCTGCTACGACTCAAAAACCAAAAAAGGTTATTAACGCTATAAATGAATATTATTCTGAATATAATGCTAATATTCATAGAGGTATACATACACTAGCTGAAAAAGCTACAAATGAATATGAGAAAACAAGGAAATCAATTTCCCAGTTTATAAATTCAAAATCTGAAAAAGAAATAATCTTTACTAGAGGAACTACTGAAGGAATAAATTTAATTGCATCTTCTTTTGTTAAAAACTTTCTAAAAAAAGAAGATGAAATCATTATAAGCGAAATGGAACACCACTCTAATATTGTTCCATGGCAAATGATTTGTGAGGAAAATGGGATAGTTTTAAAAACAATAAATGTTTTAGAAAACGGAGAGATTGATTTAGATAATTTTAAAGAATTGATTAATGATAAAACAAAATTTCTTTCCATAGTTCATACATCAAATACTCTTGGAACTGTTAATCCTATAAAACAAATAATTGAAATTTGTAAAAAAAATAATATTACTACAATGATTGACGGAGCACAAGCTTCAGCTCACTCTAAAATAAATGTTCAAGACTTGAATTGTGATTTTTTTGTTTTATCTGCACATAAAATGTATGGTCCAACTGGAGTAGGTATTGTATATGGTAAAGAAGAAATTTTAGAAAAAATGCCTCCTTACATGGGTGGTGGAGAAATGATTAAAGAAGTAAACTTTCAAAAAACAACATATAACGAACTACCTTATAAATTTGAAGCTGGAACACCAAATATAGGAGATGTTATTGGGTTTAATAAAGCTTTGAGTTTTATTAATGATATCGGATTTGATAATATTTCATCATATGAAAAAAAACTAAAGGATTACGCTTCAAACTTATTAAATAAAATTGATGGATTAAAAATACTAGGTAATTCAAAAAATAAAATTGGTATTTTTTCTTTTACATTAAATAAAGTTCACTATTATGATCTAGGATTATTACTAGATTCAAAAGGAATTGCAATTAGAACCGGTCATCATTGCACACAACCTCTTATGGATAAATTTAATTTAGAAGGTACCGCAAGAGTTTCATTAGCTATATATAATACTAAAGAAGAAATAGATTACTTTGTTGAAAAAATTAAAAAGTTAATCAATTGAAAACTACTGATTCTATACAAAAAGATATTATAAATAATTTTCAAACACTAGATGATGATTTTGAAATGACATTAAATTATTTAATTGAATTAGGAGAAGATCTAGATGAATTTGATGAAAAAGATAAATTGGAAATAAATCTTGTTAAAGGGTGTCAATCCAAAGTTTGGCTTAACTACAAAGTTAAAAATGATAAACTTATTTTTTCAGGAGAAAGCAATACCTCCATCACAAAAGGTTTACTTAGTTTATTAATTAAAGTTTTTTCTAATCAATTGCCTGAAGATATTATAAAAACTAAATTATTTTTTATAAATAAAACTGGACTTTGTAGATTTATAGGGACACAAAGATCTAATGGTTTAGAATCAATGGAAAATAAATTTAAAATTATTGCTTTAGCAAACAAAAAAAACTAATGAATAAAAAAGAAGAACTTAAATTGAAAGAAAAAATAATTAGAGGAATAAAAAATGTTTTTGATCCAGAAATTCCTGTAGATGTATATGAGCTGGGATTAATTTATGAAATAAATATTTTGCCAATAAATAATATTCATATTTTAATGACTCTTACATCACCTAATTGTCCTGCTGCTGAAACAATTCCTTCAGATGTAAAGGAGAAAGTTAAAATGATAAAAGAAATTAATGAAGTTGATGTTGAAATCACCTTTGATCCACCGTATTCGACTGATTTAATGTCTGAAGAGGCTAAACTTGAACTTGGTTTTATTTAAATATTGTTTAACAAAAAAAATTTATTATGTATCCAGATGAATTAACAAAACCTATGATTGAAGAACTTACATCTGTAGGTTTTAAAGAATTAAAAGACTCAGAAACTGTGAAAAAAGAACTTCACAAAGATTCGGGAAAATGTTTAGTATTGGTAAACTCTGTATGTGGTTGTGCTGCAGGAGCCGCTAGACCTGGAGTTAAAGAGTCAATTAAAGAGTCAAAATTTACACCAGACAAACTATATACTGTTTTTGCTGGAGTTGACTTTGAAGCTGTTGAAAAAATAAGAGAAATGTGTCTTCCATATCCTCCAAGTTCTCCAGCAATCGCACTTTTTGATAATGGTAATCTTGTTCATTTTGTAGAGAGACACCATATTGAAGGTAGAAATGCTTTGATGATTAGTGAGCATCTAAAAAACGTTTACGAAGAGTATTGTAGCTAAGATTAAGATGCTATATTTGCGCTAAATTTAAATTAACAATTATGAATGAAATGTTATTATACCTTATACCTGGGTCAGGTATTGTTGCTCTATTGTTTGTTTATATAAAAAATAAATGGGTAGCATCAAAAGAAATTGGTTCTGAAAAAATGGAAAGAATTGCACAAAATATTTCTGATGGTGCAATGGCATTTTTAAGAGCTGAATACAAAATATTATCTGTCTTTGTTTTAATTACAGCTGTACTACTAGGATTCAAAGGAGAAAGTGAGGGAACAAGTTATCTTGTTGCAGTATCATTTATTGTGGGAGCATTATGTTCAGGGCTTGCGGGTTTCATAGGTATGAAAGTAGCAACTAAGGCAAATGTAAGAACAACTAATGCTGCTAGAGAATCTCTTGGAAAAGCATTGGAAATAGCTTTTTCAGGTGGTGCTGTAATGGGACTAGGGGTAGTTGGTTTAGGTGTTCTTGGATTAGGATCACTTTTTATAATTTATAGTAATTTATTTCAAGATATAGATACAGTTATAAAAGTTATTTCAGGGTTCTCTCTTGGTGCTTCTTCAATAGCACTATTTGCAAGAGTTGGAGGTGGTATATATACTAAAGCTGCTGATGTTGGAGCAGACTTAGTTGGAAAAGTTGAAGCTGGTATTCCAGAAGATCACCCACTTAATCCAGCAACAATTGCAGATAACGTAGGAGATAATGTTGGAGATGTAGCCGGAATGGGAGCAGATTTATTTGAATCATTTGTTGGTTCAATAATTGGAGCTATGGTACTAGGCGCTGCATTTATAGGCCTTCAGGAGTTTTCCGGTATTGAGACAAATGCTATTTTACTTCCTTTGTTTATAGCTTCAACGGGAATTATAATGTCAATTATTGGAACCTTATTTGTTAGAGTGAAAGAAGGAGGAAGTCCACATGCTGCATTGAATGCTGGGGAATTCTCATCTGCTGGTTTAATGATAGTAGCTACCTTTTTTCTTATAGATTATTTTCTGCCTGATGCTTGGGTTTTAAACGGAAAAGAATATACGTCAATGGGTGTTTTTGCTGCAACTATTGCAGGATTACTAGCTGGACTAGGAGTTGGAAAAATTACAGAATATTATACTGCAACTGGTAAAGCCCCAGTTAAATCAATAGTTAAACAATCTGATACTGGTGCTGCTACAACAATTATTTCTGGACTTGGAGTTGGTATGATGTCAACTGCAATTCCAATACTTCTAATTTGTGCTGCAATTTTAACTTCATTTTATTTTGCAGGACTCTATGGTATCGCAATTGCTGCAGTAGGGATGCTTGCTAATACTGGAATCCAATTGGCTGTTGATGCATATGGTCCAATATCAGATAATGCAGGTGGAATTGCAGAAATGGCTGAACTACCACCAGAAGTTAGGGAAAGAACCGATAAGTTAGATGCTGTTGGTAATACAACTGCAGCTATAGGTAAAGGGTTTGCTATTGCATCTGCAGCATTAACTGCCTTAGCATTATTTGCAGCGTTTATGCAAACTGCTAAAATTAGTACTATTGATATTTCAAATCCAATTGTTATGACAGGGCTTTTAATTGGCGCCATGTTGCCATTTGTATTTTCAGCACTTTCAATGAATGCCGTTGGTAAGGCTGCAATGAGTATGATCGAGGAAGTTAGAAGACAGTTTAATGAATTACCAAAACTAAAAGCTGCATTAAAAATTATGAGAAAATATGATTCTGATCTATCAAAAGCATCCAAAGCTGATATGAAAATTTTCAATGAAGCTGATGGAGTTGCTGAGTATAGTAAATGTGTTGAAATTTCAACAAAAGCTGCTCTTAGAGAAATGGTTCTTCCGGGGCTAATGGCAATACTTGTTCCAGTTGGAATTGGCTTTTTGGGAGGCGCTGAAATGCTTGGTGGTCTACTTGCTGGAGTAACATCATCTGGAGTACTCATGGCTATATTTCAATCTAATGCTGGTGGGGCTTGGGATAATGCAAAAAAAATGATTGAAGAACAAGGAAGAAAAGGAAGCGATGCTCATAAAGCTGCAGTTGTAGGAGATACAGTAGGCGATCCTTTTAAGGATACATCTGGACCTTCACTAAATATTTTATTAAAATTAATTTCTGTTGTAGCTTTAGTTATAGCACCACTTTTAATTTGATGATAGAGAAAGAGAAAAAAATTAAAAAAAAAAAATTAGGAAATTATCCATTCCTTAGTGTAATTTTCAGCGTTTCTCTTTCCCTATTTTTGCTCGGAATTTTTTCTATTTTATTAATTTCATCTTTCAAGATGAAAGAAACAATTCAAAAAAATATTGAATTAAATATTTATTTGAATAAAGTTGTTTCATTGAATGATATTGAGAGAATTAATAAAATTATACTTTCTAAAAATTATGTTTTGAATAAAGAAGAGTCGTCAATTTTATTCATATCTAAAGAAAAGGCTGCAGATGAATATTCTAATGAGCTGGGGGAAGATTTTATAAAGTTTCTAGGTCAAAACCCATTAAGAGATTTGTTTATTTTAAAAATAGATCCTAATTACTTTGAAAGAGAAAAGTTAGTAGAAATTGAAAAAGAACTATTGGGAATTAATGGAATTTATGAAATTACTTACCCTAAAGATTTGATTGATGATATAAATAATAATGTAAACAAAATAGGTTTAATTTTGACAGTTATATTCTTTATTTTACTTTTCATATCTAGCATTTTGATTAATAATACAATTAGACTTGCTTTATTTTCTCAAAGATTTTTAATTAGAAGTATGCAACTTGTAGGTGCAACCTCATTATTTATTCAAAAACCATTTCTTATTAGAGGAATAATTTATGGTATCATTTCTGGGACCTTATCTTCGATGTTTTTATTTGTAGTTTTAAAATTTTTAAATTCTAGGATGGAAAATATTATGGGTATCATAGATTCAAAAAGTTTTTTAATTATATCTTTAAATATGGTTTTAATAGGTATTCTAATTGTATCATTTAGTACATATAATTCTGTAAATAAATATTTAAATTCTTCATTAGACGATTTACACTAATTTTAAAAAATTAATGAATAACAAATCCAACCTTCCATTTGACAAATCAAACTATAAAATCATGATTATTGGCGTAATTTGTATTGCACTTGGCTTCATAATAATGACATTAGATCAAGAGGATTATGGATTTGGATTTCTAGGACTTACCCTTGGTCCAATAGTTGTTCTCCTAGGTTTTATTATTCAGTTCTTTGCAATTTTTTATAATCCTAAAAATTAAATGAACAGTTGGGAAGCATTTATTCTTGGAATAATTCAAGGATTAACTGAGTTTTTACCAATTAGCAGTAGTGGTCATTTAGAGCTTGGTTCTTATTTACTAAATACTAATACTTCAGAAAATTTATTATTTACAATTGTTGTACATATTGCAACTGCACTTAGTATTATAATTGTTTTTAAGAAAGATATTCAACAAATTTTATACTCTTTATTTAAGTTTTCAAATAATGAAGACACTCAATTAATTTTAAAAATAATATTATCTAGTGTACCTGTTGGTTTAATTGGAATTTTTTTTGAAGAAAAAGTAGAAACATTATTTAATGGTAATATTCTTCTTGTAGGCTTAATGCTAATAATCACATCAATTATTTTAGCTCTAACTCAAATACAAAAAAAAAGTTCGAAAAAAAAAGTTTCTTTTTTTTCTGCTTTCATAATTGGTATAGCACAATCAATAGCAATTTTACCTGGAATTTCAAGATCTGGAATAACAATTTCCACAGCTTTATTATTAAGTATAGATAAAAAAGAAGCTACAAAATTTTCATTTTTAATGGTACTTGTTCCAATATTTGGGATTATGATTATTAAATTATTTAAAGGTTTCAGTTCTGTAGAGTCTTTGTCAAGTGATATAGAATTAAGTTCTTTAATAATAGGTTTTATTTCAGCATTAATTAGTGGAATAATAGCCTGTAAATGGATGATAAAAATAGTTCAAAAAAGTAATTTGATCTATTTTGCGATTTATTGCTTAATAATTGGTTCATTCTCAATTTTTTCAAGCTTTAACGATTTGGGATCTAAAGAAAAAGAAATTTTCACAATAGAACCTCTTCTTCCAGTACAAGAATTAAAAGAAATAGCCTTAAAATCATACCCCCCAAGAGAAGATAATTTAGAAGATAAATCTCGTGAACTAACTGATATTTATAAGTTAGATCCATCAATAAAACTTGATATAAGATATGCCACAAAAAATAATTTTATGCAAACACCATTTTATGATAAACCTCGAGCATTTTTGATTACTGACGCTGCTAAAATGTTAATAAAAGTTCATAAAGAATTAAATAATTATGGATATGGAATAGTAATATATGATGCATATAGACCTTGGTTTGTTACAAAAATGTTTTGGGATGCAACACCAGATTCATTAAAAAATTTTGTAGCAGATCCATCATTAGGATCTGTTCATAACAGAGGCTGTGCAGTAGATATTGGAATATATAATATTAAAAATGGAAAAACAATTCAAATGATTTCAGGTTATGATGAATTCACTGAAAGAGCATATCCTTCATATAGTGGAGGTACAAAAAGAGAAAGAGAAAATAGAAATCTTTTGATTAGTACAATGAAAAAATATGGATTTGAAGTTTACAAATATGAATGGTGGCATTATGATTTTAAATTATGTAAAAACAAAATTATGAATTTAGAATTTAATGAGATTGACTCAATAGTAAATTTAAATTAATTCCTCAGCCTCGACTATTGATTCTTCAAACTGTTTTCCAATTTTAAAAATTTCATCTCTTTTAAGGTTTAATTTCTGATTTATATCCTTATAAAAATCTATATTTTTTTCTTCAATTTTTTTATTCATAGGATATGAATCATAAGGAAATTGATCACTAAAATTTTTCATAAAACTCATCATTGACATGTTTGATTCCTTTAAATTTTGAATAGCTAAATCAATGTTAGAATCAATCATTTGTTTCTCAGACAAACCCTTTTCTAAGGAATTAACGGTTGACATTTTTTTCATAACTAAATCATGTTGCTCAATAATCTCAGATAACAAAGACATATTTTCAGAATGGATATTTGAAATATCATTTGAAGTTGATGTGCATCCAACAAAAAATAAAAGTATTAAAATAGATAAAAGTAATTTTTTCATAATCAGTGATGTTTATTTGATCCAGGTGAAAATTGTAATCCAATAACAAAATTATTATCTACTCCCATCTGAATTCCATTATAATTTTGGAGCAAAGGTAAAAAATATTCAATACCAATTCTAATATTTTTTAATTTTCCATAAGGCGGTAAAATATTTGTTCCAATACTTGAATTAAAAACATAAAAACCGTAATTATAAGCATTAGATTCAGGTACAATATTTGAAGTTAATTCAGGATCGTTACCTCTTATTTTATTAGAGAATTTATTTTGCAAATTCAAACTCAAACTTATCCAATTTGAGATTTTTACTGCAGCCCAATAGTTTACATCTAATATATTTCCAAAACTATAATCATTAGAGTTCTTTCCTATATGAACCTTATATGATGGTTGAAGTCCAAAAGAAAATTTTTCATATTGAAAAAAAGTAGTAAATCCAAGGTTAGTGTTCCAAGTTCCAGAACCTATTTGCATGTTATAAGGAAGTTTAGTAATACTAGAAGAAGAATACTCATCATTAAAATTTATAGATCCTATAGGAAAACTTATTCCTATATTTAAATGAGTTTTATTTCTACTTTTATCAACAAGATTATAAAGAGCTGTAATATTAATATCATTAATTCCAGATGATTTAGGTTTAAAAGATTGATTTTTTTTTGAAAGCAAATTCATAGTTTTTAAAGTGAAACCTATTGAGGCCATTAAATTTATTTTAGTTGACATACCATACATGAAGCCAACTTTATGAGATTCAACTCTATTTGATTCACTAATTAAATTATAGCTGTTAAATATATCTTCAATTTTTACTTCTGAATTTCCATTTAGATTACCTGACATATTTTTAAATATGTATCTGTAACTAATCATCAGACCTCCCTTATCATGAAAGTGATCTCCAGTTATATTTATAGGAGCATGTGAGTCTGGCCTTGAATAATCCCAGAGATTTAGTTCCATTTTTTTAAAGTGGTAATTAATATCTATGAATTTATCCTCCCTATTAAATGACTTTTCTAGAATTAATTTTAATAAATTATTTACAATAATTTCAATTGTTCTATCTGTCTCTTTTGCCCTATCAGATAAAAAAGATGCTACAATTTTATCATCATTTTCCTTATCAATTATTACACCTTTAAAACTTTCAACAACTAAATCAATTTTATTTTTAAAAGACCAGCCATAAGATATGGATATAAAATATCTAGGTTTATCATTTCTTACAATTATATTATTTTTTTTAAATTCTTTAGAAAATTTATTTGAAACTATGCCCTCTCCAAATCCAAAAGATTTATCTAAATTAATTTCATCAAAAATTTCCAATTCTATTTTATGTTTTTTTAGTATTTTATCACTAAATACATCTTGGGCAAAAGAAAGTTTAGATGAAAATAGAAAAATAAAAAAAATCATAATCTTCTTCATAGTATATTTATACTCTATTAAAAAACTTTAGGTTTAATTTTAAATATTTTCTTCAAAACTAAATAAGATTTACTTTATAATAGATGTGTTCAAATAAGAAAAAATATGAGGACGGAATGATTCTAAAAGTTGATAAACCTATTGGATGGACTTCGTTTGATATAGTTAATAAAATTAGGAGCACATTAAAATTAAAAAAAATTGGTCATGCTGGAACCTTAGATCCTCTTGCTTCTGGACTTTTGATAGTCTGTACTGGTAAGTACACAAAAAAAATTCATGAGTATCAAGATTTCGATAAAGAATATATTGGATCTTTTGTTATTGGGAAAAGTACACCTTCACATGATTTAGAAACAGAATTCATTAGTAGCAAGAGCATAAAAAATGTTACTAAAGATAAAATAATAAAAACAACAAAAACTTTTCTTGGAAATCAATACCAGACTCCACCAAAATATTCAGCCATAAAAATTAATGGAGAAAGGGCTTATAAAAAGGCAAGAAATAATGAAAAAGTGATTTTAAAGCCAAGAGAAGTAAGAATTAACAAATTTCAAATAACATCAATTAATTTACCAAAAATTGATTTTGTAATAAATTGTTCAAAAGGAACATATATAAGATCAATAGCAAGGGATTATGGTAATAAGCTAAAAGTAGGTGCTTTTCTAAATGAGCTAAAACGAACGAAAATTGGTAATATAAGTATTAATGATTCGATTTCGATTGAAGAGCTAATAAGTAAAATAAAAAAAGATTTAAATGAAGATAATAAAAAGTAATACTATAAAAATCCCAAAATCAAATTTTAATATTGCAACTATTGGTTCATTTGATGGGATACATTTAGGCCACAAAAAAATTCTTCAAACCATAACCAAAGCAGCAAAAAAAAATAATGGAAAAAGTATATTGATTACTTTTTGGCCACACCCAAGATATGTTTTAAAAAAGAATAATGATTTTAAACTTTTAACATCATTAGATGAAAAAATTAAAATATTTGAAGAAAATAAAATTGATATTTTATATGTAATTGATTTTTCAATAAGCTTTTCAAAAGTCTCGGCAAATAACTTTGTTAAGAATATTCTTTTAGACAAGTTAAAAACGAACTGTATTCTTATTGGATACAATAATAATTTTGGTAGAAATAGAAAAGGAAATATCAAGTATTTAGAAGAAAATAAGAATATATTCGATATTGATATTATATCAATTCCAAAGCAATCTGTTGATAAAATATCAATTAGTTCTACTAAAATAAGAGAATATTTAAATAATGGTAAAATAAAGTCAGCAAATCAATTATTAGGAAGAGAATACTCGATAAATGGTAAAGTTGTAAGGGGCAATGGAATCGGAAGGAAAATTAATTTTCCAACAGCTAATATAGAAATAGATGAATCAAAAAAACTTTTACCAAAAAATGGTGTTTATGCAGTAGAAGTATTCTTAAATAAAAAAACATACTTAGGAATGTTAAATATTGGATACAATCCAACTATTAAAAATGAAAAAAAAACTATAGAAGTAAATATTTTCAAATTTTCAGAAGATATTTATAATAATAAAATTTCTATAAGTTTTATTAAGCGAATAAGAAATGAAAAAAAATTCAAAAATTTGAATGAATTAAAAAAACAATTAATAATAGATAAAAAAAAGGCTGAATTAATATAAATAGTAAATTATGAAAACATCACAAATTAAATTTTTAGTTACACTTGATAAAGATAAAATTCCAGAAAAAATCACCTGGAATGCGGAAGATAGTATGGGAAACGAATTTTCTGAAACAAAATCCATAAGTTTAGCCCTTTGGGACCATGAAAAAATGAACACATTAAAAATAGATTTATGGACAAAAGATATGGAAATTAATAATATGAAAAGGTTTTATGTAGATTGTATTGGTGGAATTGGACAGAGCATATTAAATTCAACAGAAGATGAATACATGTCTAAAGAGGTAAATAAATTATGTGATAAATTAATTGAGTATCTAAAAAATAAAGTTAACAATAATAATTAAACTCATTTTTTTTAATATTTTTACATTATTAAATAACATTAATTATTTATAAAGTATACTATTATAATAAACTAAACTATAAAGAGTATGAATAATTTTGTATCAAAATTAATCTGCCTTTCATTTGTATTGTTTATATCGCTATCGTCTAAGCTATATTCCCAACAAACTACTATTTCTGGGAATGTAACAGATGGTAATGAAGCTCTTATCGGAGTTAACATTCTTGTGAAAGGAAAAGTAATTGGTACCATCTCAAATAAAGATGGTAACTTTAGTTTGAATGTTAATTCGGCGCCGCCGTTAACATTAGTTTTTTCGATTGTGGGTTATGAATCTCAAGAATTAGAAATTAATGATTCTGATTCTGATGTTTCTATAACTATGCTTGAATCGGCTATGCTTGGAAAAGAAATAGTTGTTTCTGCATCAAGAGTTGCTCAAAATATACTTGAAGCACCTGTTACAATTGAGAAAATGGACCTATTAGCTATCCAAAATGCATCAACTGCTGATTTTATGGATCAACTAGAACACATAAAAGGTGTAAAGGTTAGTAGAGGAAGTATGAACTTCCCTGCAGTTAATACTAGAGGTTTTGCAACAGACGCAAATACTAGATTCGTTCAACTTGTTGATGGAATGGATACTTCTGCACCTCTATTAAATTTTCCAACTGGTAATCTTGTTGGAATTAATCCTTTGGATTTAGAAAGTGTTGAGTTAATTCCTGGATCTTCATCTGCATTATATGGCCCTAATGCCTATAATGGAACAATGTTGATGGCAAGTAAAAGTCCATTTGATTATCAAGGGTTATCTGTTCAAGTGACACAAGGAGTAACTTCCTCGCAGGCAACTGCTGATAATAATTATCATTATTCTAAATACAATATTAGATATGCTAAAGCTTTCAATGATAAGATTGCTATAAAAGTAAACTTTGCATATGATGAAGCTCAAGACTGGACTGCTAATGATTATAATACACATAAGTTATATCCAGATTCTTCACTAAACTTAACTGGACAACCAAATTTTGATGGTTTAAATGTTTATGGTGATGAAGTTCAAATAGCATTTCCTGCTTCATTAGGTGGTGCTCAATATGCTTCATTAGGGTTACTAGATCTTAGAAGAACTGGTTTTCCTGAAGAGTTTCTTGTAGATAACGATGCAAGTAATATGAAATACGATGCGTCAATACACTATAGAATAAATGATAATACCGAAGCTTCTTTCTTGTATAGAAAAGGTGGAGGAAATTCAATTTATGTAGGTACTGAAAAATATGCTCTTAGAAATTTCGGTCAGCAATTCATGAAATTTGGAATTAAAGGAGATAAACTGAATATGAATATCTACCAATCAACTACTGATGCTGGTGATTCATATAACCTTACTGCACTAGGTATTTTTATGAATGAAAGATTCAAACCTACACTAGCAAGTTGGGTTCCAACATATTTACAAACTTACATCACTGCTATGCAAGGATACGTACCAGGAGTTCCTGCTGGATTAGCTTCAGCGGCTCATCAAGCTGCTAGAAGTCAAGCAAATAGTGGAATACCTGCAAACGGTTCTTCAGAATTTAATACTGTTAGAGATCAAGTTATAAAAGACAGATTTCAAAGTGCTACTGGAGGTGCTGGATTTTTTGATAATTCCAAGTTAACGCACTTCGACTTAAACTTTGATGCTGCTGATTGGCTATTACTTGGTATCAACTATAGAAATTATTCCATTTTTACTGAAGGAACAATTTTTAATGAGGATCCTGATGGAACTGGAACAAATAGCAGAATAAATATTAATGAATATGGAGCATTTGCTCAAGTTAGAAAAGAATTGATGGAAGATATAATGTTTACTGGATCAGTAAGATGGGATAAAAATGAAAACTTTAAAGGTAGAGTTACCCCAAGGTTGGCAATAGTTTATTCTTTTGCAGAAAACAGTCATCTTAGAATTTCTTATCAAACTGGATTTAGAAATCCCGATACTCAAGCACAATATATATACTTCCCTTCTAGTACAGGTACTATACTTGGATCTGCTAAAGATAATGCAGAAAGGTATGGAGTTATGGAAGGTGGTGCATATTCTGTTGAATCGTACGATGCATTTATAGCGTCAGGAGGTGTTCTAGATTCAATTTCTGGAAATCCAATTGGTGGAACTCCATCAGTCTTAGCAACCACTAACGTAAGTTATGTGAAACCAGAAAGACTAAGTGCTTATGAAATTGGTTATAAAGGTCTAATTGGAGATAACTTTTTGGCTGATATAAACTATTATAGCACAAATTATAGAGACTTTTTATCTGGAGTAAGAGTTGTATCAAAAAATGCAACGACTCATAAAGGAGCTGCACTTCCTCCAGGAACTAGATGGTCTGTTCATAGCAATGCTCAAGATATAGTTAAATCATGGGGAATTGGTGTTGGTCTTACTTGGAATTTACCTTCTAACTTTGTGTTGCAGGGTAATTATAATTATCAAGACTACAAAGTTGATTATACCTCTGAAGCGAGTAACTTCTTAGCATACTTCAATACACCAAAGAATATGTATGGATTTACATTTTCTAATAGACAGCTAGTCAAAAACTTAGGTTTCTCTGCAAGTTTTAGAACTTCAGATTCATTTATATATGAAAGCACATTCGCTGAAGCATGGGAAGTTCCTCAGTATTCTGTTCTTGACGCACAAGTAAATTACAAAATTGAAAGCCTTAAAACGATTGTTAAAGTAGGTGGAAACAATATTGGAATTGGAAGTGGTGATTATAGAACTAGACCAGGAGGTCCTTTTGTTGGAAAGTTATGGTACATGACTTTAACATTTGATGAATTCTTAAACTAATAAATAAAATGAAAATGAAAACAATAAAACAATTAACATTTATAGCGATATTTTCATTTATTGCATTGTCATGTGAACAAGAATCAATAATGAAAATCGATCCTTCTGCTGGATCTGCTCCTACACCGAGTGGAACTGCTGGAACAGCTGATTTTACAAAATTTTCAGCTATTGGAGGTAGTTATGTTGCAGGATTCTCAGATGGAACTTTGTATACCAATGGACAGAAAAATTCTTTGGCTGCAATTATTGCAAACCAAATCAATTATACTAGAAGTGCTGATGCTCAAGCTACTTATACATTTAACCAACCAGATATTAATTCTGAGAACGGTTATATAAATGCTGGAGCTAATGGTATAGCTGGAGATACTGATGATAACGGAAGAATGTATTTAGGAACTAGCGCATCAACTGGAGAAACTGGTTTATATTTTAAACAACCTGGTGATGCTGCTTCAATTCAAACGCCTTATGCAGGAGATAAAATAGCACTAAACAATTTTGCTTTTGGTAATTCTGTTTTAGGACATTTTTTAAGTACTGAAACAGGTGGACCAAATCCATTGCATCCATTATTTAATCCATTTTATGCAAGATTTGGAGCTGGCGGTTCTGCCTCTCCTGTAGCTCAATTTTTGGGTACTGCACCATCATTTTGGATGGCGTGGTTAGGAGCCTCAGATTTTGTAGGATATGCTGCTAAAGGTGGTGACGTTGCTCAGGCGCCAAAACCTGATGGAGCTACTCTTTCAGTATATTGGGGGCAAGCATTAACAGCAATGATTAGTTCTAATCAGGTAGCTAAAGGTATAGTTGGAACTGTACCAGATATTTTAGCTCTTCCTTATTTTAATTTTATTGCATCTGATGCTATACCACTAGATGCTGCTACTGCAACAGCTTTAAATACCCAGCTAGGTGGCGGTTTTAATCAGTTAATTTCTGCTGCTGCTGCAAATGGTTTAGGTGTTACTGCTGCTGAAGCTACACAAAGACAACTGGTATGGAAAGCAGGTCAAAATCAACTTTTAATGAATGATTCCAGTTTAACTGACTTATTTCCAGTATGGCAAAATTTAGTTGCCGCTGGTGTATTATCAGCTGATGATTTAAATTTAAACACTATACCTGATGCTATTGAGCCGTTAATGCCTTATAGATATGCTAGAATGGCTACAGCAAATGATAAAGCTGTCTTAGCCGCTCAAGGTGTCCTTGGACTACCAAATACAGCACCAGGTGTTACTCCTCCTCCAGTATGGGGTGTTTCTTGGCCTTTAAGCGATGAGCATGTTTTAACTGCTACAGAGCTTGTAGAATTTGAAACTGCTAGAGCAACATTAAATGCCGGAATTAAAGCTAAGGTAAAAGAGTTAAACGAAAATGTAGTTATAAACTCAGCTGGTCTTAACAGATTAGCAATGGTTGACCTAGATGGCACTTATGCTGGATGGGCTACAAACTCTCCATTATCTGATAATGGCGTGGTTGTAACTTATGACTTTTCACCTCCAACAGGGATGTGGTCTTTTGATGCAGTGCATCCAAATGCCAGAGGTTATGCATTATTGGCTAACAAATGGATTGAAGCAATTAATGCTCATTTTGGTTCATCAATTCCTAAAGCACAGGTAGGATGGTATCCTGGACCTGCTCTTCCGGAAGCTGTGAATTAAAATTTATTAACTCTTTATAGATAAAAAAGGCTAACAATATGTTAGCCTTTTTTATTAAATTGTGATTATGTCTATATCAAGAAGATCATTTATTCATAATTCATTAAAAGCAGGAACTATTTTTCCTCTTTTTTCCATGAACTATTCAAAAGCCTCAAATATTAAATTTAAGTCTACACCAAAGAATGAAGAATACTGGAATTCTATCACAAAACTATATCAACAAAATGTAAATTTTATCAATCTAGAATCTGGTTATTTTAGTCCTTCACCTGAAGTAGTTAAAAACTATTGGATAAATTTTGTAAATGAAATTAATGAGTCTCCATCTTATTATATGAGAACAAGACAAACAGAGATGAGAGAAAAAGTAAGATCTAAGCTTGCAAATTATTCTGATGTTAGCAGTGAAGAGATTTGCCTAACTAGAAATGCTACTGAATCTATGAATATCATCATTCAAGGTATTAAACTTGAAAAAAATGATGAAATACTCAGAACCAATTTAGAATATCCAAATATCATTCAAGCTCTTGACATGAGAGAAAGAAGATATGGAACTAAAATAAATGTTGTTGATGTCCCTATTCATCCTCAAAATCAAGAAGAAATAGTCGATAAAGTCATGAATGCTATTACTCCTAAAATAAAAGTGATTTTAATTTCTCATATGGTCTTTTTGAATGGCCAGGTATTTCCTGTGAAAGAAATCTGTAAGAAAGCTAAAGATTTAGGAATCGAAACAATTGTAGATGGTGCTCATTCATTTTCACATGTAGACATGGATATTTCTGATATAGGTTGTGATTTTTATGCATCTAGCCTTCATAAATGGTTAGGTGCACCTCTAGGAAATGGTCTTTTATATGTAAAAAAAGATAAAATTGAAAGACTTTGGCCTTTGTACGGAGATACGCAATATGAAGATGATAATATTATGAAATTAGAACATCTAGGAACTAGACCCTGCTCTGATCAAAACGGAATAATACCAGCAATTGATTTTAATTTAAAGATTGGTAAAAAAGAAAAATCTAAACGGTTAAAGTCTTTACAAATGAAATGGGCAAATGAACTTAAAGATCATAAAAATATAATTTTAAATACACCTCTTGACGAAGGGCAATCTTATGGCATAGCAAATGTTGGAGTTAAAAACCTTACACCATCTGAGCTTGCAGATAAACTGTTTGATGACTTTAATATATTTACTGTTCCAATAGATGATGATAGAGGCATTCGAGGCGTGAGAGTTTCTCCTAACTTATACTCGACAATGGAAGATATTAATAAATTTCTTGATGCAATGCTTAAAATAGCAACATAGACTCTATAATTTTAAGTTATGACTTTGGATTCAAAATATAATCCTAATCAAATAGAAGATAAGTGGTACAAAAAGTGGGTTGATGACAATTGTTTTAAATCTTCACCCAATTCTAAAAAAGAACCTTATACCATTGTTATTCCTCCACCTAATGTGACGGGTGTATTACATATGGGTCATATGCTAAATAACTCCATACAGGATATTTTAACCAGAAGGGCAAGAATGAAAGGAAAAGAAGCCTGTTGGGTACCCGGAACAGATCACGCTTCAATAGCTACCGAAGCAAAAGTAGTTGAGATGCTAAAAGAAAAAGGAATTGATAAAAGTTCTCTTAAAAGAGATGAATTTCTGAAATATGCATGGGAATGGAAAGAAAAATATGGAGGAATAATATTAGAGCAACTAAAAAAACTTGGAGCATCTTGTGATTGGTCTAGAACTAAATTTACTATGGATGAAGACCTATCAAAATCTGTAATAAAAGTATTTATTGATCTATATGAAAAAGGTCATATTTATAGAGGCATAAGAATGGTTAATTGGGACCCTCAAGGAAAAACAGCTTTAGCAGATGATGAAGTTATATACAAAGAAGTTGATTCTAATCTTTATCATATAAATTATAAAATAAAAGATTCAAAAGATCATTTAACAATTGCAACAACTAGACCTGAAACCCTTTTAGGAGATACAGGTATATGCATAAACCCTAATGATAAGCGATTTAAACATCTAAAAAATAAGTCAGCTATAGTACCACTAGTTGAAAGAGAGGTTCCAATTATCTTTGATGAGTATGTAGACATGGAATTTGGAACTGGATGTCTGAAAGTGACACCTTCACATGACGAAAATGATTATAAACTTGGCGAAAAGCATAATTTATCATCTATTGATATATTTGATGACGAAGGGAAAATAAATAAGAATGGAATACTATATGTAGGAAAAGATAGGTTCAGCGTAAGAAAACAGATTGTAAAAGATTTAAAAAAAATTGGTCAACTTTCAAAAATTGAAAATCATAAAAATAAAGTTGGATATTCTGAGAGAACAGATGCTGTTGTAGAACCAAAAATATCAACACAGTGGTTTATGAGTATGAAAGAAATAAAAATACCAGCACTAGATAATGTTATGAATGATAATATAAAATTTCATCCCAAAAAATTAAAAAATATGTACAGAGTATGGATGGAAAATATTAATGACTGGTGTATTTCAAGGCAATTATGGTGGGGACATCAAATACCTGCTTATTATTTACCATCTGGTGAATTTGTTGTAGCAGAAACAAAAGAAAAGGCTCTAATTAAAGCAAAAAAAATTAATGATAATATAAAAAATAATGAATTGATCCAAGATGAAGATGTTCTAGACACATGGTTTTCTAGTTGGCTGTGGCCGATATCTGTGTTTGATGGAATAAATAAACCAAAAAACAAAGAAATTGAATATTACTACCCTACTACTGATTTAGTTACTGCACCAGAAATTATTTTTTTCTGGGTAGCAAGAATGATAATATCAGGTTATGAATATATAAATGAAATGCCTTTTAAAAACGTCTATTTCACTGGTATTGTTAGAGATAAAAAAAGAAGAAAAATGTCAAAATCTCTAGGAAATTCACCTGATCCAATTGGACTAATGAAAAAATATGGCGCTGACGGAGTGAGGGCAGGAATGCTATTCAGCGCCCCAGCTGGAAATGATTTACTTTTTGATGAGAAACTCTGTGAGCAAGGTAGAAATTTTTCTAATAAGTTATGGAATGCTTTTAGACTTATTAAAAGCTTTGAGATTTCAAGTAAAGGAGATAATCAATCTCTAGCAATAAATTGGATAAATTCTAGGTTTAATGAGGTATTAGATCTAGTTGAAGATCATTTCGCTAAATATAGAATATCAGATGCTCTTCTAACTCTTTATACATTTATATGGGATGACTTTTGCAGCTGGTATCTAGAAATAATTAAAGAAAAGAGTATTTCAAAAGACACATATGATGAGACAATAGTTATACTTGAAAAAATCTTAAAAACACTACACCCTTTCATGCCATTTATTACTGAAGAGCTATGGAATCAAATAAATGATAAAAGAGACTATATTATGATATCAGATTATCCTATTTTAGATAAATTTGATATAAAACTAAATGGAGATTTTAATAAAATTTTTGAGATAGTTACAGGCCTTAGAAAGCTTAAATCAGATAATAAAATAAAACAGATAGATATTGTAAAAGTATTAGTTAATAAAAAATCAAATTTTAATTTTAATCTTTATAAAAGCTTAATTGAAAAACTTTCTAAAACAAAAGAACTTGAGATAATAAAAGAAGTTCCAAGTAAATTCCCAACTCTAATTTCAGGAAAAGATACTTTATGCCTTGCTATAGAGAAATCAATAGATTCAAAAGAAGATACAGTAAAACAAATTAGATATCTAGAAGGATTTTTAGAATCAGTTGAAAAAAAATTATCAAATAAAAGCTTTGTAGATAATGCCCCAAAAAATGTTGTAGATATAGAAAAAAAGAAAAGAGATGATGCCTTGGTTAAATTAGAAAATCTTAAAAAGTCAATATAGTAATTAACCTATTTTTCACTATCTAATAATTTCAAAAGAATGGACTACATCCGTATCTTTTCTAATAGATGATCCTACTGAACAGTATTTTGTTAAAGCTAAGCTAATAAATCTATCTGCTTCACTATCTTGAAGATCCTTTGAGTAAATTATATATTTTATGTTTATTTTTTTAAAATACATCGGATGTGTCTCAGCTCTTATACCTGAAGATTCGGCTTTTAAATCTATAAACTCTCTTCTTCTTTTTTTTATCATAGATACTATTTCTACAGCAGCACAAGTAGTAACAGCAGAAAGGAGCAATTCCATAGGTGATAAATTTTTTTTCTTATCTTTTTCATACATATCAATATCCAACTTATTGCCTGATTCATTAAGAACTTGAAACTTTTCATCATTCAAATAAGTCATACTAACATTCACTTCCATAATAGACAAAGAATTATTATATTCAGATAAACTAAGTTATGAAATTTAATTTTGCATTTCTATTAATTTATTTATTTTCAATAAAAGTATTTTCTCAGGAATCTCTTGAAAATATTCTTAGTGAAATTGATGATTCTGAGAGTTCAACTGTTGTGACTTCAACATTTAAATCTACAAAAATAATTAATGGTCATTCAGTCGAACTAGCTAGCCCAAATTCCTTAGAATTTCGTATAGCTCATAGGTTTGGACCTTTAAATAATGGTTTCTATGATATATTTGGTTTAGATGCTGCTACAATAAAAATGAGTTTTGAATATGGTATTAATGATAAAATGATGGCTGGGTTTGGAAGAAGTTCTTATCAAAAAAGCTATGATCTGTTTTTTAAAATTGCTTTAATGAGACAGTCAAAAGGAACCAAACCAAAACCTTTTTCACTATATTATGTAAATTCTGAATCAATAAATACATTAAGATACGATCCTAAAATTTCATTTCAAGATAGAATCTCTTACACTCATCAACTACTTCTCGCAAAAAAAATAAATGATAAGTTTTCTTTCCAACTTTCTCCTAGTTTGGTTTTTAGTAATTTCGAAAATTATGATAAACATTCATTTATAATAATTGGTACAGCTGGAAAATATATGTTATCCAAAAGAATAGCTTTGAATGTTGAATATTTTTATAGATTAAAACATGAAAATGATAACTCAGTTGGCTATACCAATTTATTTGAAAATAATTATAATTCATTAAGTATAGGGATTGATATTGAAACAGGAGGACATGTTTTCCAATTGCATTTTAGTAATTCATCTCCAATGATTGAAAAAGGATTTCTTTTAGAAACCAACAAATCATGGTCGGATGGCACAATTCATTTTGGATTTAATATTTCAAGAGAATTTTCTGTAGGAAAAAAAACTTCTAAAAAGAAATGGTAGCACTACTTTATTCTTTCCTTTTTTTTATTTTTCAAGAAAATAATTTAAAATTTATAATAAACAATTCTGTTGTTGAGTTTTTTTCTTATGCTCCTTTAGAAAATATAAAAGCTGAAAATAAAAATAGTATTGGGGTTATAGATTTCACATCAAAAGAATTTATAATAAAGATCCCAATGAATAAATTTGATTTTCCTAATAATTTAATGGAAAAGCATTATAATGACAGCTATCTTGAAACAGAAAAATTTCCAAGCTGTACTTTCAAAGGGTCTATTGCTGAAGAGATTGATTTATTAAAAAAAGAAAATCAACAAGTAAATGCAATCGGAAAATTGGAATTACATGGGGTGTCAAAAGATTTTAAAATTCCATTAAACCTAAAAATAAATAGTAATTCCATTTTAATAACCTCAGAGTTTGAAATTAGATTAGATGAATTCAAAATTAAAATTCCTAAATTATTATTTAAAAATATAGCAGAAGTTATAGAAGTAAAGGTAAATGCAGAATTAAAAAAATACATCAAAGAATGAGAATAGGAGTTACTGGAGCTTCAGGGCTGGTAGGATTTAACTTTTGTGAGCTTGCCCAATCAAATGGAAATCAGCTGAATATCTTAATAAGAAAAGATATTGATTATTTAAAAAAGATTAATGCTAAAAAATTCTACGGTAATCTTGATGATATTGAAACCTTAGAAAAATTCTGTACAGGTTGTGAAGTAATAATTCATTCTGCAGCTATGATTTCAATAGGCCTTGATTCACATGATGATGTATATCAAGTAAATTATATAGGAACAAAAAATTTGTTGAAAGCATGCATTAAAAAAAAGGTAAAAAAATTTATTTTTATAGGGACAGTAAATGCTTACAATAAAAACTCTAAATCTAATAGATTTGATGAATCGCTTAATTTTGTAGAAAAAGGAAGTAGTTATGATGTGACTAAAGCAAAGGCGCAAAATCTTGTTTTAAATTGTAATGAGTTATTTAAAATTTCAATAAATCCAACATCCATATTGGGTAAAAATGATTTTAAACCTTCAAGACTTGGAAAAATAGTAAAAACACTTTACAAAGGGAGGTTACCATTCCTTGTAGATGGTGGTCTTGATGTTATAGATGTAGAAGATTTATCAAAAACAATCTATAGTTCTATTAATAAAGGAAGAGACGGTGAATCCTACCTAGTTTCTGGTAAATGGAGATCATTTAAAGAAATATATAAATCAATAAAAACTCTTAAAAAAAGTCATTCTAACGTTATATTTTTCCCTAAAAAAATTATTGAATTTCTTTTACCACTTCTTTCACTTTTCCCTACATCCTTATTGAAAAAAGCAGCAGAAATCAATGGAAAAATTTTTCCAGGTTTAGAAAACCTAACTAAAGAGTCAATTGAAAATATTATTAATTTCCCTAAAAATATTGATAATTCTAAAGCAAAAAACGAACTTGGGCTTAAAATAAGTTCTCTTGATAAAACAGTAAAAGATGCAATTTATAGATAACTATTTTTTATTCGCTTACATGTGGATTGCGATAGGATTCATTACTTTTCCTTTTATACTAAAATATGATGCTCCATATGGAAGACATACTTCAAGTAATTGGGGCCCTTTGGTTGATAATAAATTAGCATGGATAGTTATGGAACTTCCAGCCTTAATAATGTGTCCATTAATAGTTTTTTTATCTGAAAATATTCTTTCTAATGTAACAATATTTTTTATACTTCTTTGGATTATTCATTACTTTAATAGAAGTGTTGTTTTCCCTATTCGAATTAAAACTAATAAAAAAAAAATGCCTTTCATTATTGCTTTTCTTGCTATTATTTTCAATGTTATAAATGGACTAATTAATGGATTATATTTTTCTAATATAGGATACAATTATCCAGAATCATGGATTTTTTCACCACAATTTATTTTTGGAATCATAGTTTTTGTTTTTGGGTTTTATATTAATAATGTATCTGATTCCTATTTAATCAGTCTAAGAAAAGATAATGATGATAAATATGTTATACCAAAAAAGGGATTATTTAAATTTATTTCTTGCCCTAATTTTTTTGGAGAAATTATCGAGTGGCTTGGTTTTGCAATCATGACATGGAGTATAGCTGGTCTTGCTTTCTTTTTATGGACATTTTTTAATCTTGTCCCTAGAGCTCTTTCTCATCATAGGTGGTATAAAGAAAAATTTCCAGACTATCCTAAAAATAGGAAAGCTGTATTTCCTTTTATACTCTAACATCTAGGATATCCTCCCATCTTGTAGTATAGCAAGGAGAAAGTTTTTCCTTTCCTATTTTCCATTTATTATTAATACCCGAAGAGCTAAGTTTTAAAATGTCTCTACCCATATTTCCATTAACCCTATCAATCGTTTTCATAAGGTTATCTGCCTTATTCCTATCTTTAGTATCGAATAGATTTAACTGGACTTGATTTTTAGGTATTATACCTGAAAGTATAATACCAGCCTTCTTATATAAATATCCTAATCTAAATATCTTTTGAAGACACTTTATCGCAAGTTTAGTAATTGTAATTGTATCGCTTGTTGCAGTATAAAAATCCATTGAAAAATAGCCAGAATACTGTTTAGCCTTTGGTTTAAATCTATTTGTATACATAAAAACACTAATAGATCTGGCACAAGCCTTCTCTGAACGAAGCTTCTCTGAACATCTAGAAGAGAACATACTAATATACTCTGACATACGAGAATATTCTTCTATTTCGATAGAAAAAGACCTAGAAGTACATATGCTCTTTTTCATATTTCTATTTGTATTAAGATTAAAATGAGAAATACATTTTAATTCTCTAACCATTCTAAGCCCAACCACATTCATCATCTTTCTTATCCATGTCTCATCGCATTCAAGAAGATCAGCTGCAGTATGTATCCCATACTTCTTCATCTTTATAGCATACCTAATTCCTATCCCCCATATTTCATCTAAAGGCAATGATCTTAATATCTCATTTATCTCATTTTTATCTTTAAGATAACTTACTCCATTTCTTGATTTTTTTGCGATATATCCCGCAACTTTAGATAAGGTCTTAGTATATGATATGCCTATAGATATAGGAATACCTGTCCACTGCTTAACTTTTTCTCTAATATGTAAAGCATAACCATAAGGATCTTTTATTCCACTAAAATCTACAAAAGCTTCATCTATAGAATATATCTCATGAGCAGGAACACTTTTACTAACAATATCAAAGACCCTTTTAGAAATATCACCATATAATGCAAAATTTGAAGAGAAAAGATGAATATTATGTTTATCAACAAGATATCTTTTTTTAAAAATAGGCTCCCCCATTTTAAGACCTAAAGACTTTGACTCGTTTGATCTTGCTATTACACATCCATCATTATTAGAAAGCACCGCAACAGGTTTTTTCTCTAGATGAGGTTTAAATACCCTTTCACAAGAAGCATAAAAATTATTACAATCAACTAATGCTATCATCTTACTCTATTAAAAGACCACATGACCTTACCCCAAACATAAGATTCAGAATTTTGTGTGATTTTTATTGGACTCATATTTTTATTTTCCGGGTATAAAAAAATATTTCCTCCCAATTTCTTATACCTCTTAACAGTAAAATCTCCATCTATAACTACCAAAACAATATCGCCATTTTTTATCTCCTCTGCTCTATCAACTAACAGAATACTACCATCAAAAATTTTAGCATTTACCATGGAATTACCACTCACTCTAATAAAAAAAGTTGCACTAGGATGTTTTATTAATTTTTTATCTAGTGATAGATCAAATTCTAAAAAATCATCTGCTGGTGAAGGAAAACCTGCTGGAACGGACTGAGAATAAAATGGTGTTTCTTTAAAAATATTTAAACTTTCAAATGATGGTTTTGTAGACTTCATACTTGAGTAAATTGTTTTGTTATGAACAAAAATTATAATACTAATATAATTAGTTATTACTAATATAATTAGTAATAACTATAAAAAATACTAATTAAACTTATTGTATGAAATTTCCCTTTGAGACTTTGATTTAAATCTATGCTTTTTATCCTCCATTAAAGCAGAATGCTTAGTTTTTCTTCCATCAATTCTTTTTCTCCATCGAATAAAAGATTCTTTGCGAAGATTATTTCTCATTATTGATATAATCTCCTTTTCAGTAAGTGAAAATTGAGTTTTAATCATATCAAATGGCGTCCTATCCTCCCAGCACATTTGAATTATTCTATCTAAAGACCTACTTGATAACCTTGTCATAAAAAAAATAAAATAATATAATTAATTTAACTGTCCAAAGAATTGTTCTAAACCAATTATAGTCTATCAATCTATTTATTAGACTTATATTATGGTTGAGTGAAAGTTTATTATGAATTGGAACTAATATTATAAATGTAAATAACCATATAATTAAAAGAATTCCTAAAGGTAAAAATAAGTCACTATCAATATAATTTAAATAAATCAATGAAAATAACTCTCCGACCATAAACGGAATTACAATAAAAGAAATATTCATTGTATATCTCTTATGAAAGTCAATGAATGTATGTGAATCAAAAGCTAAAAATGAAGGGTAAGTGATAAGTTGAGTAACAAAAAGAATACCAACTAAAACAGAATTACAAATTATATGAATCGAAAAAAAAAATTCCACCTATGTAATACTATATTTAAACATAAATGGTTTTAAAAAAATTAAAAAAAATAAGAGTATTCTACTTATTAGAATCAGGAAGGTTAATATCTATGTTATTTCTATAATCACCAAGTAAATGCTCTGAAAAATAATACCACATCATTTTCTCATAATAACTTCTGAAATCACCATAACCATGTCTTTTACCAGGAAATATCATCATATCAAATCTCTTTCCTTCTTTAATAAGTTCATCAGCAACCCGAAGTGTATTAGTAGGATGAACATTATTATCTATATTTCCATGTGTCAATAGCAGATATCCCTTTAAGTTTTTAGCAAGAGATTGATTAGTTTTAATCTTTGCATCCCAAGAAAGTTCTTCATTTTCTTCATCGCCATCTTTATTCTTGTTATAAACAGCCTCAATACCGTTATGAGTTTCACTCCACCACTTATTATAAATATTATTATCATGATTCCCAGCAGACGAACAAGCAACATCATAAAAGTCTGGATAAGACAAGAGGGCAGCTGTAGACATAAAACCACCACCAGAATGACCAAAAATACCAACTTTATCAAGATCAATCCAAGTGTACCTCTCAGCTAATTGTTCTAGAGATCTCTTATCATCAGCTAATGCATAATCTCTTAAATTCTGATAACCAAAAGTATGATAATATTTAGACCTCATAGGACTACCTCCCCTATGCCCCATACTAACAACTATAAATCCAAGCTGAGCAAGCGCAGTATTGTACCTACCAGATATAGTAAAATCATTTCTAAAAGATTCAACTTGTGGACCCGGATACACATAAGATATTATTGGATATTTTTTATTTGGATCAAAATCAAAAGGCTTATACATAACACCATAAAGATCAGTAATACCATCATCAGCCTTGACCTTAAATCTTTCTGGCATCTTCCAACCAGCATGATATAAAAGACTAAGGTCAGCTTCTTCTAATTTCATAATAATATTTCCAGAAATATCTCTCAGTAATGAGGTTGGCAAGTGATCTACAGATGAGTAATTATCAACAAAATATTTGCTTGACTCTGAAAAATTAACCTTATGATTAAATTTCTCTCTTGTTAATAGTTTCATGCCTGAGCCATCAAAATTTGAACTATAAATCATACTATAATATGGATCAACATCTTTTTCTCTACCAAAAGCTTGATAATAAACTTTTCTTGCTAAAGTATCAATATCTTGAATTCTTCCAGTTATAAAATACCCCCCATTTGTAATTTTATTTTTTAATCTACCTGTATTACCGTCATAAAGATATAACTGTCCCCACCCATTTTTTTCTGACCAATAAATAAGTTCTTTACCTTCATTAATTACAGCAAGCTGCCTATAATTCCAATTATGATAAGGATGATTTATATCCTCAAATAAAAAATTAATAGACCCATCAGATGTATTAACATATGAAACATCTAAGGTATCGCTTGTTCTATTTAGTCTAATCATATATAATCTATCAGAATTCTTTTGTGTAAGATGAAGTGATATAGTCTGATCAATATATTTTTTTACCTCTACATCAATTTTAGATTTATCAGATATATTAAAGATTTCTAAATATTCCTGAGGAACATTCATCTCCCCTGGCATAGCATACTTATAAACCTCAAGCTCAGGACGTGGTTTATTTAAAGTATTGATTACAAAAAGCTCATCTACCTTTCTAGAATCTGAACGATTTGAATATAATTTTTTAGAATCCTTAAACCAAGCAGCTCTTGCTTTCATTCTTTTTTCACTAGTAGTATCTCCATGCTTTCTTTGATAAGAAAACCATCTTTCCCCATCCTTGGATAATTGTATTTCAATACTATCTTTATCACCAACCTCCATTAAGAATAAATTATGATCCTTTGCAAAGACAATATAAGATGAGTCTGGAGCATATGTTGCCCAATCTTCTTCTTCTTCTTCAGATATAGTATCTCCTATAGCTATTGATTTGTCATAAATATCATACTTATACCCAATACTATCTATATGAAATCTTAAGGTTCTGTTATCTTTATCAAGTTCAACTTCTTCTAACTCTAAATCATTATGATTAATCGGCTTCCTTGTTAGATCACTCAATTTTGCAGCAAATTCTAAATTATCAAAAAGTTTAGATTTTGATCTCTTTGTAGGATCAACAATATAAAAATTCTTTCCTGATGTTGTAGTATAAGAATACCAGAACTTATCACTTTCTTTAAACCATTCCGGTGAAACAGATGTACTTTTAAGCATCTTAGATAAGTTTTTTTGACTAAACTTTTCGGCTGATTTAAAGTTTGCTTTTTTCTGAGCTTTAATAGAAAATGAAAATAAAAGTAATAAGAATACTATCCTCATAGTTTAATATCATTGATTATAAAAAGTTAAGATAAAAATATTTTCGGAGAGAAAAAAATTTAAGTCGGGGCGGCAGGATTCGAACCTGCGACCCCCTGGTCCCAAACCAGGTGCGCTAACCGGACTGCGCTACGCCCCGAAATAAATACAGATCGCAAATTTGAAAATAATATTCTTTTTTAAAAAACATATTATAAAGAATATTTAAATTAGTTTAATAAATTAAATACCAATGTTCATCACAACTATAAACGAAATACCTGGGAAAAAAATTTCTGAAACACTAGGAATTGCAAGAGGCAGTACTGTCAGAACAAGAAATGTAGGAAAAGATATTTTTGCAGCATTTAAAAATTTAGTGGGAGGAGAAGTTAAAGAATATACAAAACTTCAAGCAGACGCAAGAGAAGAAGCACTACAAAGAATGATTGATGATGCAAAATCTTTAGGTGCAAATGGAGTAATTTGTGTTAGATTTCAAACTTCTGTAATGATGGCTGGAGCATCTGAACTTCTAGCTTACGGTACAGCAGTTAAAGTTAACTGAAAACTATTTTTTATATTTTTCAAACCAAGCTATAATAGCATTAACTTTTGCAATTAAATTACTTGGTTTAGAAGCTATGCCATGACTTGCTCCAGGTATTCTTACAAGCATAGATTCAACTTTATTAAGTTTTAACCCCGCATAAAATTGTTCGCTTTCAGCAATCGGAGTCCTGTAATCATCTTCACCAGTTAAGAGCATAGTAGGTGTAGTCACATTTCCTACATATGATATAGGGGATCTCTTCATGTACTCTTCTAAATTATCCCAAGGCATACCAGGGAACCAGTACTTATAGAAAAAAGATATCTTATCAGCGTACAAGACAAAACTGTACCAGTTGATGACAGGCTTTTCTACAACAGCTGCCCTGAATCTGTCAGTCTTACCAACAATCCATGAGGTAAGAACACCTCCACCACTACCACCTGTAACAAAAAGATTGTCACCATCTATGTAATCTCTTTTTATGACGTGATCTACACCCGACATAAGGTCGTCATAGTCCTGGCTAGGGTAATTATGATGTATCAAATTAGCAAAATCTTTTCCGTAGCTTGTACTACCTCTCGGGTTAGTATATAACACGAAATAACCCTCGCTAGCAAATAACTGCACTTCAGCTGAAAATCTAAATCCGTAATTTAAGAAGGGTCCACCATGTATCTCGAGTATGAGAGGATAATTAATTGCAGGATCAAAATTAGGAGGATAAACCAACCAACCCTGTATCTTCTTCCCATCATAAGATGACTCGTACCATACCTCCTCAACCCTACCGAGCTCCTTGTAATCAAAAAGGTCTTTATTTAAGTATGTCAACCTGTCTTTAGAACCATTATATCCTACAGCCAAATCTGCTGGATTATATACATTCCCGTAAGTAAATGCATACCTTCCAGAAGGTGATATAGTGTAAGAACCACCACTGTACGACCTTCCTAAAGAGAGACCACCAACCTCATCTACAATATCTTTCACCTTACCACTTAGGCTTATACTAGATATCTTGGTCATACCCTCAGTATCGTACTGGAAGTACAGACCCTTACCGTCTCTCATCCAGTTTATTGCATTGACTTCAGTTTCCCTATGACAATTAATACACCTATTATCAATATTTCTGTCAAAACCTTCAGATATTAACTTGATATTACTACCGTCAGTATCCATAACGTACAAAGAATTTTGCTGATAGCCAAGGTACTTATCATCATATCCTAAGAAGGCGATCTTACTCTTATCAGGCGATACTACCGGAGACCTATCAGGACCAAATCTAGTTGTTAGCTGTTTAACTTCTCCAGAGTTAATATCCAGTACATATATCTCAGAATTATTAGGCTCAAAGTCTGAGTCATCGTGGAGGTTAGCTGAAAATAATAATTTATCACTGCCCAACCAGACAGCAGATCCAGGATTCTTATCTAAAGAACTCACCTGTCTTGGCGTCCCTCCTTCTATAGGAAGAATAAATATCTGGTTGTTACCACTTCTCCTGTAACCACCACCATCGTACCTGTAGACCATATCATCAATTTCTATTGGTGGCGAATTCCAGTCTGCACCTTTAGGCTTCTTTGGCATATTAATAAGTCTTGAGTCCGTGCTCTCAACAAAAGAATTAAATAGAAGGTACTTGTCATCTGAAGACCACTCCACATTCCCTATTGAGGATTGCATGTTGGTAAGTTTCTGTGTAGAATTATTTTCCAAATTATATAAATACAATTGAGATTTACCCTCTTTATTAGACTTATAGGTAAACATCTTTCCTGAATTTGACCATTTTGGAGATGATGCATTATGATTCCCTGTAGTAATTGGCCTCATATCACTCCCATCGAAATTCACCACCCATAGGTTTGATAAATTTTTATCTGTCATTATATCTTTAAAATTTCTTAAAAATAGAATTTTATCTCCTTGAGGTGATATCTCTGGACTTGAAATGTATTCTATATCAAAAATATCTATAGGCTCAAATTTTTTACTTAGCTGTGCATTTAGTGAAATTGAGAAAAATATTAGTGGTATAAATTTCAAAAAGGATTTCCTCATTTTAGTTTCCATATTATTTACTATAATTAAATTATTCAGTTAATTGTTATTATTTAAAAGTAAAAATTTTATCCTTATGAACAATCAAATTACAAGAAGAAATTTATTAAAACTACTAGTAGTCTCTGGAGTTACACTTCCTCTCGCAGGAATTAATAAAGATCTTGAAATTAATTCTAAAACCTTAAATCAAGAAGATAATGTAATAAAATTAAGTTCTAATGAAAACTCCTATGGCACAGCAAAAAACTTAATTAGTTTTACTTCTTATACTTATCAAACCAAGCTACGATGGCATTAACTTTTGCTATTAGATTACTTGGCCTCGCTGCTATCCCATGACTTGCACCTGGAATACGAACAAGCATTGATTCAACCTTATTAAGTTTTAAACCTGCATAAAACTGCTCACTTTCTGCCATAGGAGTTCTATAATCATCCTCACCAGTTAGAAGCATGGTAGGTGTTGTAACATTTCCAACATAAGATATTGGAGATCTTTTCATATATTCCTCAAGATTATCCCATGGTTTACCAGGGAACCAATATTTATAAAAAAATGAAATATTATCAGCGTACAAGACAAAACTGTACCAATTTATTACTGGCTTAGCTACAACTGCAGCTTTAAATTTATCAGTTTTTCCAATTACCCAAGAAGTAAGTACCCCTCCTCCACTACCACCAGTTACAAAAAGATTATTTTCATCAATATAATTTCTATCAGCTACATGATCAACACCAGAAATTAGATCATCATAATCTTGACTTGGATAATTATGATGAATAAGGTTGGCAAAATCCTTTCCGTAACTAGTACTTCCCCTAGGGTTTGTGTATAAGACAAAGTACCCCTTACTAGCAAACAGCTGAACTTCAGCTGAGAATCTAAAACCATAATTAGTAAATGGACCCCCATGAATCTCTAGTATCAAAGGGTATTTTTTTGATGAATCAAACTCTGGTGGATAGACTAACCATCCTTGTATTTTTTTACCATCATATGATGACTCGTACCATACCTCTTCAACTTTTCCTAATTCCTTATAATCAAAAAGATCTTTATTTAAATCAGTTAATCTATTTTTTGATCCGTTATAACCAACAGCTAAATCCGCTGGGTTATAAACGTTTCCATAAGTAAATGCATATCTTCCAGAAGAAGATATGGTATAAGTACCACCACTATATGGTCTTCCTAGAGACAATCCTCCCAATTCATCTACAATATCCTTAACTCTTCCATTAAGATTAATTGAAGCAATTCTAGTCATTCCTTCACTATCATATTGGAAATAAAAACCCTTACCATCTTTCATCCAATTAATGTTACTAATATTTCTATCAAAGCCCTGAGAAATCAACTTAACATTTTCTCCATTTACATCCATTATATAAAGTGAATTTTGTTGATACCCTAAAAATTTATCATCATAACCAAGAAAAGCAATTTTTGTTTTATCAGGCGATACTATAGGTGATCTATCAGGACCAAATCTTGAAGTTAATTGATCTATTTTTCTAGATTTTATATTTAGCTTATAAATTTCTGAATTATTTGGTTCAAAATCAGAGTTATCACTAAGATTTGCTGAAAAAAGAACGTTTTCACTATCTAGCCAAATAGCCGAACTAGGGTTTTTTTTCAAAAAACTAACCTGCCTGGGAGTACCTCCTTCTACCGGGAGAATAAAGATTTGATTGTTCCCACTTTTCCTATATCCTCTTCCATCATATCTATAAACCATATCATCAATTTCTATTGGTGGAGTATTCCATTTAGCTCCTTCTGGTTTTTCTGGCATTTTAATTAACTTATCATCTTTCGCTTCAACAAATGAATTAAATAAAAGATGCTTATCATCATAAGACCATTCAACATTACCTATTGATGAATGTAAGTTTGTAAGTTTTTGAGTTGAGTTATTTTCTAAATTATATAAATAAAGTTGAGTAGTTCCATCATGATTAGATCTAAACGTAAACATTTTTCCATTATTTGACCATTTTGGAGAAAATGAATTATGATTACCAGTTGTTATTGGTTTCATTCCAATACCATTAAAATTAACAATCCATATATTAGATAAATTTTTATCCGTCATTATGTCTTTAAAATTTCTTTGAAATAATATCATTTCCCCGTTGGATGAAATTTCAGGATTAGAAATATATTCTAAATCAAAAACATCTATTGGATCTAACTTATTACTTGGTTGAGAAAAAATTAAATTTGATAGAAAAAAAATTGAAAATAAAGTCAAAATAGGTTTCTTTAATTTGGTTTCCATAATATTTACTATATTTAAAAATTCAGAAAATGAGTTAATATTTAAATCTATAAAATTTTATTAAAATGAATAAACAAATAAGCAGAAGAAATTTAATTAAGCTTCTAGGGATATCTGGAGCATCAATACCATTAACAGGACTTATAAATTCTAAGAAAATTAATTTAAATAAAAACCCAAAAGAAAGTATTCCTATTAAATTAAGCTCTAATGAAAACCCATATGGTCCATCAAAAAAAGTTAGAAATGCAATTATCGAAGCTTTTGATGAAGTATGTAGATATCCTTATAGTGAACCTTACAATAGAATTTCACAACTTGAAAAAAAAATTGCTAAAAGAGAAGGTGTTGATCCAGGAATGGTACTTGTAACAGGAGGATCAAATGAAGGCTTAAGAGCAACAGGAAGACTATTTGGAATTGAAAAAAAAGAAATTATTGCTTGTAAACCTACTTACTTAGCTTTAATGACCTATGCTGAGGAGTTTGATTGTAAAATAAACTGGGTGCCTCTTGATAAAGAACTAAAATATGATTTAAACGAAATAAAAAATAGGGTATCAGATAAAACGAGTATGATTTTTGTATGCAATCCAAATAACCCGACAGGCACAATGTTAGATTCAAAAGTTTTAGAAAATTTTTGTTTAAACATTTCTAAAAAGACTTGTGTTTTTGTTGATGAAGCTTACTATGATTATTCAATTAATAACGGATACCCTACAATGACTAAACTTGTTAAAAAAAATCATAATATTATTGTTTCAAGAACATTCTCTAAAGTCTATGGTCTAGCCGGATTAAGGATTGGCTATCTCATTTCCAATGAGGAAAGAATAAATCAATTAAAAAAATGTACAATGGCTGGAACTAATATTCTAGCTTCTCATGCTGCAATTAATGCATATGATGACAATGAGTTTTTTAACTATAGTTTGAACAAAAATAAAGAAGGATTAAGTTTTTTATATTCTCTTTTTGATGAACTAGATCTTGAATATAAAAAATCATATACAAATTTTGTGTTTTTTAAATCAGGACATCATATTAATAGGGTTCAAGATTTTATGAAAAAGAAAAATATTTTAGTAGGAAGACCATTTCCTCCTTATTATAATTGGTGTAGAATTAGTACTGGGAAAATAGAAGATTTAGAAAAATTCTCAACTGCTTTAAAAGAGTTCTATAAAACCTGAACAATTACTAACTATAAATATGTTTAAAAAACTCACCTTTGTTTTTCTATTATTTTTTTTAAGCTGTAATCAGGAAAAATCTTCCTTAAAAAATCCAAATTTCATAATTATTTTCATGGATGATTTAGGTTATGGAGACATAAATTCTTTTGGAGCAATTGATTATCAAACACCCCACTTGAATAAACTTGTTAAGGAAGGAATGTTATTTACTAACTTTTATACTGTACAACCAGTATGTAGTGCTTCTAGGGCAGCCTTACTTACAGGATGTTACTCCAATAGAATAGGAATAAGTGGGGCTTTAATGCCATATTCTAAAATTGGATTGAACGAAAAAGAAATTACTATTGCAGAACTACTAAAGGAAAAAGGATATGCAACATCAATTTTTGGAAAATGGCATCTAGGTCATCAAAAGAAATTTCTTCCTTTAAATCATGGTTTTGACACTTTTATAGGAATACCTTATTCAAATGATATGTGGCCCGTAGATTTTGATGGGAAACAAATTGCTGATACTTCAAGTTGGAGAAAAAAATCTTATCCTCAATTACCTCTAATAAAAGATTTCGAGAAAATAGAAGAAATCAAATCTCTTGAAGATCAAGCTAAGTTGACAACTTTATATACCGAAAAGTCAGTTGAATTTATAAATAAAAATAAAAATAATCCTTTTTTTCTTTATCTACCTCATACAATGCCTCATGTACCAATAGCTGTATCTAATAAATTTAAAGGGAAAAGCTCTCAAGGTTTATACGGAGATCTTATGATGGAAATTGATTGGTCAGTAGGTGAAATAGTTAAAGCCTTAAAAAAAAATAATATTGAAGAAAATACGTTTTTAATTTTCACAAGCGATAATGGACCATGGCTAAATTTTGGAAATCACGCAGGATCTACAGGTGGGTTAAGAGAAGGAAAAGGAACAACTTTTGAAGGAGGTGTAAGAGTTCCAACTATAATGAAATGGCCTAAGGTAATTGAAGGAGGAACAATATCAAATAAAATTGCTGCAACTATAGATATTTTTCCTACAATTGCAAAAATAGTATCTGGGAAATTACCTGATCATATAATTGATGGCGTTGATATATCCGAAATTTTAGAAGGCAATATAAATTCTAATCCAAGAAATCATTTGTATTTTTATTATGGGAAAAATAATTTAGAAGCAATAAGAAAAGATAACTGGAAATTAATATTTCCTCATAAAAGCAGATCTTATAAAAATGTTTTACCAAAAAATGATGGTCATCCCGGAAAGTACTCCCAAATTATTACAGATTATGCTTTATATAATCTAAGAAGAGATCCCGGAGAAGAATATGACGTTAAAAATCTTTACCCAAAAATCGTAGAAGAGATTGAATATTTAGCTGAAATAGCTAGAAAAGACCTTGGAGATAACTTACAAAAAAGAAAAGGAGAAAACATAAGGAAGGCTGGAAAACTTAAAAAGTGATCCCGACAGGAGTCGAACCTGTAACCTACTGCTTAGAAGGCAGTTGCTCTATCCAGTTGAGCTACGGGACCAAACAATTAACACAAAAATAATTTTAATAAATAATTCCACCAAAATCTATTTGTAAGAAAATTAATAAGAAATTATAATTGTTTTTTTAAAAGTACTTATTGTCCCGAAAAATAATAAAAATAACTGATATTGTAATATTAAGATACTAACTTAACATCCACAGCATTTAATCCTTTTCTTCCTTCCTCTAATTCGAATTCCACATTGTCACCCTCTTTAACTTCATCGATAAGTTTTGAGACATGAACAAAGTATTCTGATTCATCTTTAGAAGAAACAACAAACCCATAACCTTTGGATTCATTAAAAAATTTTACTGTTCCTTTTTCCATAATTTAATTTAAATTTAGGCGAAGATACATTATATATTTTAATAAAAAAGAAAATTGGAACAAACTATTTCTATTTTTTCTTTGCAGAAAAATTTCCATTAGGTTGAATAAATAAAACTTCAGTTACTGTTTCTTTATTATTTAATATAAACTTTAATTCATAGCCCTCTAGAATTTTTATTTCAAACTTATTTTTACCAATTGAAAAAAGTTCATACTCGGGTTGCCCCGGGACAAAAAGAAATAGCTTATCATTCTTTAAATAAACTTTAGTAATCACTTGAGATGTTAATTTATATTCACCAACATATTTTTCGATTTCTTCTTTTTCAAGACTAACTTCTTTAGATTTTCTACTAAATACAATTGGATCATCAATAGCAGGTTCAAACTGAATACCTAATGATTCTATTTCACCTTTATTATTTGAAGAAAATTTTACTAAAAAATCATTATAGGAAAGAAGGGTATCTACCTTACCATCTACTACTTCTACTGGGACAAATGTATCATAATGATAATGATCTAACCACATGGTTATATAAGGTGTAACTGCAAATAAAGAATCTTTTTTAGTTAATAATTCAAAAACACCATATCCAGGATGATCATAATATCCACTATAATCCTCTAATTTATGAGATGGACTTGTTCCCTGTATTTGAGAAGAAGTAAATATTTTTTTTGCTTGTTTATTATCCTTTTTAATTGCTTTCATTTGTTTAACTACGAATTTTAACCAGTCAGTCCTTTCTTCTTCTAACATTCTATCAGAAATAATATTTCTTACAATTGAAGGAATTAAAGATCCACCTTGATTTGCAAGAACTACAATACCCAAACTATCGGTAGGAAAAAAAGCAGTTGAAGCTCTAAAACCATCAATAGCACCTCCGTGTTCAACTCTATAATGCCCTTTATAAGATGATATCTGCCAACCATACCCATAATTACTAAGATGTAAACCTGGCGTTTCTTTTGTTGGTAAATTAGCTCCTGATACATTATGAGAACTCATTGCTTCAACAACATATGATGAAGATAAAATTTGATTTTCTTTATATTTTCCTCCATTTATCCAAGCAATAAGCCAATTAGACATTTCTTTAACACTACTATTTATACTTCCAGCAGGTCTCATTCCAGCAATTTTATAATAATCTGTTTTCTCATGATCATCTAAATAACCAAATGCAGCATTTTCATCTTTTTCCATTTCTGATATCGAAAGGTTTGATCTTTCCATTCCCAATGGCTTAAAAATCATTTCCCTAATGTTATCTTCCCATGATTCTCCGGTAATTCTTTCGGCTATCACACCTTGAACCAAAAACATAAAATTGTTATACCAATATTTATTTCTAATAGTAGTAAAGGGCTTATGATATTCTATTCTTTTAATTAAACTGTCCTTAGAAAAAGTAGGAAAAAAATACCAAGATAAATCATGTCTTGGAATTCCAGTTCTATGACTCATCAAATCTCTGATAGAAATTATTTCATTCAAATTACCGTTATAAAACCTTAATTCTTTAACATAATCAATTGGGCTATCTTCAAAATCAAGACTACCTTTATCTCTTAACAAACCTAATAATGAAGAAGTGAAAGCTTTTGTACATGATCCAATTGCAAATAAAGTGTTTTCATCATTTAAAATTTTATTTTCATGATCTCTATACCCAAAACCTTTTGCATATATCATTTTATCTTTCTCAACAATAGCAACAGCAAAACCGGTTTCATTTAATGACTTTAAAACTTTATTAAGTTCAGAACCTAAACCTTTTAATCTATCATCATTTTGAGCAAATAAGTTGTAAAATGAAATAGATATAAACAAAATAAATAGTGTTATAGCTTTATTTTTCATGGCTTAAACATAATAAAAATTAATCATTTTTTGGTAATATAATAATTGGCAATAATTTAAATATCTTTGACAAGTCTAAATTTTATGAAAAAAATTAAAGAACATATTAAAACCTATCTAAACTACCCTATAGATGGGATTAAATATTATGATTTAAATCCTGTTTATAAAAACCCAAAGATCAGAACTCAGTTAGTTAATAATTGTATTGAATTAATAAAAAATGAGAAATACGATTATATTGCTTTAATTGAAGCAAGAGGATTTTTGATAGGTTCAATAATTGCTGATAAACTAAAAAAAGGTATTGTTTTGTGTAGAAGTAAAAAAAACAGACTACCAGGAAAAATATTTACTGTAAAACATAAACTTGAATATGGTGAGGCTACTATGCAAGTTCAAAAAGGAAGTGGAAAAGTTCTAATTTTTGATGATGTTATAGCAACAGGAGGAACAGGGAATGGTGCATATACAGTTTTAAAAAAAGCTGGATATGACCCAGTGTCAGCTTTATATCTTGTGGAACTTACAAAACTTAAACCAAAAAGTAAAATTCCTTACAAAAGCGCTATTCAATATTGATTTTTCTTTTTTTTAAAAAACCAATCAAAAAAGTTTTCTTCCTTAAAAACGAAATCCCATGCGTTATGATATACGCCTTTATATTCAGTATATAAAATATTTTTTTTTGAATTTTCAATTAAAAATTTATAAGCTTTCCGCGAGTTGTCTACGGAAACTACCCTATCCATATCACCATGAAAAATCCAAAAAGGCACTTCAATAGCATTTTCAAGTAAATCTAAACTTGCACCACCACAAATTGGGGCAGCGGCAGCAAAAATTTCTGGCCTGTAAGATACTAAATCAAAAACTCCGTATCCTCCCATAGAAAGGCCAGATATATATATTCTATTTTTATCTATATTTTTTTTATCAATCAAATATTGAGTTAATTCGATTACTAAATTCCCATATGAAGAAATTGATTTTGTATCTTCTAAATCATTTTTTTTTATCCATGGATCTACCTTATGATATGACCATCTTGAGTTTTTAGGACATTGAGGAAAAATAACATAAGAATTAAACTCTTTTTTTTCAGTTTCTCTCATAAAAAAATTGGATCCATGAATAAGTTGAGAGTTATTATCATTTCCTCTTTCTCCAGAACCATGTAAAAATATAAATAGAGGAACAGGTTTGTTTTCTTTATAATATGGTTCTAAAATTCGATATTTAATAGAATCCTTTTCAAAATAAAAAACATCTTTATTATAATCTTCCAAGGTTCTTTTCTGAGAAAAAACTAATGGTTGAAAAAGGATAAAAAAAATTAAAAACTGAATATAAAAAAAGAGATTCATTGCGGAGAGAGGGGGATTCGAACCCCCGGTACACGATAAAAGTGTACGGCAGTTTAGCAAACTGCTGGTTTAAGCCACTCACCCACCTCTCCTAATTGAGAGCAAATATAAAATATCAAATAATTCAATGAAACTTTTATTAATTAATTATCAAATGTGAAAAAAAGTTAAAAATTAGTTTTGTTGTATTTTGGGTCAATCGATTGATTAATTTTGACTTTTATTATGGAATGGATTAAAAACATAGATTATATAGAAATTATATTAATATTTTTATTTCTTTTTTTTTACTTTTTATACTTTGTAAAAATTAAAAATATAGATAAAAATATACCTGTTAATTTTGACAAAATATTAATTAAGTTTTTACTGAGATCAATATATTTTTGTTTATTTATTTTATCTATCCTAGGTCCATCTTTTGGGGAAAGTAAAAAAGAAATAGAAATAGTAGGAAAAGATATAATGATAGCTATTGATTTGTCTGAATCTATGAATGCAAATGATATCCAGCCTTCTAGATTAGAAAAAATTAAATTTGAATTAAAAAACATTGTTAAAGAGTTTTACTCTGATCGTATTGGAATTGTAATGTTTTCGAACGACGCATTTGTTCAATGCCCATTAACATATGACAAGAATGCTTTAAATTTATTTATTGAAACTTTAAATACAGGACTAGTTCCAAACACTGGAACAGACTTTGGACCCCCACTAAAAATTTCTTTAGATAAATTAAAGAATAATGATAGTAAACCTAATACTAACAAATCAAAAATAATACTATTAATAAGTGATGGAGAGGATTTTGGAGAAAATACTGACCAACATATAAATAATATAAAAAATTCTTCAATTAAACTTTTTACATTAGGTATTGGAACAGAAAAAGGAATTACTCTAATTTCAAGTAATGGGAAAATTAAAAAAGATCAAAATGGGGATGATGTAATTACTAAACTAAATTCGATTTCATTAAAAAAAATTGCTTCAATGACAAATGGAAAATATTATGAAATAACAAATAATAAAAATGAAATAAAACAACTTATAAATCAAATAAATAGCTTAGAAGGAAATATACAAGATTCTATTAAATTAGATATCTCTAAAAATAAGTACCATTATTTTTTGTTAATAGGAATTTTTCTATTTGTTATTGATTTTTTATTTACTTTTAAAGTACTTAGAATATGAAAACAATTATAGTTCTACTAATAGTCAATATTTCATCATATTTTGAAAATAATATTTCAAAAATTAATCAATTTAAAAAAGAAGCTGAAAAAAATTTTAGAGAAAAAAAATATAATATAGCAATAGATAATTATAAATATTTAATTGACTCAATGAAATTAAATGATGACAATGTAATGTTAAATTTATCTCATTCATACCTATTAAATGGCGATACAATAAATGCAATTGATGGGTATAATTCATTAATTTCATCTAAAGAAAAGAAAGTGAAATCAATAGCTTATCAACAATTAGGTGTAATATCTAACAAATATCAAAAACTTAAAGAATCATCTGAATTATTTAAAAACTCTATAAAAAGTAATCCTGAGAATATCGATTCAAAATTTAATTATGAGTTAGTAATGAAGAAAATTAAAGAAGAGCAAAAAAATCAAAAAGAAGATCAACAAAATCAAAAAGAAGACCAACAAAATCAAAAAGAAGACCAACAAAATCAAA
>JBELBJ010000002.1:0-60978 GCA_042095375.1 Marinoscillum sp.
AGCTGGCGGTGGAGGAAAAGGCATGAGAATAGTTAATGAAGAAAAAGGTTTTAAAAAATCATGGGATGAAGCGACTAATGAGTCTAGTGCAGCTTTTGGAAATTCAGGTTTATATATTGAAAAGTACATTGAAGAACCAAGACATATTGAGATACAAATAGTTGGAGATAAATACGGTAATGTTAGTCATTTATCAGAAAGAGACTGCTCAATACAAAGAAGACATCAAAAACTCATTGAAGAAACACCTTCCCCATTTGTTGATGAAGAACTAAGAGAAAGAATGGGTCAAACTGCGATAAAAGCAGGCAAAGCTATAGATTATGAGGGCGCCGGTACAATAGAATTCATTGTAGATAAAAATAAAAACTTTTATTTTATGGAAATGAATACCAGAATTCAAGTTGAACATGGAGTTACAGAAGAAGTTACTGATTTCGATTTAATAAAAGAACAAATAAAAGTAACCGATGGAGCGAAAGTATCTGGAAAAAATTATTATCCAAAACTTCATGCAATCGAATGTAGGATTAATGCTGAAGATCCTAAAAGAAATTTTATTCCTTCTCCAGGAAAAATCACAAATCTTCATATTCCTGGAGGTCATGGTGTTAGGGTTGATACTCATGTTTATGCTGGATATACTATTCCACCGAATTATGATTCTATGATTGCTAAGATAATTACCACTCATCAGTCAAGAGATGAGGCTATTGTTAGAATGAAAAGAGCGCTTGAGGAATTTGTTATAGAGGGGATTAAAACAACAATCCCATTACAGCTTAAATTAATGAATAATAAGTCATTTTGTGATGGAAATTTTACAACTAAATTTCTAGATAATTATGATTTTAAATCCATTTAATAATTAATTTCTTTAAAATTTATTCCAAAGCTGTTTAATTCATTTAATATTGGATTATAGATTTCTTTTTTGATTGGTAGATGAACACCTTTTAAATTTACTTTATTCATCAAAAATAATTTTATAAAAATCCCTATTGGAAGACCAACTGAATGAGCCATAGCGGTTTCATTTTGATTTTTACCATCCATATAAAAATAAGACATTAAGCTTTTTAATTTTTTATTTTTAAAATATTTAAATCTATGAACCATAATTACTCTATCTTTTTCATTTTTTTTCATCTTCCATTTTTTGGATAAAATATTCTCGAGAACATCTGCATAAGTTCCCCTTTTTATTTTAATCAATTTATCAGAAAATAAATGTAACCAATCTAAACACTTCATTTCTAATGAACTTTTTTTAATATTAAACTTTGAAGATAATAATTGTTTTATCTCCAGTTCATCATTTTTAAAAACTTTAGATTTTAAAAAATTATTATAAGTCATATTGTAAGGTTTTTGAACAAATACTTTATCATCTGTTAATCCTAGTTTAATAAATAAATCCCAAGCAGAACAAAATCCTCTATTTCTAAGTGTTCCTCTAAATATTGTTTTTATCTTTTTAAGATTATATATATCAATATATTTTAGTGAATCCCTATTAGCATAACCTTCAAAAAAACCTAATTTAGGAATCTCAATTAAATTTATTTTCTTAAATATTTCATCATAAGAAAGTTTAACTTCTTTATTGTTTTCAAGATATGTAGAACCCTGAGATCCAGCTAAAACTACATTTTTAGAGTTCCAAGTAAATTTATAATTCCAAGGATTATATGATTTAGAATTTGGTGTTAATAGACCACCAGTATAAGATTCAAAACTTTTAATATCATAATTACTATCTAATTTATCAATAATTTTCATAGCTGACATATGATCAATACCTGGATCTAATCCCATTTCCATCAATAAAAAAGCATTTTTTTTCAAAAATTCAGGATTTAGTTTTTTTATTTCGGGAGTTAAATAGGATGCTGTTATTAAATTTCTCCCAATATTTGAACAAATTTTTGCAATTTTAAAATGCATAAAACTTGGGAGCATACTCACAACTAAATAAGAATCAATTATATTTTTATTTAACTGATCTAAATTATTAATATTAAGAACTATAGGCAATACATTATTAAAAGGATTGTTTAAAAAATAAGACACATCAAGTGCAGCGACCTTTATTTTTAAATTAAACTTTTCGGATAAATTTGATAAATACTTAATTAATACTATAGATGACTTCCCTGCACCTAAAATCAAAATATTTTTCATTAAAATTAATCTCTATTTATAACTGTTGATGATGCTTGATTCTTTGGAAACATAGTAATATCACTAATATTCACATTATCTGGTCTATTAATAATAAAATATATTACCTCAGCAACATCATCTGGTGTTAATGGTTTGATTCCATCATAAACTAAATTTGCTTTTTCTTTGTCCCCCTTGAATCTTACTAGTGCAAATTCTGTTTCAACTAATCCAGGATTTACTGAAGAAACTTTAATATTATAATTATTTAAATCTACTTGCATTCCTTTTGTTATTGCATCTACAGCATATTTTGAAGCACAATAAACATTTCCTTTAGGGTAAATCTCCTTTCCTGCTATTGATCCTATATTAATTATTATTCCTTGATTTAATTTAATCATAATTGGGATAATCAATTTACTTACATAGAGTAGTCCTTTAACATTTATATCAATCATTGCATCCCAATCAGTAACATTTCCTTCATGAATTAAATCCATTCCATGAGCATTTCCTGCATTATTAACTAATATGTAAATCTTTTTCCATTTATTTGGTAAAGAATTAAAACTTTTTTTTAAACTTTCATTATCTCTAATATCATAGCATAATGTATAAACATCAGTGAGTTTTGATAATTCATCTTTTATTTTATTTAATCTTTTTTCACGTCTTCCGCATAAAATAAGTGCATAATCTTTAGCAAGAACTTTAGATATAGAATAACCAATCCCTGATGTTGAGCCCGTTATAAAAGCAATCTTTTTCATAATAATTTAATTAGGTCCTCCCTCGAAGGTAAAGAAAATTGATAAATTATGAGGAATTATTTTTTCAATTGGATCTGAATAAATATTAGCGATACCATTTTCTGATTTTTTAATCATATTAATTAAACCCCGAGAATATCTGATTTCAGGAGATAATTTAAAAAGTTCAAAAAAAATATCAGCACCAAATCCTAATTCAAAAGATATATCATATGCTTTTAAACCTAGTATATCTTTACCAGCCTCATCTTTGTTTTTGGCGCCCACTTCAATCCCAGGCTTCAGTCCAGAAACTATATACATCCTAAAATTTTTTCTTCTTTGAGATTTATATTTAATTAAAATAGGTAATTCTACTAAAGTTGCTGCTCTAGTGTCCGAAAAGATATCACCATTTAGATATTTGTAATCTAAAGAAAATTCATAAAAAGAAACTTGTAATAAGGTTCTTAAGTCAAATGGATAAATAATATTTATATCTGAAACAAAACCTAATTTAAACCCAGGTTTTGATACTGGAACAATAGAATGTAGATTAGAAAATTCAGGAGAAGCATATTTTTCAGAGTAATTTATTCTATAGTAGGACGAATGCAAACCAATTAAAAAGCCAAAATGGATCCATGCTTCATCGTAATTTGGTAAATTAATAGCAGAATTCTTTGACATCAAAATATTCTGAGATTTTAAATTACATGAGAAAATCAAAATAAATAATAATACAATTAAATTGTTTTTCATTATAATGATAATAATATAATATGATAACTATTAAAATGAATATAAATTGCATATTAAAGTTAACATTGATCAATTAGTTTTTTAATATAAAAATGGAAGTTTTTAATTCTGAATTTATAAAAAGTAGTGATAATTACAAAGATTGTCCTAAAGATCCTATACCAGAATATGCATTCATAGGAAGATCAAATGTAGGCAAATCATCGCTACTAAATATGCTAGTGAATAATAAAAAGCTATCGAAAATCTCATCTAAACCTGGAAAAACAAAACTAATAAATCATTTTAAAATTAATAAAAGCTATTTTTTAGTAGATCTTCCAGGTTATGGTTGGGCAAAATCAAGTAAAATTGAAAGAGAAAAATGGTTAAAAATGACAAAATCATATTTAAAAAATAGTAACAAATTATCTTTAGTTTTTCAACTTATTGATTCAAGAATTAAACCTCAAAATTCTGATATTGATTTTACACTTTTTTTAGGAATAAATAAAATTCCTTTAAGCATTATTTTTACAAAAATTGATAAAATAAAAGAAAAAATAGTTGAGAAAAATATTGAATTATATAAAATAGAACTTTTAAAAAATTGGAAAAAATTACCAGAAATATTTATAACCTCATCTAAAAAACAAATAGGTAGAAAAAAAATTTTAACCTATATATCTGAAATAAATAATTCTTTACTAAAACAATGATATCACTCTATAATATAATTATTTTTTTAAGCTCTATTTTAATATTTATTGGATCATTTTTTTCAAAAAAATTAAATCTATTGTATAACGGCAGGAAAAAAATAAAAAAGTATTTTAAAATAATAAATATTACAAATGAAAAAAAAATATGGATACATGTTTCCTCTGTTGGAGAATTTGAACAAGCTAAATCAATTATTTATTATTTTAAAAATAAATCAAAACTTAAAATTTTTATAACTTTTTTTTCTCCTTCAGCAGAAAAAGTAATTAAAAAATTCAAACTAGTTGATTACTCATGTTATTTGCCTGAAGATTCAAAAAATAAAATTTCATATTTATATAAAAAAATTAATCCAAAAATTTTATTATTAATCAAATATGAATTTTGGTATCACTTGATCAATGAAGGGAATAAAATAAATATTCCGGTGGTTTCCATTTCATCAATTTTTAGAAAAAATCAAATTTATTTTAATGCATTTAGTTTTTTTTCTAAACCGTTAAAAAAAATAAATTATTATTATGTTCAAAATGAAGAATCTAAATCATTATTAAAATCAATAGATATAATTAATGTAATAGTAGTAGGAGACACAAGATTTGATAGGGTATATGATATTTATAAAGAATCAAAAGACTATCCTAAGATTGAAAAGTTTGTAAAGAAAAGTAAAACTCTAATTATTGGTAGTTCTTGGAAATCAGATATAAATATTTTAAAAAATGGGATTTTAAATAGTAATAAATTAAAATTCATCATTGCCCCCCATAATGTCAATGAAAATGAAATCGTTTTTATTGAAAATTTGTTTCTAAATAATACAATTAGATATTCAAATTTAGAACTTGATAATTCTTATGATAAAAACATTTTAATTATTGATAATATCGGAATGTTGTCATCAATATATAGATATGGAAATATTGCATACATTGGAGGAGGTTTTGAAGGAACTCTTCATAATAGTTTAGAAGCTGCAATCTGGGATTTACCAATCTTATATGGTAATCATAAAAACAATCAAAAATTTAATGAAATTAGGAATATGGAAAAATTAGAATTGACATTTCCTATTAATTCAACCATTGAATATGAAAAAAAAATAAATGAATTATTAAATAAGAAAAATACCTATGGTACTAAAAAATATGTCTTAAATAATATAGGTGCAACAAAATTAATTTTCAAATCATTAAATAAATTATTAAAATGATTGGAAATATAATTAAATCAACTGGCTCATGGTATCTTATTAGAAATGATAAGGGGGAAATTTTCAATTCAAGACTTAGAGGTAAATTTAAATTAAGTAATCATAAGTTATCTAACCCTATTGCAACAGGAGATAAAGTTGAATTTGATGAAGACAAAAATAATTTAGGTAATTATATAATTAATAAAATTGCACCTAGGAATAACTATTTGATAAGACAATCCATCAAAAAAAAAAATAATGGGCATATGATTGCATCAAATATTAATCAAGCGATTATAATATCATCATTAAAAAGTCCATTCACTAAATCTGGATTTATTGATAGATTTTTAATTTCATGTTTTGCTTATAGAATCCCTGCATTAGTAATTTATAATAAGGAAGATATTTTAAATAATAAAGAAAAAACTAGACTTAATCAGGAAATTGATTATTATAAAAAAATTGGTTTCAATTCGTTATCAATCTCAGCTAAGTTTGGTAAAAAAATTAAAAATTTAAAATCTATATTAAAAAATAAAACATCATTATTTATGGGAAATTCTGGAGTCGGAAAGTCAACTTTAATTAATAGATTAAGTGATAACGCAAATCAAAAAACATCAGAAATTTCAAAAAAAAGTAATAAAGGAAAGCATAGAACAACTTTTTCCCAAATTTTTGATGTTGATGAAAAAACAAAAATTATAGATACACCAGGAATTAAAACTTTTGAATTGTTTGATATTCAAAAAAATGAAATTAAAAATTATTTTCCAGAGTTTATAAAAATTAATGATAAATGTAAGTTTAATAATTGTTTACATATAAATGAACCAAATTGCGAAATAAAGAAAGAAATAGATAAATCAATTTGGAAAAGAAGATATAACAATTACTTATCCATAATTCAAGACTTTAAATAATAGTTAAATTTATTTTAATTTTTTTATTCTTATTTTCATGTATGCAAATAGTATAGTCATCAAAGGACTTATTATACTAAAGAAACAATAAGGTAGATAGGTTAATGTACCTACATTTAAAACAGAAGCATGGTATGCGCCGCATGTATTCCACGGAACGAGAACTGAAGTCACTGTACCGCCATCTTCAAGAGTTCTACTTAAATTAACTGGATCTAATCCATTTTTTTTATACGTTTCGGAAAACATTCTTCCAGGAACTACTATTGAAAGATATTGATCCGAAGCTGTAAGATTAAAAAATACACATGTTCCTACCGTAGAAGTAACTAAAGAACCTGTTGATTTAACTGAGGTAAGAATGGTATTTACAATTTTTTTTAAAAAACCAGAAATTTCCATCACTCCACCAAAGATCATAGCTGAAAAAATTAACCATATTGTACTTAACATTCCAAACATTCCTCCTGAAGTTAATAATTCATTAACTATTTCATTAGAGGTAGAGATAGAAATGGTTCCATATAATGATTTCATAATTCCAACAAAAAGACTTTCAAAGTTAGAATCACTAATCCCAGATACTTCCCGAACAAGATCAGGTTGAAAAATAAGTGAAAAAATTACACCTAAAAAGGTGCCACAAAATAAGGCAGGAAGAGCTTTTGTTTTTTTATAAATTAAAAATATTACAAATAATGGAACTAAAAATAGTACAGGAGATAAGTAAAATTTTTCGGAAATTGCATTAGAAATTAAAGTAGAATTAGTTTGATTAATATTAGTATAATTGGTTAATCCTAAAAATAAAAATAAAACCAAACAAATTAAAATTGATGGTAAAGAAGTATAAGATAAGTATCTAATATGAGAAAATAGATCACTTCCAGCAACAGCAGGTGATAAATTAGTTGTATCTGACAACGGAGACATTTTATCTCCAAAATATGCTCCACTCAAAATTGACCCAGCTATTAAACCTTCAGAAATTCCTAATGCTTTTCCTATTCCAATCAATGCAATTCCAATAGTAGCAGATGTTGTCCAAGAACTACCAGTAGCTAGAGAAACAATAATACAAATGAGACAAGAAGCTATCAAAAATATTTTTGGATTTAGCAATTGAATTCCATAATAAATCATTGCAGGAACAATTCCACTTAACATCCATGAACCAGCCAATGATCCTACTAGAAATAAAATAAGTATTGAAGGTATTGCTGAACTAATACTATTTACAATTCCTTTTTGTAATTCACTCCATTTGAATCCTATATTTAAAGCAATTGCCGATGCAATTGAAGCAGAAACAATTAAAACTATTTGATTACTTCCATCTAAAGATGAATCTTTAAAAATAAAAACATTAATTGATAAAAAAACAATCAAAAAAAGTATTGGAAATATAGATTCTAAAAAAGTAGGGTCTCTTAATTTATTTTTTTTCATAAATCAAATTAATAATATTTATTATAAAAAACTGGAAAACTTAATTAAATAAAACTATAATAGCTATTGAAATAATAGTATGAAAAAAAATAATTCTTTCTTATTAGATTTGATTAAATCACAAAAAGATAATTTTAGTCTAGATCAGTCTTTTTATACTAGCAAAAACATCTTTGAAATAGATCTTAAAACATTTTTTTTTAATCAGTGGGTTTTTGTTGGTCATATATCAAGAATAAAAAATAAAGGAGATTATTTTTTATTTAAAATTGGGAATGAATCAATTATATTAATTAGAGAAAATGAAGATAAAATTAATGCATTCTATAATGTATGCAGACATAGAGGCTCACACATATGTTTAGAAGAGGAAGGAAGACTAAGAAAATTTATATGTCCTTATCATGCATGGAATTATGATTTATCTGGAAAACTTTTGAAAGCAAGAATGATGGATAATGATTTCAAACCTGAAAATTGGAGTTTAAAAAAATGTAATTCTTTAGTTTTTGAAGGACTAATTTTTATAAATTTATCAGATAAGCCTTCTGATTTTGAAAATTTCATCAATCCTATTAAAGACTTTATTAAACTACATGGATTAGGTAAAGCTAAAATAGCAGCAAAAAAAACATATCCAACCAAAGGAAACTGGAAACTTGCATTAGATAATTTTCATGAGTGTTATCATTGTCAACCTTCTCATCCTGAATATTGTCATGTTCACAGCAAAGAATATATTCAAGCATATGGTGCTGGAAGTAATACAGGGCCAGAATCAAAAATGTTTAATAAAAAGTTAGAAATTTGGAATAAAAAAGTAAAAAAAATGGGTTATTTAACCGGTGAGTATTCAGAAAAAAAATTTTCTAATTTTTTTAGAAGTGCAGAAAGAACACCATTTAGTAATGGAAAACTATCCGAAACAAAATCAGGAAAACCTGCTTCTATTTTGATGGGTGATTTCAATGAGTTTGATGGCGGGTATACAACTATAGGGCCATCACCTTTTAATAGTATTATAATGACAAATGATTTTGCAACTTTATTTACATTTATTCCTAAAAGTCCTACACATACAGAAGTTGAATTGATTTGGTTAGTAAATGAAAATGCTGTTGAAGGAATTGACTATGATATAAATGAAATAATGTGGATGTGGGATGAAACAACAAAAGCAGATAAAAGAATAATAGAAAATAATCAAAAAGGAGTTTTATCATCTAAATACGAACCAGGACCATTATCAAAAATGGAGGTCGGTTTAGATAAACTAAAAAAATGGTATTTAAAACATCTTGAATTAGAAATAACCAAATAAGATATCTTACTTGGTTATTTCATTTATCATATTAATAGCATTTGCTCCGTGAAGACCACCACCAGGATGAGTGGATGGGCTACAAATAAAAAGATTCTTGATATGAGTTCTATATTGTGATGAAGAAATTGTTGGTCTCATAAATAAAAATTGATCTAGAGTCATTTCACCATGATTGAAACTACCTTCAGTATTATTTAAAGTTGACTCAAAATCAAGAGGTGTAGAAATAGAAGAGTCAATGATATCGTTAGAAAAGTTTGTAATATACTTATCTAATATAGAGGTCACATTATTAATTATATCTTTTTTTAATTTATCTGACCATTTATTATTTTTTAATGCGTAGGGTATATATTGAATTGAAGCAGAAAGAACATGATTATTATCTTTTGCAAAAGAGGGGTTACTAATACTAGGAATACAAAATTCTATATATGGAGATGATGAAAAACCTCCATATTTAACTTCATCATATGCTTTTTCTAAATAATTTATTGAAGGAGAAATAGAAAATACAGTTTGTAATTGATCGTCATTAATACCTTTAATTTTTGGCAAACTTTTTAAGGCAAAATGTAATCTTGCAGTACTTCCTCTATATTTAATATTATTTAATTGTGTTCTTACATTTGGATATAAATTTTTCGTTTCTAACAATTTAATACAAGTATTTTCTTGATCTAACCCTGATATTATATTTTTAGAAAAAAATATTTCACCATCTGCTAAAGTAACTCCGTCACAGTTACCATTATTACAATTTATTTTTATAACCTCAGAGTTATTTTTAATTTCAACTCCATAATCCTTTGCTTTTTTTGAAAAAACACTTGAGAGTGAACTAGTACCTCCCTTAATAAATTTAGCATCTAAAATATTTGTATCTGAATATATATTATGGTGCAAAAAATTAAGAACTGTAGCTGCAGAATATGGACCTTGATTCAAATGATGTATTCCACTAGCAGCAAGAGTTCCTCTTAATAATTTAGACTCAAACCATTCATCTAATAACTCCGGCATCATCATTGGTAATGTTCTCAAAATATCTGCTATACCTCTAGTCCCATGGCTTAAAATCGGATTAAGTAAATTTTTCATGGAAATTGCATCACTTAAACCCATTTTTTGAATATTAGGTGGAGTTATTTTATAAAGTGGTTTCAAAAAAGAGGAGATTTTTGATATAAATGAAGTAAAATCATTCCATTTATCTGCATCAGATTTTGAAATTTTGGAAATAGATTCAATAGTTTTTTTATTATTTCTATGAAAAAAAATATGATTACCATCTAAATCTAAAGAAACCCTATATAGATCATTAATTATCAACTCAATATCATCTTTTTGAATATTTAATTCCTTCAAAACTCTTTCATCTAACCATTTTATATAATCATAAACTAAATTACATCTGAAACCAGATGAGAATTCAGATGTAGATGCCATACCTCCTAATGAATCATTAGACTCGAATAACATTACAGACTTTTTCTTTTTAGCCAAAAGAGCAGCAGCAATTAATGAGTTTATTCCTCCACCAATAACAATAAAATCATATTTCTTATTTACCATATTTTAAGAATTTTTTTTGCAGCCATTTCTCCAGGAGACCCAGTTACTCCTCCACCTGGATGAGTTCCAGACCCACATTGAAAATAATTCTTTATTGGAGTAGTATAATCTGCCCACTTCACCGCAGGTCTAAATGAAAAAAGTTGTTGTAATGTAAGCTCACCGTGGAAAATATTTCCTTCAGTTAATCCAAAAGTTTTTTCTAAATCTTTTGGTGTTAAAACCTGACGATGTAAGATTAAATCTTTGATATTTGGAGCAAACCTGGCTAGGGTATTGACCACTGCATCTCCAAAAGCTTCTCTCTTAGTATCATCCCATCCTCCATTAATATTATATGGGGCATATTGAACAAAACAAGACATAACATGTTTACCTGGAGGTGCCATTTCAGGATCTATTACAGAAGGTAAGATAATATCCATATATGGTTCTTTAGAAAAATTTCCATATTTGGCATCATCATATGCTTTTTCAAGGTGATCATAACTTGGACTAATTGAGATAGCTCCCCTTAAATGAGGGCCATTACCTGGTAAAGAAGTGAAATTTGGTAATCCATCTAAAGCTAAATTTACTTTTCCAGATGAACCTCTGATTCTAAAATTTTTTATATCATTAACAAAATCTTCAGGTAAATCACTTTCATCTAACATTTTCAAAAAAGTTAGCTTTGGATCTAATCCTGATATTACTATATCTGATTTGTATTCATCACCATTTTCCAAAGCTACTCCTATGGCACTTCCATTTTTAACTATTACTTTATTTACGGATGCCTCTGTTAATATTTTTGCACCAAAATGCATTGCAGAACGAGCTATAGTCATACTTAATTCACCAGTTCCTCCTCTTTGAAAACCCCAGGCACGAAATGAACCATCGATGTCACCCATATAATGATGTAACATAACATATGCTGAACCAGGTGATCTAGGACCCATAAATGTACCAATAATTCCACTAGCTGCCATTGTTGACTTTAAAGGTTCAAATTCAAACCATTCATCAAGAAAGTCTGCGGAACTCATAGTCATAAGTTTACATAAATATTCAAAAGTTTCGTTATTAAGTCCTTTCACATGATTAAATAAGCTTTTTAATGACATTAAATCCTTAAAACTTGGTCTTATAGCATTAGGAGCAATAGTCTCTAAAATTGGTCTTACCCCCATTCCAACTTGTCCCATCAATGGACCAAATCTCATATAATTCTCAGCATCTTTTGGAGAATGTCTATAAATTTCCTTGTAAGTTTGATCATAATCAGATGTTCTAAATAAATAATCATTATCAAGTGGAGTAAAAGTACTTTCAAGAGGTAAAATTTCAAGACCAAAACGAGGTAACATTAGTTCCCTTATTACATTCGCTTTTAATAAGCTTACTACATATGAACAAACAGAAAATTTAAAACCAGGAAAAATTTCTTCAGTAACAGCTGCACCACCTAATACGTGTCTTCTTTCTAATACTAAAACTTTTTTTCCAGCTTTTGATAAATATGCTGCTGCTGTCAATCCATTATGACCCCCACCTATAATTATAACGTCATATTTATCTATTTTGGACATGATATTTTTCTATTAGGGTTATAAAAAGGTGTTTTGACAATTTTAGCTGGAGTTAAATGTCTAAAATGTTCTACTTTAATTTCAAAATCAAGAACAGTATCCAAACTGGCAAATTTAGAATTTACGTGAGCAAGTGCAATATATTTTTTTAAAATAGGTGACCAACAACCACTAGACGCATAACCAACTTGATTTTTTCTATAATATAAAGGTACACTATCCCTCCATGCACCATGAGGAAGCTCAGGAGCAAGTCCAACATTTTTATACAATTTTTCAAGGTTATCCCACAAAATCTCAATACCAACAAATCTCCATTCTGATGGGTTTTTTTTTTCTAATCTTAGAGCTTCAGATCCAACAAAACTTTCATCATTTAACTTTACTGACCATCCCAAGCCTAATTCAAATGGGGATGATTTTCTATCTTCAATTAATGCATTTCTAGAAGATATATAATCTACATCTAATAGAATAAGTGAAGCTTCAATCCTTGATATATCAAGGGCATCTAATCCTACTGGAGTTATTCCATAGTTCTTACCAAACTTAATCAATAGATCCCAAACCTTTAATGAATCATCTGGGCTAATCCAAATTTCATATCCTAAATCACCTGTATAGCCTGTTCGAGAAATTGAAACCTTAATACCTTTTAACTTGGTTTCAATAATTTCGAAAAACTTTAGAGTATTAATAGATTTTGTAGAAATAGAATTAATAATATCTCTTGAGTTTGGACCTTGAAGAGCTAAAGCAGCAATTTTATTTGATTCATCGTATATGTTTACATCCATACCATAAGAATTTAATTCTAACCATGATAAATTGGGTTCGGCACTGGTAAGTCTAAAGTCATTTTTAGCCAATCTTTGAATAGTACCATCATCAATTACTTTTCCATTTTCATCACACCAAGTAGAATACATAACTTGACCTATTTTACAAATTTTAATATTTCTTGTAACCAATCTATTTAAAAATACACTTGAATCTTTTCCACTAATTCTATACTTGTAAAGAGGTGAAATATCTAATAGTGCAGCTTTAGTTCTAATTGCAAAGTATTCATTATCATGATTAAGATCATACTTAGTAGCAGATAGATAGCCACCCCATCTTTTCCATTCTTGGGACATATTTAATATACTTGTTCTTTCAAAAAAAGGGGATGTTTTCATCTGCGTATTAGCAGTAAAATTCATTGAATTTGTAGATTTAAGCATAGAAAATTAATAATTAATAATAGAAATGTAATTTTATAGATTTAATTTTCTTTTTGCAAAAGATATGCTTTAATAAAATCATCAATGTCTCCATTCAAAACATTTGAAACATCACTTCTTTCAATATTTGTTCTTATATCTTTAACTAATTTGTATGGATGTAAAATATAATTTCTTATTTGAGACCCAAAATCAATTTGTAACTTTGTGTTTTCAATAGATTCTCTTGACTTTCTTTTTTTTTCTATTTCTAATTGATAAAGTTTAGATTTTAACATATTCATTGCTTTATCTTTATTTCGTAATTGACTCCTCTCCTGTTGACATTCAATAATTATGCCTGATGGATCATGTTTCAATCTAACTGCAGACTCAATTTTATTTACACTTTGACCACCTGCTCCACTTGATCTAAAAGTCTGCCATTCAATATCGGAAGGATTAACAATTATATCAATTGTTTCATCAACTTCAGGATAAACAAAAACTGATGCAAAAGAAGTATGTCGCCTTGCTCCAGAATCAAATGGAGATATACGAACAAGTCTATGGACTCCAATTTCAGATTTTAAATAACCATATGAAAAAGATCCTTCTATACCTAAAATTGCCGATTTTAAACCAGCTGTTTCTCCTTGTTGAACATTAATTTTTTTTACATTAAACTTATGAGATTCAGCCCACATTACATACATCCTCATTAAAATTTCAGCCCAATCTTGACTTTCCGTTCCCCCAGCCCCTGGATTTATTTCAATTATTGCATTTAACTGGTCTTCTTTTGAAGACAGCATTTTTTGAAATTCAATGCGTTCCAGTTTTTTTATTAATTTATTAAATTCGGACTCAATTTCTTCCTTATTAGCTTCTCCAGTAATATAAAACTCATTTAATGTAACTAGATCATCGTACATATTTTGAATTTCAAAATAAGAATCTGTCCAAATTTTATTTTGATTAATCTTTTTTAAAACAACTTCAGCATTTTTTTTGTCGTTCCAAAAATTTGGTTTCGTAGTAATCGATTCGTTTTCTTTGATAATCTTTAATCTATTATCATAGTCAAAGATACCCCCTCAAAGCATCAACTCTTACTTTTAAATCTTTTATTTGATCTGAATTCATATCTACAATTTAGTTATCCAATTATGTTTATCTTCAATTGATCCATACTTTATCCCATCAAGTAAATTCAAAAACTTACTCGAAAACGAAGACGAATTATGATTTGGTAAATCATAATCTTTATTTTGATATCCAATAGTTTTAATCGGTGCAATTGTAGCAGCAGTCCCAGCACCAAAAGCTTCTTGCAATGTGTTATCTTTTATTGAACTAATTATCTCATTAACTGATATTTTCCTTACTTCAGTTGAAATATTTTCAGCTTCCGCAAGAGCTAAAATACTATCTCTGGTAACCCCATCCAAAACAGTATCAGCCAAAGGAGCAGTTAGTAAAGTATTATTTATTACAAAAAAAAGATTCATGGTCCCAGACTCTTCAACATAATCATGAGTTTTTCCATCAGTCCAAATTAGCTGATCATAATTTTCTTTCTTAGCTAAAACAGACGGGTATAAAGAAGCGGCATAATTTGCTGCAGTTTTTGAATATCCTACTCCACCTTTGATAGCTCTGGTAAATTCTGTTTCAATTTTCACTCTTACAGGTTCAGAATAATAATTACCTGCTGGACAAGTGAATATATAAAATTTAAAATTTTCAGCTGGTTTAATACCAATAAATGGATCTAAAGCAATCATCAAAGGCCTAATGTAAAGAGAAGTGTCTTTTTTATTTGGAATCCATTTTTTATCTATCATTAATAATTCAGATATCGCTTTAGTAAAATATTTTTCTGGAAAACTAGGCATACACATCCTTTCAGCACTTATATTAAATCTTTTAGCATTTTTATCCATCCTAAAAACTAAAATTTTATCTTTTTTATTTTTATAAGCTTTCAATCCTTCAAAAACTGTTTGACCGTAATGTAAGGTGGTGCAAGCTGGAGAAACTGTAATATCATCAAAAGGAATGATTTTAAAGTCTTTCCAAGTACCATCTGAAAACTCAGCTTCAAACATATGATCAGAATGAAATTGACCAAATTTAATATTTGAAAAATCAACTTTATCTATATCTGATTTTATCTTGTGAGTAACATCTATTTTCATTAAACTTATTTAGTGTTCTTTTTATCAGATTCAACATCTCCATCCATTAGTCTTACAATTCTTTTAGAATAAGCAGCAATATCATTTTCATGAGTAACCATAATTATAGTATTTCCAGCATCATGAAGTTTAGAAAATAAATCCATAATTCCCTCTGAGGTTTTACTATCCAAATTACCAGTTGGTTCATCTGCTAAAATAATACTAGGATTATTTACTAGAGCCCTTGCTATAGCAACCCTCTGTCTTTGTCCTCCAGATAATTCATTTGGTTTATGAGTAGCTCTATTTGTTAAATCAACACTTTTCAATGCTTTCATTGCCATAGTATCTCTGATATCTTTTTTGTAACCAGCATATACTAGAGGTAGTGCTACATTATCAAGTGCAGAAGCTCTAGGTAATAAATTAAATGTTTGAAAAACAAAACCAATTTCTTTATTTCTAACATCTGCTAATTCACTTTCTGACATCGAGCTAACATTTTTACCATTAAGTATATATTCACCACCTGTTGGGGTGTCTAAACATCCAACAATATTCATAAGTGTTGATTTTCCTGAACCTGATGGTCCCATAAATGAAACATACTCGTTTTTATTTATAGAAATTGAAATAGATTTTAAAGCTTTAACTACTTGTTTTCCTACTTGAAAATGTCTAGATATTTTAGATACACTAATTATTTTTTTCATCTGTTAAAATAAAATATTTGATATTAAATCTATAAATTTTCATCAAATTTAATATTTTTATATTCTATAATAAACATTTAATTATGGAAATATTTTTTCAATTCGAAACCTATATTGCGCTTGGTACACTCACTTTTCTTGAAATTGTATTAGGTGTTGATAATATTATTTTTATTTCTATAGTTTCAAACAAAGTAGATAAAGAATTTAGACAAAGAATTAGAACAATCGGTTTGTTTTTAGCAATGATATTAAGAATAATTATGTTACTTGGATTGACATGGTTTATTGGATTAACTGAACCAATATTTGAATCAGCTGATATTTTTAACACTGGAATAAATTTAAGTGTAAGTTGGAAAGATATAATTCTTGCTGCTGGAGGAATGTTTCTTATTTTAAAAAGCTCGATGGAAATAACACATAAAATAGATAGTAATTTTGATACCAATTCAACAAAATCATTAAAAGTATCATCATTATATACAGTTGTTTGGCAAATAGTTGCTATAGATTTTATTTTTTCTGTAGATTCTATTCTAACGGCTATAGGACTTACTGAGCAAGTTCTGCTAATGATAATAGCAGTGGTGATATCAATTATTGTAATGATGATTTATGCATCAAAAATAAGTAATATAATTGAGAGATACCCTTCTTTAGAAATTCTTGCGTTATCATTTTTAATCCTAATAGGATTTAATCTAATTGTAGAAGCAGCTCATTACAGCATCCCTAAAGGATATATATATTTTGCACTATTTTTTACATTAGGTGTGGAGTATGTCAACATTATTTTTAGGAATGTAAGTAAGAAAAAAATAAAAATTAAGGAATAGAATTATATTACTTTATAATTATTTTCTTATGTAATTTTTTCTCATTATGATTCAATTCTAATATATAGATACCTTGAGAATTTTTTGAAAAGTCTACCTTATGAGTATTATAGCCAGATTTATTATTAAAAATAGTTTGATATTTAGATCTACCAAAAATATCTAATACATTAATTCCAACATCACCTTTTAATTCGCCATTAAATTTGATATTAAATATTCCATTAGAAGGGTTTGGATAAACATTGATTTTTTTAAGAGAAGAAAGATCTTCTAATCCTGAAACAACTGGTTTATCCATTTGAACATACAAATCATCAATTGCCCATCCCCATCCAACAGTATATGGATCAGAATGTAATTTAAATCTAACCTTAACTGTATCTCCAACAGAAAATGTAGGTGTAAATTCTATTTCTCTGTCTTTTAACATGGATGATGATGCAGAAATATCAGCAGCATAAGCAGATAACCAATCTGAATGGGTTCTTGAATCATAGCCATCAACTATAGGTTTCCAATTGTCTTCATTATGTTTTGATGCTTCTACAATAACATAATCCCAAAACTCTGAGTCTCCATAAGAAGTCCCTGCTTCTCCTATTTCAACAATAGCAACTTCTCTAAATTTAATTGAAGGAGTATAATTTGATACAACAATTGGAGTATTGAGTATAGCAAATAACTCTATGTATTGACCAGAACCTGCATTCTGATATGGATGTGGTTGAGTATGTAAAATATTACCAGAAAAACCACTATATGAACTTATAGTAAACCCATCAAGCGTAAATTCATTTCCCAGTAAATCAGAAAAATCTGTACCAAACTCATTTGAGATATCAAGAGTTACACCAACTATAACATCCAAAGTATTTGAAGGGTAATTTAATCCATTTTTATATCCAGTTGCAATAATAGAAAATGTGCCTGCATCATTAAAAGTTATATTAACAGTATCAATTCCTATTGAATTCTGATTAGAAATAGTATGTAATGTAGTTGATCCCGTTTTAAAAAGAACTGAATCAAATTCTGATTTAAAGTTAATTCTAACATCTACCTTAAACTCTGATCCTGGTTGATTATAGCCAATTAATTCTGGCTGAAGTGTAGCTGTTTTTGGAATGAAAGAAGATAATGCAGGAATTGATGCTGTCCACACCCCTCTTCCATGAGTTGCAATAACAATCTCACCTTGATCTTTAATTTTCATATCCCAAATGCTAACATTTGGTAAATTACTTACAACTAAATTCCAGGTTGCTCCTCCGTCTATAGATTCTACTAGTCCAATATCAGTTCCAGCCCAAATTACATCACTATCAAAAGGCATTACTAACAAACTATGTACAGGTACGTTAGGGAAACCATTAGAAGACACTCCTGTAACATTATTAGCAGGAAACCCAGTAATATCATTCCATGTAGCTCCTAAATTTTTCGTTTCAATAATTTTTGCTTTACCAAAAGCTGAAAAAAGAACGTATGAAGTTGAATCTTCAGTTGGATGTGAATATAGCCCAGAAATAGAGCCAATTTCTTCAAAAATTGATGTAGGTAAAAAAGTTTCACCCCAATCCTTTGAAACAAAAATTTTACCAGGAAGAGATGTTCCAGTTAATATCATCCTACCTCCTGCCCAAACAAATCTTGGATTTGCTTGAGAAACCTCAACATCTGAGCCAGACCAGAATCCCCAGTTATCAATAATTTCAGATTTTTTCCATGAACCTCCAAAATTTGTTGATTTATGTACACCTTTCTGACTTATTGCATAAAGAACATCTGGATCTTGATAAGAAGTTGATAATCTCGTTATAAATGGACCAAATTCCCTCATCTCATTAGTAGGAACATAATACCATTCAGTCCCGCCATCTAGCGTTCTAAAAAGATAATTATTTTGTGCACCACCGATCATAGTATCAGAGTTATTCCAATGAGTTATAACCTCAAAACCATCACCGCCAATTTCAAATGAATAATCCGTTGAAGATGACGCTACTTCACTTGAAGGCGAAAGCCAGGTTCCATTGTCTTGAAACCCACTTATATAACGATGAGAACCTTTTACTTTATCTGCTCCATATGCTTGAGAAGTGTTGTAACCAGAAGTTCTGCCAAGTATAAAATCACCTTCAGCTTCACCTGGAGAAGTACTAGATTTAGTAACAGCTACGCCACCGTCATTACCATTCAATATTCTGAATTTTCCAGCTCCATCTTTAATTACAGTTAAAAAATGATGGTCAACATGAACATTATCATTTAATGAATCAATTTCATTATAACCATCTGTTAAGTGAATAGAATTTTTATATAATAAATTTGTAAGCTTAGACTTATATATATCAACAGATCCTGTATAAAAGATACTGTCATTATATGGATGAACAGCGATAGTATTTGCATACCAACCAAATATTTGAAGGTAACCTTCTAAAGTACCGTCCTGGTTAGCAGCTTCAGTCCATGTAGAGCCTCCATCAAATGAAACAAATACATGTGATTTTGATGAAGTTCCTTCTAATGCGGAATATAAAATATTGGAAGTATTATGAGATACAGCTATTTCAGCTCGATTAAATTGCCCTGATACAGAGCTACTATATATAGGCAGATCATTCCAAGTTGTACCGGCGTCAACAGATTTTAAAGCATTACCCCCTCTAACAGCAGCATAAATTGTATCAAAACTTGTTGGAGCTGCAATAACTTGTTGTAATCTTTTAGTACTTTTTTTTGCTTCAACCCAAGTTGAACCTCCATCTGTGGATTTAAAAATATATGAATATAAATCAGGACCCATAGTGGTTGCAATAACAATATCAGAATTTGAAGGACTAGCTATTATTCTACTTACTTGAAAGAATTTATCATCAATTATACCAGATGTTTGAGGAGAAACATTAGACCAATTCAAACCTCCATCGGTAGACTTGAAAACACCACTTCCATCAATAGCATCAATATTTCCTACCCAACTTTCTCCAGTACCAGCATACAATACAGAAGGATTAGCTGCAGACTGTGCTAAACTTGATACGGCAATATTTTCTAAATCCTGAGATAATGAAATCCACGAAGTACCAGAATTAGAAGTTTTCCATACCCCTCCACCAACTGCAGCAGCATACCATGTATTTCCAGTATTATCAGCTGCATCTACAACAATCGCTCTTGTTCTTCCAGGAACATTGTTTGGACCTCTTTCAGTAAAAGTTGCTGTTGCTGCAGCAGAAGTTCCAAAATTTGGATTGTTGTTATCTCTTTGAACAATAGATGAACGTAATAAAGATTTATTATATAAATTTTCTTTCATCTTAATAAGTTCTTTCTCCTTATATCCTATTGGATAAAGATTTTCATTTGACTCATCACCTTTTTTTATAGAAGAAAAATATTCTTTGAATTTATCTGGACTATCTTTTCTTTCTCTTTCTGAAACTTGACTCTTTATAGTATTACCATTAAAATAATCAATAGAGAAAAATATAGATATTATAAGTAGTGAAACTATAAATGATATACTGAAAATCTTCCTCATAATGTGTAAATAAGAGTATAAATATAGGGATTTTTATAATTATTAATAAAAATTATTGTTTAACAACTTTTTTAATAACTTTTTTATTGTCCTTAGTTAATTCTATTACGAAAATTCCATCAGATTTGTTTGATATATCTACTTCATGTTCTACCTGACCAGATGTATTATCAATATTCCTCAGGTATTGAGATCTACCAAAGATATCCAATACCCTCAGATCAACATTACCTTTCCAGGTATCATTAAATCTTATCTTAAAAATACCAGAACTAGGATTAGGATAAATACTAATTGAACCGTCAGATACTTGATCTTCAATTCCAGTTACCGTATCATCATCTGTAATGGTAATGGTTACAGTTGTATCACTAGATAAAGTTGAATTGGTAACAGAATCAATTGATATAACTACGGTTTCATCATCTTCATCATCTGAATCCTGAACAGCAGTTACTGTTGCTGTACCAGTGGTTCCTGATGAAATTGTTATAGTTTTTGAACTTAAGGTATAATCAGCTGCAACAGCAGTGCCTCCAGCACCAAATTCTTTTAAAGCAACAACTACATCTCCTGAATTTGGAGCTTTATTTAAAGTTGCAGTAATTGTTGATACACCTGAGTCTTCGATTATAGAAGTATTATCAACAGAAAGAGATACAACTGGCGGAGTATTAGCTCCGTCATTATCTTTTACAGTTATTGTAACCTGTTGGGTGCCTGATTCTTTACCGTTTACAACAGTTGAAATATCTACAATGATTGTTTCATCAGACTCTACATCATTATCATCAGTCGTGGTAATTATTATATTTCTAGACTTATTAGCAGAATCTAATATTGTATAACTTGGACCTCCTAAAGTATATTCAGGTGCTGAAACAGTACCGGTTACAGATAGATTAACTGTTATTGGACCATTAGGTGAAACATCCTTTTCTGCTGTAATAGTTAGTTTTGCATCTTGACCCTCAACAATGTTAACTGTGTCAACTGATAGTGAAATTAAATTTTCTTTTGGTTCCCAGTTAACAAGATCCGGTATAGTAGCTGTCCAGATTCCTCTTCCATGAGTAGCAAGCACAATCTCTCCTTGATCTTTAATTTTCATATCCCAAACTGTTACATGAGGAAAATTGGATGTTGCATAAGGTATAATATTCCAACTTGCTCCCCTATCTGTGGTTTCTACAATTCCAATATTAGTTCCAACCCAAATAACATCAGGATCATGTGGCATTACAACAAGACTATGAGTTTCTACATCAGGAAAACCAGCAGTTGAAGTACCTTCAGTAAAATTTGCTGGAAAACCAGTAATATCAGTCCAAGTAGCTCCTAAATCTCTACTTTCTAATACTTTTGATTTTTTTGGTCTTGAGAATAATATATAGACTGTGGAATCTTCCGTTGGGTGAGAATAAATTCCTGAAATCGAAGAGCTAACTCCAGCAGGCTTTGTTATAGGATTAAAAGTTTTTCCCCAATCTTTGGAAAGAAATAAATTATAATCAGATGTTATTGCACCTCCTGCCCAGACAAATCTTGGGTTTGCAATGGATACTTCGACATCGCTCCTACTATAATATTTATTGGGAGAAGGATTTAAAATTTCAATGAGCTTAAATCTATCACCACCAAAATCTTTAGATCTCCATACACCACTATCTTTATGCACAGCATATACAACATCAGGATCTTGATATGAAGTAGATAACCTTGTTATAAATGGAGCAATAGTATTACCTTTGGTGTTTTGTCCAATAGAACTAAACCATTGGCCATTAGTCATTCTTGCAAATCCATTATATTGAGATCCTGTCATCATTGAATCTTTATTTTCCCAGTGAGTAATAACCTCAAAACCATCACCACCCCAAACTCTTGCATGAGGAGTAGTTTCTTTGGCTACAGAGTCTTTAGGAGATAGATAAGTACCATTGTCCTGAGTTCCTCCAAGATATTGTTTTCTGCCTACGACTTTATCTGCTCCATAAAATTGAGTAGATCTATAACCAACATCTGTGGGTAAATATGGAACATTGGCATATGCCCACTTATATTTTGTAGCTATCCAGTCGCCCTCATTTACTCCTGGGTCTGAAGAAGAATTTGAAATAGCCAAACCACCATCATTTCCAACTATAAGTCTAAACTTTCCACCACCATCTGATACTGTTGTAATGGTATGTTGATCTGGATGGACATAACCATTTTTTTGGGATATTCCATCTGATCCAACATCTTCATATACATCCGTCAAATGAACTGAATTTTTTGTATTATCTGCTAAAACAGTAAACTTAAAAAGGTCTATACCACCAACATAAACTACATCGTCATTTAATGGATTTAAGGCAATACAATTATCATAATACCCTTGTTTATCTAACCAAAAATCTGTTGAATATCTAGGATCACCTGAGGTTCCATTCTCTTGAATATGCGTCCAAGTAGAACCACCATCAAGGGTTCTGTATAAATACGAAGGGCCACTAGATGGCTTTCGTATACCAGCATATACTTTATTAGGATCCGTATGAGAAACAGCTATTTCATAACGACCATAGCTTCCAGATATTCCAAAAGGTGTAGTAGCTACCCATGTATCTCCGGCATCAGTAGATTTTAATACAGGCTTACCTTTAGACACTGCATATTGAGTGTTAAAATCTGATGGTGCAGCTACAATTTGAGTATAAGTATGACAGCTATTAAAATTATGAACTTTTGTCCATGAAGTACCTCCATTAGAGGTCTTGTAGATATAAGTATTACAATAGTAATTATGTCCAGCTGTAATAACTACAATATCTGGATTAGTTGGATCAACAATTATTCTATGAACTGTTCCAAAATCAGAAATAACCTTTCCTCCTGATTTTTTAGATACATTTGTCCAACTACTACCTCCATCTGTTGATTTAAAGATACCATCGCCCCATCCACCTGATCCACCAATATGACTTTCTCCTGAACCAGCATAAATTATATCTGTATTTGATTGAGATTGAGCAAGAGAATTAAAATTAATATTTGGCAGTCCAGATGTAAGATTAGTCCAAGACACTTTCTCTGTAGCACCAGCACCACTGTGAATACCTTTCCATATTCCACCGCCAGGACTAGCAGCATAAAATGTTTTTCCAGATGCATCAGCAGCATCAACAATTAAACCCCTTGTTCTCCCTGAAACATTCCCGGGCCCTCTTTCAGTAAAAGTAGCAACCGCAGCAGCAGAACTTCCAAAATTAGGATTATCTTGATCACTAGAAGCACTTAGAGTAGGGCCACTTAATCTAGTAAGCATTTTATCAAGCTCAACCTGTTTGTATCCTGGATAATAATTTGATCCAATTTCATTATAGGTAATGTCTCTAAAGTATTTTTCAAATTCATCAGAATATTCAAGCTTAGAGTCTACAATAAGCCTCTCCTCTTGATTATAGGAAACAAAAATTAAAAACGAAAAAAAGAATATAGGTATAAGAAAGTAATATTTTTTCATAAAGTGGATTATAAATATAAATCTAAAAAATTTAATTTAATTTATATAGTAAATAAGAAGAGTTTATTGTTTAATTATCTTCTTTATCACTCTTCTATCCTCTTGTGATAACTCTACAAAGAAAATACCATCAGATTTGTTTGAAATATCCACTTCATGTTCTAGCTGACCAGATGAATTATCAATATTTCTCAAGTATTGTGATCTTCCAAAAATATCAAGTACTCTAAGATCTACATTACCTTTCCAAGTATCATTAAATCTTATCTTAAAGATTCCAGAAGTAGGATTCGGATAAATACTAATCAAGCCACCAGATCCTTGATCTTCAATTCCAGTAACAGCATCATCATCTGTAATGGTAATAGTTACTTGTTGAGTAGCATTCTCAGTTCCATTACTAACTGATGAAATAGCAATAACTACAGTTTCATCATTTTCATTATCAGAGTCTTGTACAGCGGTTACAGTTGCTGTACCAGTTGTTCCAGATGATATTGTTATAGAAGTTGAACTTAAAGTATAATCAGATGCAGATGCAGTACCTCCAGCGCTTAGAGAAACAACCACATTTCCTAAATTTGGTGCTTTATCTAAAGTTGCAGTAATTGTAGATACACCAGAATCTTCAGTTATAGAAGAATTATCAACAGATAAAGTTGCAACAGGAGGAGTATTATCTCCATCATCGTCTTTAAGTGTTATTGTCACTTGTTGGGTACCTGATTCTTTACCGTTTACAACAGAATTGATAGAAACAATTATATTTTCATCACTCTCTTGATCAGTATCATCTACTCCAGTTATAGTAATAGTTTTCGTAGTACTTGTAGAATCAAGAGTAACAGAAGTTGCGCTTACTGTGAATTGACCAAGAGCTAATGAACTACTAACTCCTAAATTCACTGTAATTGGTCCATCTGGAGAAACATCTTTTCCAGCAGTAACAGTGAATGTGGCAACACCTCCATTTTCAACAATATTTATTGTGTCAACTGTTAATGTAATTAAATTTTCTTTTGGTTCCCAACTAACAAGATCAGGGATGGTAGCTGTCCAGATTCCTCTCCCATGAGTTGCCAATACAACCTCTCCTTGGTCTCTAACTTTCATATCCCAAACACTAACATGAGGAAAATTAGTTACTAAATTCCAACTAGCACCTCTATCAGTAGTTTCTACAATTCCTATATCTGTTCCAGCCCAAATTACATCAGAATCATAAGGCATAACAGCAAGACTAGTTACTGCTACATTTGGAAATCCAGTTGAAGAAACTCCAACGCCCCAACCTGATGGAAATCCTGAAATGTCAGACCAAGAGTCTCCTAAATCTTTGGATTCAAGTATTTTACCTCTTCCAAAAGAAGATAAAAGAATATACACTGTTGAATCTTCTTTTGGGTGGGAGTATATACCTGAAATACCTGCTGCTACCCCTCCGGGTTTATTCGTAATTGCTTGAAAAGTATTACCCCAATCTTTAGATAAATAAAGATTTCCTGAACCAGAGATAAAACCAGAAGCCCAAACAAACCTTGGATTTCCCATTGAAACTTCAACATCACCAGCACTCCAACCCCCAATATCAGGTGGAACTTTTAATTTCCAATTAGCTCCAAAATCTTTTGTTTTATATATACCATCATCACCTATTACATATGCTACATCAGAATCTTGATAAGAACCAGTAATTCTACTTATAAATGGCCCACCACCAGTTCCATTATGAGGAGACCAAGTCGTTCCAATATATGACCAATTCGTACCTCCATTAAGACTTCTATGAAGTCCATTATACTGATACCCACCCATCATCGAATCTGCATTATCCCAATGAGTAAGAACTTCAAGTCCATCTCCACCAACACCCCTTGTATAGTCAGTATTACTTAAAGCTGTAGAAGCTGGATCGGAATACCATGTACCATTATCTTGAGCTCCTGCAAGATAAGCATGAACTCCTTTAACTTTATCAGCACCATAAAATTGAGTAGTTCTGTAACCATCTGTCGATGCAAAAAAATCATTGTGATTGATACCTGGATCAGCAGCAGAATTTGAAACCGCAATACCACCATCACTACCATTTAATATTCTAAAGTTACCTCCTCCATCATTAATAGTCGTCAAAAAGTGATGATCTACATGAACATGATAATTTTTATATCTACTTACAAAATCTGGAGCATCTGCTTCACCATAACCATCCGTTAAATGTATGGAATTTTTTGTATTATCTCCTAAAACAGTAAATTTAAAAAGCTGAACACCACCAGTATAAACCACGTTATCATCTAATGGACTAACTGTAATACAATTATCATACCACCCCTGGCCATCTAACCAAAAATCTTTTGGTGAATACCTAGCATCTCCTGAAACACCATTTTCTTGGATATGAGTCCATGAAGTACCACCATCAAGACTTCTATATAGGTAGGATTGATCACCAGATTTTCTAACTCCGGCATAAACTTTGTTAGGATCAGTATGAGAAACAGCCAATTCGTAGCGACCATATCCTGCAGCTGAAAAGTCAGTAACTGCCGACCAATTATCACCAGCATCTGTAGATTTTAACATTGGGTTTGCCCTAACAGCAGCATATTGTATATTAAAGTTACTTGGAGAAGCAACAATTTGTTGAATATTACCACTGCCTTGTTTCATTTGAGTCCATGAGGTTCCTCCATTGGTAGTCTTAAAAATATAAGAAGAACCACTGGCAATTTTTAGTGTACTTGCTAATACAATATTTTTATTTGCAGGGTCAACAATTATTCTACTTACATTACCATACTTAGAGTCAATTACCCCGCCAGAAGTTGGAGTTATATTTGTCCATGTAGCTGGTGTGCCAGTACCAGGATTATAGGTACTAAGATCAACTTTATATATTCCATCTCCAGTAATTGCATCTACATTATAAGACCAGTCCTCACCAGTTCCTATATACAGAATGGTAGGATCATTAGCAGATTGTGCAATCGTTGAAACTGCAATATTTGATACAGTTGTTGGTGTTAAATTAGTCCATGTAACACTTTCTCCAGAACCATCACTAACATAGACACCTTTCCATAAACCACCTCCCACGGCACCTGCATACCATGTGTTTCCAGTAGCATCAGCTGCATCTACAACTATAGCTCTAGTCCTCCCTGGAACATTATTAGGTCCTCTCTCTGTGAAAGTGGCAGCAGCAGCAGCAGAAGCTCCATAGCGTATAGAATTATCACCTTCTTGAACATTACTTTGACCTAATCTAACAACATCCAACCTAGAAATCATTTTATCGAGCTCAACCTGTCTATATCCAGGATAATAACCATCACCTAATATTTCACTTTTATATTTATGAAATTTTTCTGGACCCTTATATTTTGGAGTTTCTAAACTATTTTTCTTAAGAAAATAAAAAACGCAAACGGAAATAAATATTATAGAAAAAAAATATTTTAAACTATTTTGAATTTTTGTAAGTGAAATCATATTTGATATAAGTTATAAGTTATCAAATATATAGATTTTTATTCAGTGAATGAAGCTATTAAAATTAATTTGCAGTGAATTCTTTCAACCTCATATTTTTTCCTGGCTCTCTTAATTTTTGTAAAGCTTTTTCTCTAATTTGCCTTACTCTTTCTCTTGTTAATCCCATAACATCTCCAATCTCTTCTAAAGTGTAAGGATTATCAAAGCCAATCCCAAAACTCATAACTATAACATCTCTTTCTCGAGGAGTTAGTGTAGACAAAGCTCTCATTGTCTCAACTTTTAAGGAATCATTAAAAACTAAACCAGAATCTGTTGGATCTTCAGCATCATTTTCTAAAACATCTAATAAAGAACCTGAATCATCTTCACCAAATGGAGCATCCATTGACATTTGTTTAACCTCGGCCCCGAGCGTACTTCTTACTTCACTTGGTTTAATATCTAAATTTTTAGCTAATTCCTCTTCTGTTGGTTCTCTTTCAAATTTTTGTTCTAATTCAGCGTAAGCTCTTCTTATTTGATTGATAGCCCCTGACTTATTCATTGGAAGCCTAACAATTCTAGATTGTTCAGCTAAAGCTTGCATAATTGATTGTCTTATCCACCAAACTGCATATGAAATAAATTTAAAACCTTTAGTCTCATCAAACTTTTTTGCAGCTTTAATTAAACCAAGGTTTCCTTCATTTATAAGATCATTAAGAGGCAAACTCCTATTTTGATATTGTTTAGCAACTGAAACAACAAACCTAAGATTTGCTTGAACAAGTCTATCAAGTGCACTTTGGCTTCCCTTCTTAATTTGCTTGGCTAGCTTTACTTCTTCTTCAGGTGTAATCATCGGAACACCACTAACCTCAGTAAAATATTTTTCAAGAGTATGACTCTCTCTTCTATTTGTTATTGATTGTGTTATTTTGAGTTGTCTCATGCTGAATAAGGTGGTTTTGAGAAGTTAAACAATTGACAAATGTATTATATTATTGCATATATGTCAAGATTAAATACGAAAGAAATCGATTAATGTTCCTCTTAATCAATGAAATCAATTTTTTTGATTATTTAATCAATTTCAATAGTTATTTTTTCAGATCTAGGAAAAGACTGACAACATAAAACATACCCATCTTTTAACTCTTCATCAGAAAGACCATCGTTCACTTCCATTTCAACATCACCTTCAACTAATTTACCTATGCAAGATGTACATACCCCACTTTGACAAGAAAATGGTATATCAATATCTTCATCCATAGCTTTTTCAAGTATTGTGGTATCTTTATCTACTTCCATTTCAAAAGTTTCACCATCCATAAATACTTTTACGATACTCATATGTATAAATTTTAATTGACGCGCAAATATAATTTAATGATTTGTTTTAAAATATCTCTTTCGTTAAATATTTCTTAATTTTGCAAAAATCATAAAAATGAATACATTTAATCTATCAGCAATAAGCCCCATAGACGGAAGATATAGTAAGGTTACTGAAGACATATCTAAATACTTTTCAGAGTTTGCATTGATAAGATATAGGGTTTATGTTGAAATCGAATATTTTATTGCCCTATATGAATTTAAATTGCCTGAATTAAAAAATATTAAAAAAAGTAAAATAAAAGATTTACGTGAAATTGTAAATAACTTTTCTATAAACGATGCTAAAAAAATAAAAAAAATTGAAGATAAAATCAATCATGATTTAAAAGCAGTAGAATATTTTATTAAAGAAAAATTCAAAAAATTAGGATTAGAAGAATATAAAGAATTTGTACATTATGGACTTACTTCACAAGATATTAATAACACTGCGATACCTTTAATGCTAAAAGATTGTCTTAAAAAGACTATTATTCCTTCAATTAAAATTATTCAAAAATCAATAAATATTAAGTCAAAAAAATTCAAAAATATACCTATGGTCAGTAGAACACATGGACAACCGGCTACACCTACTACTTTTGGAAAAGAATTAAAAGTTTTTCATGAAAGAATTAGTGTTCAACTTGATTCTCTTATTAGAATTCCTAATAATGGAAAATTTGGTGGTGCATCTGGAAACCTAAATGCCCATTATGTATCCTATCCAAAAATTAATTGGGATTCATTTTCAGATAAATTTTTAAAAAAAATCGGATTAATTAGAAGTAATCCAACAACTCAAATTGAACATTATGATAATATGGCAGCTATTTTTCATTGCTTATCAAGAATTAATACAATTTTAATTGATTTTTCTAAAGATATTTGGCATTATGTATCTATAAATTATCTAAAACAAAAAGTGAAAAAAAATGAGGTAGGTTCATCTGCAATGCCACATAAGGTTAACCCAATAGATTTTGAAAATGCTGAAGGAAATTTAATGATGGCTAATCAAATATTTCAATTTCTCTCAGAAAAACTTCCAGTATCAAGACTTCAAAGAGATTTGACAGATTCAACTGTATCAAGAAATATTGGCATTCCAATTTCGCATACAAAAATTGCTTTAAATTCTTTATCAAAAGGGTTAGAAAAAATAGAAATCAATAAAAAAGAAATAGAGAATGATTTAGAAAATAATTGGTCAATAATTGCTGAGGCAATTCAAACGATATTGAGAAGAGAAAAAGTGCCTAATCCATATGAAACACTTAAAAAAATCACTAGAGGAAATTCAAAAATTGATAAAAAATTATTTTTAGAATTCATAGATAAACTTCCTGTAAGTAATAAAGTGAAAAAGGAATTATATAATATATCTCCAAAAAATTATTTAGGAAATAGTCAAAATCAATAAAAATGTTGAGTAAAATTATTGGAGTTTTGTTAAAAAAATTTCCTAGATCTTTTTTACAAAGAATTAGCAAACCTATTTTTACAATTATCAAATTATTTTATTTAGGAGATAAAGTTCTTTGTTCTATTTGTAAGAAAAAATTTATTAAGTTTTTCCCTTATGGAAGAAAAATTAGACAGAATGCTTTATGTCCTAACTGTTTATCTCTTGAAAGACATAGACTTTTATACCTTTTCCTAAAAAAAAAAACTGATTTTTTTAAAAAAAATATTAAACTATTACATATTGCTCCTGAACAATGTTTAATTAAAGTTTTTAGCAATTTAAAAAACATAGAGTATGTAACAGGAGATTTATTTTCACCATTAGCAAAAATAAAAATGGATATCCATAACATTCCATTTGAAAATAATTCATTTGATGTCATATTATGTAATCATGTCCTTGAACATGTTGAAGACGACAAAAAAGCAATTAAAGAAATAAATAGAGTAATGAAAAAAGATGGTTTTGCTATTCTCCAAGTTCCTTTTTATTATCCAATTCCAGAAAAAACTATTGAAGATAAATCAATAGTATCTAAAAAAGAAAGAGAGAAAATTTACGGTCAATCAGATCATTTAAGAAAATATGGTGAAGATTATGATAAAAGAATATTATCTCAAGGACTTAAATTAAAAAAATCAAATTTTATTGATTCATTCTCCAAGAAAGAAAAAAAATATTATGGATTACAAGAAAAAGAAGTAATATATTATTGCTACAAATAATTTTTAATCCAAGCCCTCAAATAGCCACTTCCGTAAGCAAAAAATTGAATAAATGTAGTTACTACTGATAAAAAGCCAACTACCAGGTTTTTATTTAAAATACTTGATTCTAAAAATATTAACATAAAATAAATACCATAGATAAACTGAAGCAATAAAAATAAATTAAAATCAATTTTAAATAATAAAAGTAAATATGTGAGAATAAAAAATATAATAAATAAAGAAGGTAATAAATGAAAAATTCTAAATGTTCCTTTATGCTTTTGGTTTAATATAACTCTAGCAGTACCAGAAGAAAAAATTTGATTATAAAATGCAAATAAATTATTTCTTCTTTTATGATAAACATATGCATTTTTTATAAAACTTGATTTTGCTCTTGAAGATAATAATCTATATGTCAAATCTAGATCTTCACCAAATCTCATTGAGGAAAATCCTTCTATCTCCAAAAATTTGTTTTTTTTCACACCCATATTAAATGATCTTGGCAAAAATTTATCAACTGAATATTTAGATCCTCTAATGCCACCTGTTGTTAACATGGATGTCATTGAATGATTTATTGACTTTTGTAAAAAGCTAAAATTTTTTTTTGATTTATCTGGACCACCAAAAAAATGAATATCTTCATTAGATTTTAAAAACTTATTAATCTCATAAAAATAATTTTCAGGAATAGTACAATCGGAATCAAAAAATATTATCCATTCAGCATTTGCAAATTTTACACCATAATTTCTTGCAAGACCAGGACCTTTATTTGATATTTCATGATATTGCAAATTAATTTTACTTTTAAAGCTATCAATAATTTTTTTTGATGAAATAGATGATCCATCTTCAATAACTATAATTTCTAGATCTCTATATTTTTGATCTACTATACTTTGAATTAAATCATTAATTTCATCAGGCCTGTTAAATACAGGTATAATTACTGAAAATTTCATTAATCAAAACCTTTCTTATCACTAACAATCTGATCATCATTTTTAGAACTAACTTTTACAACTATTTCTGCTAAAAAGCCTGCTAAAAATAGTTGAACACCAATAATTATTGATACAAGAGCTATAAAAAAAAGCGGCTGATCTGTTACAGGTCTAATTTCATCAATTGGAATCCCTTCATATATTTTTGAAACTTTATCATAAATTATTATAAAAGAACCCATTAATCCAAATAGAAAAGAAAAAACCCCCATTGTTCCAAAAAAATGCATGGGTTTTTTCTTAAACTTATAAACGAAACTAACAGATATCAAATCTAAAAATCCGTTGATAAATCTTTCTATCCCAAATTTTGTCTTACCGTATTTTCTTGGATTATGATTCACTATTTTTTCTCCTATTTTATTAAAACCATTCCATTTTGCTATTAAAGGAATATATCTATGCATTTCACCATATATAGAAATATTTTTTATAACAGAATTTTTATATGCTTTAATACCGCAATTAAAATCATTTAATTTAATTCCTGAAAAAAGTCTAGTAACAAAATTAAAAAATTTTGAAGGTAAAGTTTTAGTAATAGGATCAAATCTCATTTTTTTCCAACCAGAAATTAAATCATAGTCTTGATCAATAATCATTTTGTAAAGAGGCATAATCTCTTTTGGATCATCCTGTAAATCAGCGTCCATAGTAATAACTACTTTGCCAGATGAATGTTTAAATCCAATATCTAATGCTGCTGATTTTCCATTATTTTTATTAAATCGAATACCTTTTACAGATGAATTTTTTAAAGCTTCATTTTTAATAAATCTCCATGAGTTATCAGAACTACCATCATCAATGATAATAATTTCATATAAAATGGATGAAGAAATAGTATCATTAATTGAAGTAACTAACTCTGGGATAGACTCTTCTTCATTATATGCAGGAATTATAATTGATAAATCCATATGCAAATTTAGTTTAATAATTAAATTTTGAATTTTTAGAGTTTATAATACCAAAGATTTTACCTTTCAAGGACCAATTTAACCAAGGGGAATTGAAAGATTTGGAAATATTATTATCTAAAGAATAATCCCATGATCCATTAATATCAAAAATAGTCAAAGAAGCATTTGATCCAACTTTTATAGATTTATCTTCAAGATTAAGAATTTTCCTTGGGTTCGAAGTAAATTTTGTAATCAAAGACTCTAAAGAAATTTTTGAAGATAAAATTAATATATTACTAAAAAATGTTTGAAGAGAAATCATTCCATTTTCAGCATTATTAAATTCAACTGATTTATTTTCAATGTTTTGAGGTTGATGATAAGAAGAAATCACATCTATGGTGCCATCCTCTAATCCTTTTATTAAAGCATCAATATCATCTTTTGTTCTTAATGGAGGATCCAATTTATAATTGGTATCAAAATTTATGATATGGCTATCATCTAATATTAAATTATAAATAGAAACATCACAAGTAACATTTAATCCATCCTGTTTTGCTTTCCTTATTATATCGACAGAAGATTTAGTAGATATTCCTGAAAAATGTAATTTTCCTCCAGAGTATCTCAAAATTGATAAATCTCTATTTAACATTATTTCCTCAGCGATATTTGGGATACCTTTTAAACCAGATATGGTACTATTATGTCCTTCATTTACAATACCTAACCTTGATAAACTAAAGTCCTTAGGTTTATTTATTAATAGGCCATCAAATTGTTTAATATAAAGTAAAGCTTTATACATCATATCTGAATTTTGTAATTCTTTTTCGCCATCAGTAAATGCAACTGCTCCAGCTTTATTTAAATCTAAAATTTCATTTAATTCAATTCCATCAGTATTTTTAGTAATAGCAGCAGTTGGATGAATAGTTGAAAGGTCATTTTCAGTTTTATTTTTTACATAATAAATATCATTTTTAGATTGTAAAATAGGATTTGTATTAGGCATTAATAAAATATCAGTAAAACCTGAAAAAGAAGCTAATTTAGAGCCTGAAGTTAAATCTTCTTTATGTTCAAATCCAGGATCACAAAAATTTGATCTAAAATCAAACCAACCAGGAGATACCATCATTCCATCGCAATCGATAACCTTAGTAGTTGAAGTTTTTACATTTATTCTAGATAAACTAATCTTATCTATGACACCACTATTATCAATTAAAATATTTACTTTTTTAGAATTATACTCAGAGTTTAAATCAACAACTATAACAGATTTTAAAATTAATGACATTTACAGATAGAAAATATTTCCACAAAAATATAATATATTTTTATATTACATAATTAGTTTCCAAAATCGTATTGAAATTTATTTTTTAAAAGGTGAGGCTGCAAGATGTTCCAAAATTGCCATTCTAGCAAAAAGAATTGCAACACCTAAGGTAGCAATGCCACCTAACCAAATTCCAGGCACAAAATCTAAGAATAAAAAATAATCATAAAATGCATGCATAATTATTGAGACGAAAAGCGATAAAAATACATAAAGCCATTTTTTTCCAAGTTTACAAGTTTTTGCTTTACCCAAATAATACCCCATTATGACTGCAAAAGCAAAGTGAGCAGGAACTGCTGTCAACATTCTAAAAAATGCAACTGATGAAGATCCTTGTAAAACATAGGTGATATTTTCAGCAGTAGCAAAACCCATGCCAACAAATACTGAATAAACAATTCCATCAAATGGTTCATCAAAATTTTTATTAGGAAAAATAATTAAGAATACAACAATAAATTTTAACACCTCTTCAGTTATGGAAACAGTTAATGCTTCACCTCCCACTCTTAAAAAGTTATTTTCAACATTTATATATGAAAAAACAAATTCAAGAATATCTATATCAAAATGTAAATTTATTGCTCCAAGAATAAAACAAGTTGCTAGAAGCCATACCGGCTCTTTATCATATTCATCAGAATGATAAATAAAAAACATTATGAAAATTCCAGGTGAAATAGAAAGAGTAACGAGTAACATATCGTACAAATCAAATCTATGAATTAGTACCAATGGATAAAATAAAACAAGATAAAGAAGTGTAGCCATTACACTTCCATAGAAACTGTTTAAAAATATCTTTTTCATTTATTTAAAATTTTAAAGAAACCATCCATTCATCATAAGTCAAATTACTATTATCTAAATCATATGCCTTAGCCCAACCAACGGACAAAGTGGCTGCTAAGTGAGAAAACATTACGAGTCTTGTATCCAATTGAAATCCTATATTATAAAAGTTCTGACTAACATCATTACCAGAAACGTTAATATCTTTAGCTGTAAGAAACCCTGCAAATATTGTTGGGTGAGACCATGAAGCAAAAAAGTTAAAAAATCCTACTTTTCTATATCTTAATGGAGGCAGTAATAATTCAGCAGTAGTTTTGAAGAAAGTTTTTGCTATAATATTTCTACCTGAATCAAAGCTTACTCCAGGAAAAGAATAAGTCCCTCTGTATCTTTTTGGAGATAAATAGTCTATATAATTATTACCAAAAGCAGCAAAACCAAATCTAGAAAATGGATTTACTTTTTTACTAAATGAATTTCCCGAGGAAGTTCTAAACCAAAGAGAGGTATGGTTAACTGGTAGTTGAATCCCAAAATCAAAATTTCCAGTAAAAGTTGGATAAAAATTTCCTTCTGTAATTGAAGAAGAAGCATTTAATGACATATTCACTCCTTTTTCTCCATCAACTGCGCCTACCGATTTTCTAATATTTCTATAAGTTAATGAAGAAAAAATGTCATAAAATAAATTTGTGTCATAATCCTTATCAAAATTATCAATTTGCTGGAAATCTGGTGATTGATCTAAACCATAGAAGCCTCTAAAACCAGTTGTTAAATCAACGTTTTTCGGATTATCAAATACCAAAGATTTTTTATTATTAAAACCAAACAACAATCCTTTTCTTGATCTTTTAGTAGGACCAAATAAATCATAAAAATTGTCTTTATTATAATGAGCAAAGAAATTATAACTTCCAGATAGAAAGCCACCAATTTTACTTGTTGAAAAGTTTAAAGAACCATGAAATTGTTCGTCATCATCAATAGTTGCATTACCATCACTTAATTGATTCTTCCATTGTTTTGGTGTGAAAGAAAAAGACAAATCAAATGATCTAAAGCTAAATGGATCTTCAAAATTGAATTTATAACCTATTCCGATATTATCTTTATAACCTACTACTATGGGATAAGCATAATTTAATTTCATTTCCTTTCTGGGAAGATAAATACCGTCTTTTTCAATAGTTATTTCATCTAAATTGACTGTCTGAGGAGTAGGCAATTTATTCCTCCATTCTTTAAGTTCAGGATGTTTTTTGATAGTTTCATCTCCTAAATATTTAATAGTTTCAATTTCTAGAACAGTATTATTAGATATGTAAACAGGTAGAAAACCATCACTAGTATATCTAAAAGCAAAAATTCTATCTTTATCTATTTGAATAGGTCGAAAATATCCAGTAATTGCATTTGACATTAAATCAATATCATCCGCTTCATAAGTATTAGCATCTACTCTCCATATATTACTTACACCTGAATAATAAGAAGAACCAAAAAGATAATTACCATCATCAGTAAATCTAAAACTTTGAGGTGAAGAAACATCAAAATTAAAAACTTCCTTATAAACTATATCTTCTTTACCTCCTTTGTCAAAGGATTCTATATCATATATATGAAGGTATTGATTGCCAAAGTAATCAGCAACTGCTGCACTTAAACTTTTACCATCAGGTGATACATCTATATCAAAAATATCATGACCAAATGGCAATGTGTATTTTTGATTCCAATCTCTATAATAATCATTTGGAGACTCAGAATTATATTTTGGTATTTTAACGATTGTATTGTAACCATTTAGATGTCTAATACCCCATAAAGATTCGTCTTTTTTGTTAAATGCAAGATCACCAATATGTTCATTTTTTTGTAACAATTTTGTTTCACCAGTTTTTAAATTGTAACTATTTAAATCTCTATTTGCATTGTTATCAGTTGAATATATAAGAAGATCATTTTTTTCATCGTAGGTAAGTGAAGTTACATTAAATAAAGCGGGTCCCTTTACATCTTTAAGTCTATCAATCTCACCTGTTTCTAAATCAATGCTAGCAATATGAGGAACTTTGCCAGGATAATTAACACCTACATAAATTTTATTTCTTTTTTTATCATGAAATGCATGAGAAACACCACCTAATACTTTTTCAGTAATAGGTTCATATTGAGTAATAGGAAACTTTTTAAGTCCATTAATATTTTCATCCTGAAAAGAACGTTCAAAATCAATCCAAGTATCCCAAGCTTTACTAATTGATAAACCAAATACGTTTTTAAAATTGGAAGCAAATCCACGTTTGCTTTGATCTTTTCTTTTTATCCATTCAATTAAATTAGTAGGTCCATATTGGTGAGCTACATAACTCATAAATCTTGTTCCATAGTAATATGAATTAGCTTTAGACATAAAATCTGCAGAAGTACCTTCTGATTCCAATCCTTGTGCTGAATAAATCCTAGAATTTTCAAGTGTTCTAGTTCTAAAAAACATTTCATCATAACTACCTAAAGCATTTCCCTTTCCACCATCCATCCAAGTTTCAATAAATACAGCAATACCTTCATGGAACCATCTAGGAGAATAATATCTTGGATTAGTGAGATAGCTATAAAACATAGAAACAGGATGATCGTTTGTATTTCTAACTTTTCCAGCAAAAAGTTTTCTATAAAAAACATCTGTTTTTGAATAATTATCGAGCGCAACTATATGTACAAGTTCATGATTCATGATAGCAAATACTCTTTCCCCAGCAATACTTGACTCAAAAGAATAATTCATAGGTGAAATACAAGTTGAAACCATGTTATTAGGAATTGAGGTTGCTCCTCCATTTCCATAATCTCCAAAATCTTGAATCATAACATGAATTTTTTCTCTTGGTTCGTAATCAAATAACTTTTTATGAAAATTAAGGGCGCTATGAGCACATCTTGCTGCATGGGGTAAAACGAAGGCTTCACCAATTCCCATAGAAACAATATCAAAATTTTCTATTTCTAATTTATCCATTTGAGAAAAAGAGGTATTAAAATAAAAAAAGAAAATAAATGATAATGGAATAGCTATTTTTTTCATGAGATAATTTTTATTGAATATAAAAAAAAAAGGAGAAAAATTAATGTTTTCTCCTTTTTTTAAATTGTAGATTAATATTAATACTAATTTACAGCACCTTTAGCAAATTTTTGAAATTCAGCGCCTTTCATAAACTTCTGAAAATCAGCACCTTTCATGAACTTCTGAAAAGATGAACCTTTTGCAAATTTAGAATAAGCACCACTTTTCATGAACTTTTGAAAATTAGCGCCTTTCATAAACTTCATAAAGTCTCCATTTTTAGCAAACTTTGCAAAGTCAGCACCTTTAGCAAACTTCTGAAGATCAGCACCTTTAGCAAACTTCTGAAGATCGGCACCTTTCATGAACTTTTGTAAAGTAGCATCTTTCATAAACTTCTGAAAATCAGCACCTTTCATGAACTTTTGAAAGTCAGCACCTTTCATGAACTTTTGAAAAGCAGCATCTTTAGCAAATTTTTGAAAATCACCACCGCTTTTCATAAACTTTTGAAATTCAGCACCTTTCATGAACTTTTGAAAATCAGCACCTTTCATGAACTTTTGAAATTCACCTAATTTCATAAGAAGCTTTCCAGGAGTACCTCTACTATCTGAAGTTTTATTGTCATTATCACCTAATTCTATTCCACCACTTGATGAAACTGATCTTCCAGCTCCACCATCTTGATTAAAATTAGATAAACTAGAAGCACCTTGTCTCAAATCATCAGCACCAATACCTCCACCTCCAGAGCCTCCTCCAGATTTACCATCTCTTTGTGTATATGGTTCTTGTTCATTTGAAGTCATCAAATCATCATTTCCCATAACATCAGCAACGATACTAAACACAGGATCATCAAGAACCTTTAAGAACTCATCGCTCTCAACAAGTTTAGCAAATTCAGGAGATGCAATCATTCTCATGAAGTCTTCATTTTGTAAAACTTCTTGGATCTCCTCACCTTCCAATTCAACAGCAATAGTATTTTTCTCAGAATACTTCTGAGCTTTCTTAATACTAGTTATACCAGAACCAGATGCCATTGACGGATCAATAGTACCAGTTTGAATAAGAAGATAACCTACAGCAGCAATTGCTACTACAGTACAAACAATCAAAATATTTAATTTATCATGTACTCTTTTCATAATATTTAAAATTTATAATTAATTAAATTGTTAAAAATTTAAAAAATTATTTTATAATGGAGTTGTATGAAATAAGACATAGTTCAATTATAAAATAATTTAAAAAACGTAGGCAAAGATAATAAAAAATTTCTACTTATTTCGATTTGATTATACTAATACTGTTTGATTTCTGTCTGGACCTACTGAAACTAATTTAATGGGTATTTTAAGTTTATTTTCAATAAACTGAATATAATTTACTAATTCTTTAGGGAAATTAGATTTTTCCTTACAATTAGATATATCATTCTGCCAACCATCAAATGATTCATAAATAGGTTCAATTCTGGAATCACCAATAGTAGATGGAAAATAATCGATTTCTTTTCCTTCAAATAAATATTTGGTACAAATAAAAATTTTATCAAACCCAGATAAAACATCTGCTTTCATCATAAACAATTCTGTAACACCATTTAACATTACAGCATACTTAAGTGCTAATAAATCTAACCATCCACATCTTCTTGCTCTTCCGGTAGTAGAACCAAACTCATTTCCTTTTTTGGCTATTTTATCACCTTCTTTATTAAATAGTTCAGTAGGAAAAGGTCCTTTACCTACTCTTGTGCAATATGCCTTAAATACTCCATATACTTTTTGTACTTTTTTTGGTGAAACTCCTAATCCTATACAAGCTCCTGCAGTAGTTGTATTTGAAGAGGTGACAAAAGGATAACTACCAAAATCAATATCCAATAATGTTCCCTGAGCTCCTTCAGCTAAAACACTTTTTTCTTTATTTAAATTTTTATTGATTAAATATTCAGTATCTGTTAAATTAAATTTTTTTAAAAAATTTATTGAATCAAAAAATTGTTTTTCTTCATAATTAAATTCTTTTAAATTAATATCCTTAAATAAATATGAGTGCATTTTTTTTTGTTTTTCATATTTATTTTTAAAATTATCATATTTGATATCACCCACCCTTAAACCATGCCTGCCTATCTTATCTTGATATGTGGGGCCTATTCCTCTTAAAGTTGAGCCTATTTTTTTATCCCCCTTTTTTTTTTCTAAAATTTTATCAATAAATCTATGAGATGGAGTTATCAATTGAACTTTATTAGAAATAAAAAGATTATCAAATAATTTTATTCCAAATTTTAATTCTATTTTTTCTATTTCATTCTTAAAAATTACAGGATCAAGAACAACACCATTTCCAATAATATTCAAAGAATTTTTACTAAATATTCCAGATGGAATTTGATGAAGAACATGCTTTTTATTATCAAACTCAAGAGTATGGCCCGCATTTGGCCCTCCTTGAAATCTGGCTACCAAATCATATTTATTTGAAAGATAGTCAACTACCTTACCTTTTCCTTCATCACCCCATTGTAGACCTAGCAAAACATCTAAAGACATTATCTTAACTTTTCTTTTTCTTTTTCTTACCAAAAAAATATAGAGAATGATTTTCTATTTCTACATCATAAATTTTCTCTATTGAATTTTTTATTAGTTGTATTCTAGGATCACAAAATTCTAATATTTCATCATTATCTAAAATCAAATGATCATGTTGTGTGTACCCAAAAGACTTTTCATATTTAAATGTATTATTCTTAAATATATGTTTAGTTACAAGATCAAGCTCAACAAGTAAATCAAGTGTATTATAAATAGTAGCTCTACTTACGCTGAATTTACTTTTCTTCATTTTATTATATAACTCATCGGCATCAAAATGATGATTAAAACCATAAACTTCTTCTAGTATCGCATATCTCTCTGGAGTCTTCCTCTGTTTTTTTAATTCTATGTGATTATCAAGAATCTTTTTAATTTGATCCATTATTTTACTCTGATCCATTTCTTTAAATACTAAAATGTTTTATTCCTCAAATCTAGATACTTTAATTACATTTCTTACCTTTTGAAGTTTTTTTATTAGTCTTAAAAGATGAATTGTATTATTTACATATAATTGTATCTTTCCTTCAAAAACACCAGTATTAGAATTAATAGATATTGATTTCATGTTAACTTTTAACTCAGATGAAATAATCTTTGAAATATCATCAATAATACCAACCCTATCAGTACCTTTAATTTTTAGTGAACTTAAAAAAGAAATTTCATTTTTTGAATACCACTTTGCTTTTAAAATTCTATAAGCATACTTTGATAATAATTCTGGTGAATTTTTACAATTTGTCCTATGAATTTTGACACCATCTTTTATTGTTATAAAACCAAATACATCATCACCTGGTATTGGATTACAACATTCAGAAAATTTATAATCCATCAAACCAACTCTATCGTCTAGTACAATGTAATTATCATTATCAAATTTTTTTGGAGTTTTCTTAGATTTATTATTTGACTTTATTTTAGTTTTTTTCTTTTCCAGACCAATTGATTCTTTATAGTTCTTTAAAGCTTTTAAAGCAATTTTATCTTTTCCAATATCAAAATAAAAATCAACAACATTTTTATAACCAAAATAATTAGCAATTGGAGAAATATTTTTTTCAAAATCAATATTTAAATTATTCAATTTTCTTTTTAAGATCTCTTTACCATATGAAAAGAAGTTTTTTTGATTTTTATTAAAACTTTGTTTAATAGCTGATTTAGATTTAGAACTTACAACAATATTCAACCAATCTTCTGAGGGTTTTTGATTTTTAGATGTTAAAATATTAATTTGATCACCATTCTTAACTATATGGTTTAATGGAACTAATTTTTGATTAATTTTACCACCTATACACTTGAAGCCTATTTCAGAATGAATTGCAAATGCGAAGTCTAAAACAGTTGAATTAAAAGGAAGGGTTATTAAATCTCCCTTAGGAGTAAATACAAATACCTCATCATTATAAAGTTCACCTTTAAAATCTTCCAGTAGCTCTAGTGCATTTGAATCATTTTGATCTAGGAATTCTCTAACATTATTAATCCATTTTTCTAACTTACTATCAATTTTCAAGTTTTCTTTATACTTCCAGTGAGCTGCAAATCCCTTTTCAGCAATATCATCCATTCTTTGAGTTCTAATCTGAACTTCAACCCATTTCCCTGTATTACTCATAACTGTAGTATGAAGAGATTCATATCCATTACTTTTAGGAGTTGAAACCCAATCCTTTAATCTATCGGGATTTGGTTGGTAGCAATCAGTAACTATTGAATAAATCTTCCAGCAAACGGACTTTTCTTCAACTAATGGAGCGTCTATTATTATTCTGATTGCAAATAAATCATAAACTTCTTCAAAAGTAATATCTTGCTTTTTCATTTTATTATAAATTGAAAATATAGATTTAGGGCGACCAAAAATTTTGATTTTTTTATCTAAATCTTGAGTTCTTTTTTTAATTGGTCTTATAAATGATTTTATGAATTTATCTCTTTTTTCTTTAGATGAACTAAGTTTTTTAACAATAGAAATATAATCTTTGTTATTAGTATACTTTAAATATAAATCTTCCAATTCAGTCTTAATTGAAAAAATTCCTAATCTATGAGCGAGTGGAGCATAGATATATATACTTTCTGATGCAATTTTAATTTGAGATTTTCTATTCATACTATCCAACGTTCTCATGTTATGAAGTCTATCGGCCAATTTTATTAAAATAACTCTTAGATCATCTGAAATTGTAAGAATCATTTTTTTAAAATTTTCAGCCTGTTTTGAGATTTCAGGACTAAAAAACCCAGATATTTTTGTCAATCCATCACAAATTTTAGAAACTGGCTTACCAAATTCCTTTTCTAAGTACTCAAGCGATAGGTCGGTATCTTCTACTACATCATGTAATAATGCGCAAATTATAGATGTAGAATCTAAACCTAATTCTTTAATACAAATTTGAGCAACAGTTAAAGGATGTAAAATATATGGTTCTCCAGATTTTCTTCTCATATTTTTGTGAGCTTCTAAAGAAATTTTAAATGCTTTTTTAATAAGAACCAAGTCATCTTTATTAATTACATTTTGAGAATATCTAAGTAATTTTCTATAATCACGTAGAATAAGTTTTTTGTCTAGCTCCTCACTAATATTATTAGATTTCATTGAAAAAAATTTCTAATTGAAATTTAATCTAATTTTTTTCATTAAAATAATTTATTTCTACATTTGCTGTCCAATAAAAGCGGATGTGGCGAAATTGGTAGACGCACTAGACTTAGGATCTAGCGCCGAAAGGCATGGGGGTTCGAGTCCCTCCATCCGCACTATAAAATTTTAATATATGAATATTTCTATTACTAAAAAATCAACAACTGAGTCAATTATTAAAATAAAAATTGTTCCAAGTGATTATTTAAATAAAATTGATAATAAGATTAATGAGATAAAACCAAAACTTAATTTAAAGGGCTTTAGACCTGGAAAAGTCCCAGCACAACTTATAAAAAAAATGTATGGAAAAAGCATATTAATTGAAGAGATTAATAAATTAACAAGTCATGAATTAACAAATTATATAAGAGAAAAGAAAATTAATATGATAGGCGAACCAGTTCCAGATAAATCAGATGAAACAAAAATAAATTGGGAAAAAGAAACCGATTTTGAATTCAAATTTAGAATTGGCATGGTAAGCGAATTTAAATTAGAAAAATTTTCTAAAAGTATAAAATTTAATAAATATGATATTAAAATTGATAAAAAAATAATGAATGAAACTATAGAAAATTTACAAAATCAATTTCCAGTATTTGTTGATATAAAAGAAGTTAAAAATGATTCTATAGTTGAAGGGAAAATTATTAATTCTAAAGAATATCAAAAACAAAATTTAAAATTGTTTTTAAAATCATTAAATCAAAATGAAATTAAAAAAATTTTAAAGAAAAAAATTGGTAATAAAGTTGATCTTTCATTGTACAAATTGTGTGATTCAAATATCCATCAGCTAAATCAAATGTTTCAAACAAACCTTAAATCAATTAATGAATTTGAGGATAAGATAGGTTTTCAAATTGATAAAATTTCTACACAAAAACCTTCAGATATCAATAATGAATTATTTGAAAAAGTATTTGGAAAAGGAAACATCAAAAATAAAACAGAATTTGAGAATAAAATTAAAGAATCTATAAAATCAAATTACGATAGAGAGAGTGAAATGCTTTTGAATAGATCTATTCAAAAGCAAATTACAAATAAACATAGTATCTCGATCCCTGATGAATTTTTAAAAAATTGGATTCAAAAGAATAATGATAAAAAATCATCAGATGAAATAATTAATAAAAATTATAAAAATTATTGCCAGGAATTAAAATGGACATTTATTGTTGATAAAATTGTAGAAAAAGAAAGCATTAAAGTAGAAAATAATGAAATTGAAGAAGCTGCTAAAAATCAAATAAGATATCAACTAGCGTCCTCAGGAATTCAAAACCCAGAAAAGGAGTTAGATAAATTTGTAAAAAGTTATTTAGGTCAAAAAAATGGTGACAACTATTTTAAAATACAAAATCAATTAAAATCAGATAAAGCAATGAATGCGATTAAAAAAAGAATATCTATCTCAAATAAAAATATTACTTTTGATAAATTTAAATCTTTATCAATAAAAGAATTAAAATAATTTATCTTTAACATTAAATTTTAGTAAATGAATATCAAAAAAGAGTTTAGGGATTATGTTGTAAAAGACAAAAATATTAGTGGTCATGTATTTGATTCATATGTTGAAAAAGTTGAAAATATGACAAGAGCGGTAATTGAAGAAAGACCAACTAATTTTAGAGAAATTGATGTTTTTTCTAGACTAATTATGGATCGAATTATTTTTTTAGGTATGCAAGTAGAAGAAAATATATCAAATATAATTACAGCCCAATTACTATTTTTAGAATCAGTAGATTCAAAAAAAGATATTTTATTATATATAAATAGCCCAGGTGGTTCTGTTTATGCAGGCCTAGGTATATATGATACTATGCAATATGTATCGCCAGATGTGGCAACTATTTGTACTGGAATGGCAGCTTCAATGGGTGCAGTTTTACTTGCAGGAGGTGCTAAAAATAAAAGATCTGCTTTAAAACATTCTAGAATTATGATCCATCAACCAAGTGGAGGAATGCATGGCCAATCAAAAGATATGGAAATCAGTCTAAAACAAATGCAAGAACTAAGAAAAGATATATACACAATTTTATCTGACCATACTGGTAAGACATATAATCAAATTGAAAAGGATTCTGATAGGGATAAATGGATGCGGGCTGAAGAAGCTAAAAAGTATGGATTAATTGATGAAATTTTAATTAGAAAGGTAAAGTAAATTTATTTTTCCATAATATGTGAAGCAATTTTAGAAATCACATTTCTTTTATTTAAAGTTCTAATTATCTCTTTATATCCATTTTTAATTCTTTTATTATAACTATTATCTGAAACTATCTTAATTATTTCCTTTTTGACTGTTTTTGAATTAAAGTCTTTTTGAATAAACTCTTTTATTAATGGTTTATTAAGTATCAGGTTAACTAAAGAAATATATTTAACTTTTACTAACATTCTAGCAATAAGATATGTTATATAAGAGGTTTTGTAAACTACTATTTGAGGAACATTTAATAAGGCAACTTCTAAACTAGCTGTTCCAGAAACAGTAACTGTAACATCAGATTGTTTTACTAGATCATAAGTTCTACCAGTAATTAGTTTAACATTTTTTAAATTTTTAATAGGTTCATAAAGTTTACTATCAATATGATCAACATATGAAACAAAAAATAAATTATCTGGCATTGAACAAATTATTTTTTTGAAAATTGGAATCGAATTATAAACTTCAGAAACTCTACTTCCAGGCAATAATGATATAGTATTTTTATAGTTAGATTTAAATTCAATTATTTTGAATTTATGTTCATCAATTATTGAATATAATGGGTTGCCATAATAAAAAATTTTTAAATTGTAATTTTTATAAAAATCCATTTCAAATGGTAATATTGAAAATGTGATATCTACATATTTTTTAATTTGATAAATTCTTTTTGTGTTCCATGCCCAAACTTTTGGAGGTATTAAATAAATCACTTTCATACCTTTTTTTTTACAATATTTTGCAAGTCTCAAATTAAAACCAGGAAAGTCAATCAATATTACAACACTTGGTTTAGTTTCATCCAAATGTTTTTTAAATAAATTTATCTTATTTAAAAAAATATGAAAATTTTTAATTACCTCATAAAAACCCATAAAATTATAGGATCTGTAATGCTGTAAAAGTTTTCCTCCAGCTTTTTTCATTTTATCACCACCCCAATAATTTATTATTGCATTTGGATTAATATTCAGTATTTCCTTGATTAATTTACCACCATATAGATCTCCAGATTTTTCACCAGCAATTAAAAAAAATTTATTAGCGCTCTGGTCCATAATATTCAACTGAATTTTTTGGAGTTTCATAAAGTTTAATACAATGTAAAAAACAATTGCAATCTTCTAAAGATGAAATTTTTTTATCTAAAATATTCCAAAACTCTATAACAACATTTTCGGTAGATGTAATTTTATTTTTTAAAAACGGGACATCTAAATTTAGATTTTTATGATCAACTTTACTTATTATTTCATCATTAATTATTTCAGATAAAAGCTTTAAGTTAATAACCATTCCATCATCATTGTTAAGTTTTCCTTTTATTGTAACAAACAATTCATAATTATGACCATGCCAATTTTCATTCGAACAATCACCGTATACTTGAAAATTTTTTTCTTTTGACCACGATGGATTATATAGTTTATGGGCTGCGTTAAAATGCTCTTTTCTAGTTAAATAAATCATAATAAATATCCTTCATTTTTTTTAAAATCAATTTTGACATGTTCATTAATTGTAGTATTTAATTTTACTCCACTATATTTTGCGAGAATAGGAAAGTTTTTGTGACTTCTATCTACCAAAACTGCTACTTCTATTTTTTTTGGATAAAAAGGTAAAATTAAATTAATTGAATACGCAATTGTTTTACCTGAATTAAGAACGTCATCAACTATAATAACAACTTTTTCATTTAAAGAATCTCTTATTAAATCTAATTTGTTGGATTTAGAATTATCAACATCTATCTTAAGTTTATAGGATTCTATATCTGCTGGAAATAGATTATCCAAATTTTTTTTAATTCTACTAGACAAAATATTTCCATTAGAATTTATCCCAAATAATACAACTTTTTTTTCTTCTAAATTGTTTTCATATAATTCATATGAAAGCCTTTTTATTTTTTGACTTATTTGATTTGAATTTAGGATTATATTCGACATGAAACTAAAATATTAAATATATAATTATTGATTGGCAAATATTATTATAATAGTATAAAGAACTATATAGTTACCTCATTTTTTTTAGAAAAATCCGTGAATCAGCATTTATTTTTTCACTTCTCTTGGTCAATTTCATAACTTTATTAAAATATCTCTTTGCAGAGTAATAGTTCTTTTCATCATAAGCAAATTTTCCTAAAGAAAAGTATGAATGTAAAGTGTAACCCATTTTTTCAGCATTAATTATTTTAGCCATTTCAATGGATTCATTATAAAATTTTTTTGATAAATTGATTTCTGATTTACTATTATATATTTCTCCTAAAAAAAAGGCAGCTTGTCTTACTAAATTATGTTTATATCCGTATTTATTTTTTTTAAAATTTTCAATAATAATTAATGACTCTTTCTCACACTCATTAAATCTTCCTGATCGATATAGCAGTGAATTATTAACACCATGAAAAATAGAGTTGTTTGGAAATAAATCAGACAAATAATTAGATAATTGAAAAGACTTAGAAATACTATTCTCTTGAGACAAAATTTTCATTAAAAAAAATTGAGCTTCAGTCCTTGTATAAAAAGAATTTTTTGCTGCATTATCTAATTGAGAAATTCCCTTTTTCTTATCACCTTTTGGAAATAATCTAATTATCGGTTTTAATAATGGATATTCTTCTGCTACCCATATTGAATAGTAATTAAAGAGCCCATTTCCAAATGAAATTTCTGGAATAAAATTTTCTTCACCTTTCACCTCTTTTAGAAATTTGAGAGCGTTCCTTCCTGAAAATGCAGCTTTTCTCCATTTTTTTCTCTCTGAAAGTAATCTTCCTTTAAATCCATAAGATGCAGCTAAAAAAAAAGCGCCTTCTATTTCATTGTAATCTTCATAAATTTTCTTCGACAAAATTATTGAAGTATCCATTAAAAATAAAAACTGATTATCTAAACTTTTATTTTCTAAATCTGGAGCAATTTTCCACCATGTGCTTAATCCAAGTAGAAAATATGGAAGTGGGTGCCAACCAAATTCTTGGATTAACCAATTAAATTGTTTGTCCGATTTTTCAAATTGAAAATCATACATTAAATTGATAGCTTCAGTAGTTTCTATCTGAATATCAATATTTAATAAAAGTGGTATAGAATCATAATCAGCTTTTGTTGCGTATATATTTTTTTCTATTGAAAAGAATAAAAATAATATCAATATGAAAAAAAAAGATTTAAATTTTCTAAAAAACATATTTTTCGCAAATTAAGTCAAACAATAGATTATCATTAATATAATTTGTATTATTTTCGTCCATAAAAATAAAAAAATTGAATTTTCAGAAAATAAATGATATAACTGGATGGATAATGTTTGTTATATCTTTTATTGTCTATTCAATAACTGTAGAAGATACAGCAAGTTTTTGGGATTGTGGTGAGTTTATCGCTGTATCCTATAAGCTAGAAGTACCACATCCTCCAGGAGCTCCATTTTATCTATTGTTAGGTAGAATTTTCTCATTCCTGGCTTTAGGTAATGTTGAAAAGGTATCTTTAGCAATCAATTTTCTTAGCGTTATAACAAGTGCTTTTACTATATTATTTCTATTTTGGACTATAACTCATTTTTCTAAAAAACTCTTTGAAACTAATAATAATATTAATCTTATTTTAGTAATCTCATCAGGTATTATTGGTTCACTCTCATACACTTTTACGGATTCATTTTGGTTTTCAGCTGTCGAAGCTGAAGTTTATGCTATGTCATCTTTTTTTACCGCATTTGTTTTTTGGGCTATATTAAAATGGGAAAATATTGAAGATGAAAAGAAAAAAAATAGATGGATAATATTAATCGCCTATATGATGGGATTATCTATAGGGGTACATTTATTAAATTTAGTTACTATCCCAGCACTTGCTCTAATAATATATTTCAATAAAACAAAAACAATTAACTTATTAGGAATTTTTTATACCCTAATTATAAGTGTATTTTTAATTGGGTTTATAATGATAGGAATTATTCCTGGATTGCCCACTTTAGCCAGCAATTTTGAAATATTTTTTGTAAACAGTCTTAACCTTCCATTTGGATCTGGAATAATATTTTTTTCAATTTCTTTACTTTTAGGATTGGTATATTCAATAATATATTCTCAACAAAAACAAATTGTTTGGTTAAATACTTCATTGATTGCTCTAAGTTTTGTACTAATTGGTTATTCATCATATTCTTTAGTATTAATTAGGTCAAGCTTTAATCCTCCAATAGATGAAAACAATCCGGAAAATATTTTGAGTTTCATATCTTATTTAAAAAGAGAGCAATATGGAAATAGACCACTTTTTCATGGGCAATATTATGATGCAGAAGTTATAGATCAAAAACAAGAAAAAATAGTTTATAAACGAGGAAAAGAAAAATATGAAATAAAAGATAAAAGCTTTAGTTACGTCTACGATCCTAAAAGAACAACAATATTTCCAAGAATGTACAGTGGATCAAATCCAAACCATAAAGAAAGGTATAGAGAGATTGTAGGGCTTGGAAAAAATGAAAAACCAAATTTTTCAGACAATTTGGAGTTCATGTTTAAATATCAAATTGGTCATATGTATTTAAGATATCTACTATGGAATTTTTCAGGAAGAGAATCTGATATTCAAGATGCTAATTGGTTAAGCATTAATGATAAATTTAAAAATGTACCTGAAGAAATTCTTAATAACAAAGCAAGAAATAATTATTATATGATTCCTCTAATTTTAGCTTTGATTGGTCTTTTTTACCATTATTTTAGAGATAAAAAAAACTTTTCAGTTGTGATGGCTCTATTTATACTTACAGGAGTAGCGCTTGTAGTATATTTAAATAGTCCACCATCAGAACCTAGAGAAAGAGATTATATTTATGCAGGTTCCTATTATGCATTTTCAATTTGGATAGGAATAGGAGTTTTATCTATTTTTTCATTTCTTTATTCAATTTTAAAAAATAATAAAATCTCTCTATTTATCTCTATTCTAATTGGTGTAATAAGTCCAATAATCTTATGTATTGAAAATTGGGATGACCATGATCGGTCAAATAGATATTTATCAGTAGATTCAGCTAAAAATTTACTAGCTTCCTGTGCTCCAAATTCTATATTATTCACAGGAGGAGATAACGATACATTTCCTCTTTGGTATGTACAAGAGGTAGAAGGTTTTCGAACTGATGTGAGAGTTATTGTTTTAAGTTATTTCAATACAGATTGGTATATAGACCAAATGAGAAGTAAAAAAAATGATTCTGAAAAATTAAAATTTCTACTCACAGATGAGAATTATCAACAAGGAGGACTTAACGACTATTTACCTTTCATTAAAAACCCACAAATAAACAATGCTTCAATTAATTTGAATGCATATCTTAATCTGATAAAATCTGAAAATAAAGGGATTCAAGTTCCAGCTGCTCTAAGTAATTATAATATACTTCCATCTAAATCATTATATATAGATATTGATACAAATAATTTAAATCTGAATAAAATAATTCCTCAACAATTTTTAAAATTTTTAGTTAATAGATTAATTATAAATCTAAAAGAAAATAAAGGTGGTTTGGAAAAAAAAGATTTAGCAATATTAGATTTTATTAATTCAAATAACTGGGAAAGACCAATATATTTTAATAATACATCATTAAATGGAACAAATCTTAATTTTAAAAGAAATGTTGTTCAAGAAGGACTTGCTTATAGATTGTTACCATTGGTAAATCCAAATCCATCTAAAAACTTTATAAATACCGATATAATGTATGATAATATGATTAATAAATTTTATTGGAGAGAATTAGATAACGAAAAAACATATTATTCTGAAGATCATAGAGGATTTGTTTTAAATTATAGAGCAACTTTTAATACACTTGCTGCTGAACTAATCAAAATTGGGGAGACTGAAAAAGCAAAAAATGTAATAAAAACTTGTTTAAAGTTAATACCTGATAAAGCAGTGAATTTTGATCATTTTTCTGTACAAAAAGTTGATATGCTTTTATCGATGGGAGAAAATGAAACGGCAAATAATATTGCTGAAATTACAAGTAAAAGATCTGATCAAATGTTAGAATATCTTATTAATAATAATGTAAATAACAAATATCAAATTCAAAGAAATCTAGTTTCTCTAAATGCCTTAGCTAGAGCATATAATAAAGATGGTCAATTTGATTTAGCAACCAAGTACAATGACTTATTTGAAAAACATTATAAAAATTAGATTATTTCTATTTCTTTAAAAATTTTAAAGCTTTTTTATACTTCGATTTATCATTAGCTACAATTATAAAATAATAACCGCTAGATATTTCCTTAACTGAAAATTTAATTTTATTATTTGAAACAATATTACTTGAAACATTGATTCTATTACCTATTATACTATGAATTTGAAAATTGAAATCTTGGATATTTTTAGTATTAGATTCGAGAATTACAAACTCTGAAGCGGGGTTTGGATATATATCAAATTTAAATTCATTTTTTAATTCTTGAGCATTTACTAGAATTGGTAATAAAAAAAATAAAAAAAATAAGAGATGTTGTTTCATTAAAAAAAATTAATCAATCATAAAATTAGATAAAAAAGATTAATTATCTATTTTTTTAAATGCTTTTGGTAAAGAATCAATTAAATCTGTGGCCATCAAAGATTCTTCACCTAAATGTTTTGTAGTAATATCACCTGATAATCCATGAATGTATACACCCATAATCATTGCATCAAAAGGTTTATAGCCTCGACCAATTAAACCGGTAATAATTCCAGTTAATACATCTCCACTTCCACCTGTTGCCATTCCTGGATTTCCAGTTGTATTAATAAATAATTCACCATTAATATCTGTCATCATAGAAAAAGGACCTTTTATTAAAATATTTAATTTAAATTTTTTACTTAGTTTTTTCTGAAGTTTGATTCGTTGATTAGAATCTTTATATGTCCCCACTAATCTTTTGAATTCCTTTGGATGTGGAGTTAATATAGAGTGGTTGGGTAAAAATTTTAAAATATTTTTATTTCTTGCTATAATGTTAATTGCATCAGCATCTATAACTAAAGGAATTTTTGCTATTTTAATTAATTTTATAATAGCCTTCTCGGTATCCCTATGAAGCCCTATTCCTGGACCTATACCAATTGAATTAAAAACTTCTAATTTAGGAATTGCAGATATATGATTTTTTTTAGTATCGGTGATGGTCATTGCTTCAGGAACTGAAGTTTGAATTATTGATTCACCAATTTTTGGAACATATACAGAAAGAAGGCCTATACCTGATTTTAAGGAAGCTTTACATGACATGATACAAGCACCCATTTTACCCCTACTACCAGAAATAATAAGACCATGCCCAAAGGTTCCCTTATGAGAAATTAAACTTCTACTAATTATTCTTTTTTTAATATCATCTTTTTCTATTAAAGATGCTGAAGGCAATAGTTTATCTAATACGTCTTTATCTAAACCAATATCTGTTATAAGAACTTTGCCAATAAAATTTATATATTCAGGAAAAAAAAAGGATAATTTTGGCGTTTGGAATGTAAATATGTAATCTGAATTAAAAAAAACATTTCCAAGTACTTCATTTGGTGAAATACCAGAAGGAATATCAATAGAAATTTTTTTACCCTTTAAATTATTTAAGTGTTTTATTAAACCCATACATGGGTCCTCTAATTTTCTAGATAAACCATATCCAAATAAACCATCTATTATAATTTCTGAATCTTTAATTTTAGAAATTATATTTTCATTTATATTAAAAATAGGAATTTTCTTATTCAAATTATTTAATTGGATTAAACAATCTTTAGATATTTTATTTTGATGATTTAAAAAAAACACTTTTACATTATATCCACTATCATAAAGCTTATTTGATATAAGTAATGCATCACCTCCATTATTACCAAAACCGCAAAAAATTTGTAGGTTATTAGATTTAGAAAATTTTGATATAAACCAAGTTGTAAAACTCTCGCAAGCTCTTTCCATAAGTTTCAAAGAAGATATTCTCTGATTTTCAATGGTTTTAAGATCAAGACTTTTAAGGTTTGAAGAAGACAAAGCTTTAAGCATAAAATTACTTAATCAATTGATCAACTCTATTTGCAATCCAATCACCTACTTCATTGGTTTTATAAAATTTATTATCATTGATATCTTCTGTAACTATTCCATTATTTAAAGCATCATTTACAGCATCAATAATAATTTTTTCTTCAAATCCCATATTAAAAGAATAATTAATCATCATCGCAGAAGATAAAATCATTGCCATTGGATTCGCAATATTTTTTCCTGCTACTTGGGGATAAGAACCATGTATTGGTTCAAACAAACTCATATCTTTTCCAACAGAAGCAGATGGTAACATTCCTAATGAACCAGTTATTACTGAAGCTTCATCTGTAATTATATCTCCAAACATGTTTTCTGTTAATATAACATCAAAGTCAGAAGGGTTAGATATAATTTTCATAGCTGCATTATCAACAAATAAATAATCGACTTTCACATCAGAATAATTTTTAGAAATATTTTGAACAACTTGTCTCCATAATCTCGATGTTGATAATACATTTGCTTTATCTACTAATGTAAGCTTTTTGTTTCTTTTTAAAGCCTCATTAAATGCTAAAAAAGAAATTCTTTCAATTTCACTTTTTTTATAAACACAAGTATCATAGGCTTTATTACCATCATCCGAAATTCCTTTTTTACCAAAATAAATTCCACCAGTTAACTCTCTAAAAACTATAAAATCTACATTTTTAAGAATCTTATTTTTTAAAGGAGAATATTCAATTAAAGAATTATAAGTTTTTACAGGCCTTATATTAGCATATAAACCTAAAAATTTTCTCATTTCTAACAATCCATCCTCTGGTCTAATTTTAGCTTTTGGATCATTATCATATTTTGGATCACCTATCGCTCCAAACAAGATTGCATCAGATGATTTACAAATATCTTTTGTATCATCTGGAAAAGGATTACCTTTTTTGTTTATTGCTGATGCCCCGACTAAAGCTTTAGAATAGTTAAATTTTATTTTACTTTTTTTTGAAATAATATCCAAAACTTTAATAGCTTCTTTCATTACCTCAGGACCAATACCATCTCCTTCTAATACAGCAATATTTTTTATCATACTTTATTTAATTTTTCAAACTCTAAAATTGAATCTTTCTTATTATTCAAATAATCGATGTTATCATATCCATTAATTAGGCATGTTTTATTAAAACTATTAATACTAAATGACTCATTGAATGATCCATTATTAGTAAAAAATGCTTGATTCTCCAAATCAACATTAAATTCAATTTTTTCATTATCTCTAATTAATTCAAAAACTTTACTTAAAGATTTTTCATTTAATTTTATGGTCAATAGACCATTATTTAATGCGTTATTGTTGAATATATCTGCAAAAAAACTACTAACTACTACTCTAAATCCAAAATCATAAATTGCCCATGCAGCATGCTCTCTACTTGAACCACATCCGAAATTTCTTCCTGAAACCAATATTTTATTTTGATTATCTGATCTATTTAATATAAAATCAGTAATAGGTTTATTCATGTTATCATATCTCCAATCCCTAAATAAATTATCTCCAAAACCTTCCCTAGATATAGCTTTCAAAAATCTTGCTGGTATAATTTGATCAGTATCGATATTCTCAATAGAAATCGGTGTTGCCTTAGATAAAATATTTTTAAATTTTTCCATAATCAAATATAGTCTCTAACATCCGTTACATATCCATTTACTGCTGTTGCAGCAGCAGTTAAAGGACTAGCTAGCATTGTTCTAGAGCCTGGTCCTTGCCTTCCTTCAAAATTTCTGTTTGAAGTAGAAACACAAAATTTACTTTTAGGTATCTTATCTTCGTTCATTGCAAGACAAGCAGAACAACCTGGTTGTCTAAATTCAAAACCTGCATTTTTAAATATCTTATCTATTCCTTCTTCGACAGCCATCTTTTCTACTTGTTTAGATCCAGGAATAACCCATGCACTCACGCCAGATGCTTTTTGTTTTCCATCAATAAATTTTGCTGCTATTCTTAAATCCTCCATTCTTGAATTTGTACAACTACCTATAAAAACATAATCTATTTTTTTGTTTAATAAATGAGTTCCAGATTTTAAACCCATATAATTCAAAGATTTATCAAATGAATCTTTAGATCCCTCCATTGGTAATTCAGGTATTTTATCTCTTATTTTCATTCCCATTCCAGGATTTGTTCCATATGTTATCATTGGTTCAATATCTTTAGCATCAAATTTCATAACCTTATCATATTTAGCATTGCTATCAGAAACCAAAGTTTTCCAATACTTTACTTTATTATCAAAATCAATACCATCAGGTGAAAATTTTTTATTTTTAACATAGTCAAAAGTTTTTTGATCAGGAGCAATCATACCTCCCCTAGCACCCATCTCAATACTCATATTACAAATAGTCATTCTAGCTTCCATTGATAGAGAAGAAATTGTAGAACCAGAATATTCTACAAAATACCCTGTTCCACCTGAAGAGGAAATTTTTGAAATAATATATAATATTATATCCTTAGAAAAAACACCATTTTGTAATTCTCCATTTATTTCAATCAACATAGTTTTAGGTTTTTTTTGAAGTAAACATTGAGTTGCTAATACCATTTCTACCTCACTTGTTCCTATTCCAAAAGCAATAGAACCAAATGCTCCATGTGTTGAAGTATGACTATCTCCACATACAATTGTCATCCCTGGTTGAGTTATACCAAGTTCTGGACCAATAACATGGACTATTCCTTGATATTTATGGCCAAGTCCATATAATTCAATTCCAAAATCTTTACAGTTTTTTGAAAGTTGGTTTAACTGATTTCTTGATAATTCTTCTTTAATTGGTAAATGTTGATTTAATGTGGGAACATTGTGATCAGCAGTTGCAATAGTTTTTTCAGGACGAAAAACCTTAATTCCTCTTTTTCTTAACCCTAAAAAAGCTTGAGGACTAGTTACCTCATGAATCAAATGCTTATCTATATACAGAATACTTGGACCATCAGGAATTTCATCTACCACATGAGATTCCCATACTTTATCAAATAAGGTTTTAGGATGATTCATTTAAGTGAATTATTTTTTTTTCTTAACTAATTCATATAAATCTTCATCATGAATTAATTTCTTTCTATCTGCCATCTCAAGAAATTTTGTATAAATTGTTTCCAACTCAATTTTACTTAGTTTAATGCCCAATAAAGAAAGCCTATGTGATAATGCTGCTCTTCCACTTCTGGCGGTTAAGTCTATAGAAGAAGAGTCAACACCTACAACTTCAGGATCGATAATTTCATATGTTTCTCTATGCTTAAGAAAACCATCTTGATGTATTCCAGATGAATGAGCAAATGCATTAGCTCCTACTATTGCTTTATTTCTCTGAACAGGCATATTCATTAGTTTACTAACTTTTTTACTCAATGGAACAATTTTTTTTGTGTTAATACCAGTTCTAAAATTTAAATGTTTGTGAGCATGAATAGCCATTACTACTTCCTCAAGAGAAGTATTTCCAGCTCTTTCTCCAATACCATTCATTGTTACTTCAACTTGTCGTGCACCGTTTTGTAATCCAGCTATTGAATTAGCTGTAGCCAATCCTAAATCATTATGACAATGAACTGAAATTGTAGCTTTATCAATATTAGGGACATTGTTTTTCAAAAACTTGATTTTTTCACCATACATATCAGGCAAATTATAACCAGTTGTATCAGCAATATTTATTACAGTAACACCTGCTTTAATTACTTCTTCAACCATTTTACATAAAAAACCTTGATCGGCTCTTCCAGCATCTTCAGGATAAAATTCAATATCATCAAAATATTTTGTAGCATATTTTACAGCTGATACAGCTTGATCTAAAACTTTTTCTCTTGTAGATTTAAATTTATATTTGATATGAATATCTGAAGCGCCAATGCCTGTGTGAAGTCTTTTTCTTTTAGCATCCTTGAGAGATAAATTTGCCATATCGATATCCATTACAACTGCTCTGCTAAGAGCACAAATAATAGGTTTTTTTACGTTTTTAGATATTTCTACAATAGAATTAAAATCCCCAGGACTTGAAATTGGAAAACCAGCTTCTAAAACATCAACTCCAAGATCCTCTAGATCTTTAGCAATCTCAACTTTTTCTTTTGAATTAAGCTGGCATCCAGGAACTTGTTCTCCATCCCTTAGCGTAGTATCAAAAACTATTATTTTTTCTTTTTTAGCCACAGATTACATGTTTTTTATAATTTCTTCACCAAATTCGGAACATGATAGTAAAGTTGCTTCATCCATTAATCTTTCAAAGTCATAAGTAACTTTTTTACTAGATATAGATTTTGTTATACCCTTATGAATAAGATTTTTAGCTTCGACCCATCCTAAATACTCTAACATCATAGCACCAGATAAAATAACTGAACCTGGGTTTACCTTATTTTTTCCTGCATATTTTGGTGCAGTTCCATGTGTAGCTTCAAAAATAGCATGACCAGTTTCATAATTGATATTTGCTCCTGGAGCTATTCCAATTCCACCAACTATCGCAGCTAGAGCATCTGAAATATAATCTCCATTTAGGTTCATGGTTGCAACTACAGAATATTCTTTTGGCCTTAAAAGAATTTGTTGTAAAAAGGCATCAGCAATAACATCTTTAATAATTATTTTTCTATTTTCAATATTTATTTCTTGCCATGGCCCACCATCTAAATCATTAGCTCCAAATTCTTCTTTTGCTATTTTATACCCCCAATCTCTGAAAGAACCCTCCGTATATTTCATAATATTTCCTTTGTGGACAAAGGTGACTGAAGCTCTTTTATTTTTAATAGCGTAATCAATAGCAGATCTAACTAACCTTGAAGTTCCCTCTTCTGAAATTGGTTTTAAACCTATTCCACTTGATTCTGGAAATCTTATTTTATCAAATTTTTGTTCAAAATTTTCTTTTAATAAAGATTTGATTTTTTCATTTTCTTTTGTGCCGTTCTCAAATTCAATTCCAGCATAAATATCTTCAGTATTTTCTCTAAAAATAACCATATCAGTAGTGCTTGGATCTTTAACAGGAGATGGGGTACCATCAAACCATCTAACAGGTCTTACACATGCAAAAAGATCTAGCTTCTGTCTTAAAGCTACATTTAATGAAGTGATTCCACCTCCAACAGGTGTAGTAAGAGGACCTTTTATTCCAACTAAATATTTATTAAATGAATCAAGGGTTTCTTGAGGAAGCCATTCCCCAGTTTGATTAAATGCTTTTTCTCCAGCTAATACTTCTAACCACTCAATTTTTTTTGAACCTGAATAAGCTTTTTCAACTGCATTGTCAATAACTTTTTTACTTGTAGACCAAATATCAATACCAATACCATCCCCTTCTATAAAGGGTATAATTGGATTGTTTCCAACAATTAGATTTTTATCTTTAATTGTAATAATATTTCCGTTCATATTTTTACTTTAAATTAAGGCATGTAATTTAGATATTTTTTAAGAAAATGATACCTTATTTATAAATTTTAGAAACTTAGGTTGATTTATTTCCATTTTATGTTACACCCCATACTTGGAAGTTGATTGTCATCAATTTCATTTTCTGAAATAAAATTATCAATTGCAAATCTTAAATCTTTACCGGTTGATATTTTTCCGCTACCAGGTGAAGAATCATCCATTCTTCCACGATATATAAGTGAATTATTTTTATCAAAAAAATAAAATTCCGGGGTACACTCAGCCATATATTTTTTTGCAATTTCTTGTGATTCGTCATATAGGTATGGAATTGAAAGGCCAAGATCTTTAAAAAGAATTTTCATATTTTCAGGAGAATCTTGAGGATAATTTTCTACATCATTAGAACTTATTGCAACAAACTCAATTTTCTTTTTAACATATTCATTAATTAACTTCACAAGCTGATCATGATAATGGATAACATATGGACAATGATTACATATAAACATTATAACCTTACCACATTCATCAGATAAATTATTTGAAGAAAATTTTTCGCCTGTAATAACATTAGGAAGATCAAAACTTGGAAGTTTTGTAGTTAATGGAAGCATTTTTGAATAAGTTAATGACATATCAAATAATGTTTTTTTAAAGCTTAAATATAATATTTCAAATTAAAATTAATTTGTAATCTTTATTAAATTTTCTATATTCATCTAAATAAATCAATACAAAAATGAAAATCAGTATATTTTTTACCACAATTCTATTACTTTCTTATAATATTTTACTTGGTCAAATCAAAGAACCCCCCGAAAGATTTAGAGGAGAAGGACCCTTTGATCAACTAATAATTAGAGGGGCCACGTTAATAAATGGAAATGGAGCACCGCCATCAGGGCCTGTAGATGTGATAGTAGAAGATAATAAAATAATAAGCATAAGAAACGTTGGATATCCAGGTTTAAAAATAAAAGAAGAAAGAAGGCCTAAAGCGAAAGAGGGAGCAAAAGAAATAGATGCTCATGGTATGTATCTTTTACCAGGATTCATTGATATGCATGGGCATATTGGAGAAACAACTAAAGGAAGAGCTGACTATGTATATAAACTTTGGATGGCACACGGGATAACAACAATAAGAGACCCTAGCTGTGGAAATGGATTAAAGTGGGTTTTAAAACAAAAAGAAGACAGTAAAAAAAATAAGATTACTGCACCAAGAATTCTAGCCTATACTGGATTTGGACAAGGATCAAAAAATGGAATTAATTCACCTGAAGAAGCGAGAGAATGGGTAAG
>JBELBJ010000002.1:61078-135468 GCA_042095375.1 Marinoscillum sp.
AGCAGGCTTGAATGGCATAAGGATTATACAACCCCTACACTACTTAAGTTTTTTCTTCCAGGTAGAGATTCTCATGGAGCAGCATATTTTGATTGGGGAACAGAAAAGGAGTTGGAATGGAAAGAAAATTATAGGCTATGGATGACTTTTATAAATGAATACAAAAATAGAGGAGGTAGAGTTACAGCAGGAGCAGACTCAGGATATATGTATAATTTATATGGTTTTGGCTATATTCAAGAGCTTGAACTTATTAGAGAATCTGGTTTTCATCCATTAGAAGTTATCAGATCTGCTACACTTAATGCAGCTGAAGCACTAGGTATGGAAAAAGAAATAGGCACAATTGAAGTTGGCAAATATGCGGATATGATTCTTATGGAAGAAAATCCATTGAAAAATCTCAAATACTTATATGGAACTGGCGATATAAAAATTAATTCAAATAATGAAGCAATAAGGGTTGGTGGAATAAAATATACCATAAAAGACGGTATCATTTTTGATTCAAGGCAGCTTTTAGAAGATGCTAAAAAGATTGTAGATGAAGAAAAAGATGCAAACCCAGGATGGGAAAAATATTTTATGGATAAAGTTGAAAGACAATAGAGTTTAAAATTAGAAAATAGAGAAATAGCTTATAACCCTAGCTCTTTTCTTTGAGTAGAATCAATATTAGAAGGTGAGTCAATCATCACATCCCTTCCTGAGGTATTTTTAGGGAAAGCAATAAAATCTCTTATAGACTCCTTTCCTCCAAACAAAGCACAAATTCTATCAAAACCAAATGCTATTCCACCATGAGGAGGCGTTCCATATTGAAAAGCGTCTAGCAAAAACCCAAATTGCTCTTTAGCTTCTTTTTCCGTAAAGCCTAAAGTCTTAAACATTTTTTCTTGTAACTCTCTTTTATAGATTCTTATAGAACCTCCACCTATTTCAACTCCATTTACAACTAAATCATAGGCATTTGCTCTTACAGAAGCTGGATCTTTCTCAAGAAGCTCTATATCATCTTCTAAAGGAGAGGTAAATGGGTGGTGCATCGCATGAAATCTTTTAGATTCTTCATCCCATTGTAAAAGTGGAAAATTCACTACCCACAAAGGTTTGTATATACTTGGATCTCTTAAGTTTAATCTTTCTCCCATCTCAAGTCTTAACTCAGAAGTAGCATTGAATGTACTATTTTTTTCTCCTGCAAGGATAAGAATAAGATCCCCTTTATTTGCCTTACATAGGTTTGCAATCTGACCTAATTTTTTCTGATCAAAAAATTTGTCTACTGAAGATTTAAAAGTACCATCTTCATTACATTTAATATATACAAGCCCCTTTGCTCCTATCTGAGGTTTACATACAAAATCAGTAAGTTCATCGATTTGTTTTCTTGAATATTCACTGCAGCCTGGTGCAACTAACGCTAGTATGTTTTCTGAAGAATCAAAAACGTTAAAACCATTTCCTTTTGCAATAGGAGAAACATCATTAATTTTCATCTCAAATCTTATATCTGGCTTATCTGTACCATAATTTTTTATTGCATGATCATATTCCATAATTGGAATAGATCCTATATCTATATTCAAAACACTTTTAAATAAATGAGAAATAAGTCCTCCAAAAGTATCCAATATGTCTTCCCTTTGAGCAAAAGAAAGTTCGCAGTCTATCTGAGTAAATTCAGGTTGCCTGTCTGCTCTCAGGTCCTCATCTCTAAAACATTTAACAAGTTGATAGTACTTATCAAATCCAGAAACCATGAGTAATTGCTTAAAGGTTTGTGGAGATTGTGGTAGGGCATAAAACTCTCCTTGATTCATTCTAGATGGAACAATAAAATCTCTTGCCCCTTCAGGAGTTGATTTAATTAACACAGGGGTCTCTATTTCAACAAAATCTTTTTTATCTAGATAATTTCTAGTTTCTCGCATTAGAGAATGTCTTAGTTTTAGATTTTTTTGTAAAGGAATTCTTCTAAGGTCAAGATATCTATATTTCATTCTAAGTTCTTCTCCCCCATCAGTTTTGTCTTCAATAATAAAAGGTGGAACCTTTGATTTATTAAGATATTGCATGCTTTCAACTACGATTTCTACATCTCCTGTCTCAATATTTTTATTTTTCGCAGATCTCTCTGAAACAATGCCAAAAGCTCGTAAAACAAATTCCCTGCCACACTCTCTTGCCATCTTATAAATTTCTTTTGATGTAGATTCTTCCTCAAAGATTAGCTGTGTAACACCATATCGATCTCTTAAGTCAATCCATATCATTTTTCCTTTGTCTCTAACTTTCTGAACCCATCCACACAATGATACTTTTAAACCTACATGACTGATTCGTAATTCTCCACAAGTATGAGATCTCAACATTTGAATTTTAGTTTAAACAAAAATAACAGTTTTATAAATAAAGGATTTATTTTTTTAATAATCTTGTTATGAAATGAGTAATTTAGTTTTTATATGACCTTGGAAACAAAAAAATATGAACTTTTTATGAGGGAAGCTTTAAAAGAAGCAAAAAAAGCATATGAAGAAGATGAGATTCCAGTTGGAGCGGTAATTGTATGTAATGATAAAGTTATAGCGAGAGGATATAATCAAATGGAAACACTCAATGATGCAACTGCTCATGCAGAAATGATTGCTATTACATCAGCACAAAACAGTTTGGGAAGTAAATACTTAAATGATTGTGAATTATATGTCACTCTGGAGCCTTGCATGATGTGTTCGGGCGCAATATTTCTCTCAAAAGTAAAAAAAGTAGTTTATTCACTACAAGATAAGGAAAGAGGTCACCTATATAAATCAAAAGAATCTATCAATAAAAAATTAGTTATTATTGATAAAATCCTTGAAAATGATTCCAAGTTATTAATTAATTCATTTTTTGAGAAAATAAGAAAATAGATGTAAATAATTTATTTATATTAGATGAGAAATTAATGATAACAATTAAAATACAGAAAAATGGCTTTTGAACTACCTAATCTTCCCTATGCTTATGATGCTTTAGAACCTCATATAGATGCTAAAACTATGGAGATTCACCATACAAAACATCATAATCTATATTTAACTAATTTGAATAATGCTATTCAAGGAAGTGACCTTGAAAACAAATCTCTTGAAGAACTTTGCACAAATCATTCTGATAATCCTGCAATTAGAAATCATGGCGGTGGACATTACAATCATTCTCTTTTTTGGAATATTCTTTCTCCGAATGGAGGAGGTAATCCAACTGGTGATATTGGAATAGCTATTGATTCCAATTTTGGTGGTTTTGATGAATTTAAAAATACTTTCTCCACAGCTGCCGCTACAAGGTTTGGATCAGGTTGGGCTTGGCTATGTAAGGTAGGAGGAAATCTAGAAGTTTGTTCTTCAGCAAATCAAGACAATCCATTAATGCCAGGGGTATGTAAAGAAAATAGCATTCCTATCTTAGGTATAGATGTATGGGAACACGCATATTATTTAAATTATCAAAATAGAAGACCAGATTATATAAATGCTTTCTTTAGTCTAATAAACTGGGATGAAGTAAATAATAATTTATCCAAATAACTTTTGAAAAAATCAAGAAGAAAATTTATTAAAAACTCATCCATTTTATCACTTGGTGGGATTCTTGGAGCAGGTTTGCCATTAGAGGCTATTGCAAAGATGAGAAAGAGTGTTTCTGCAAATGAAAAAATTAATTTTGCTGTTATTGGATGCAAGGGACAGGGATGGAGTAATATGAGATCTATTTTAAAAAATAGTGAAGCAAACTGTATTGGGCTTTGTGATGTGGATAAAGATGTTCTTGATACTAGAAGCAATGATGTTGAAAAAATAACTGGAAAAAAACCAAAATTATATGGTGATTACAGAAAAATGTTAGAAAACAAAGACATTGATGCGGTTGTAATTGGAACTCCTGATCATTGGCATTGTCTTAATCTAGTTGATTCCTTAGAGGCAGGAAAACATGCATATTGCGAAAAACCAATTTCTAATTCCATAACTGAAGCAAATATTATGCTTGAATCGTCAAAATATCATGGGAAATGTGTTCAAGTAGGTCAATGGCAAAGAAGTGGAGGTCAGTATCAAGAAGCGATAGATTATTTGTGGACAGGAAAATTAGGAAAAATTAGACTAGTAAAAGCTTGGGCATATCAAGGGTGGTACGGATGGGTTGATGAAAAGCCTAATAAAGATACACCTCCAGGCGTTGATTATAACATGTGGTTAGGCCCGGCACCAATGAGAAAATTCAATGAAAATAGATTTCATTTTAATTTTAGATGGTATTGGGATTATGCAGGTGGATTGATGACCGACTGGGGAGTTCATGAAATTGATATTGCTTTATGGGGTATGAAAGCAAAGGATCCAATTTCAATTATGGCATCTGGAGGAAAATATGGTTATCCAAATCAAGATACAGAAACTCCAGATACGCTTCAAGCAATATATGAATATGACAATTTTACTTTATTATGGGAACATGCAAATGGCATCGATGGAGGAAATTATGGATTAAGTGAAGGAATAGCATTTATTGGAAGTCATGGGACATTAGTTGTAAATAGAGTTGGATGGCAAGTGATAGCACAAAAAGACCATAGGAATGGTGGAGATTTGTTTATTGATGACGTAGAAAAAAAGACATCAACATGGGCTGAAGTAAATAAAACTTATGGAAATGCTCTTGATAAACATACCAAAAATTTTATTGAATGTATCAAAGAAAATAATCCAAAAGGACTAAACTGTGATATTACAAAAGGGAGTATTGTAGCGGTAAATGCACATATGGGAAATATTGCCTATAAAACTGGAGAAAAAATTTATTGGGATAAAGAAAAAGGAAATTTTGGGTTAAATGAGAAAGCAAATAATTTAATTACTCCTCAGTATAATAATAACTGGAGTTTGCCGAAAATTTAATTTTTTTCTTTTAACAAATTCAACTCCGTTATTTCATCTCTAAGCCTTGCGGCTTCAAAAAAATCAAGATCCTTTGCCGCTTTCTTCATTTTGATTTCATTTAACTTTATAATCTTATCAATTTCATCTGGTAACATATCTTTCAAAATTGGATCTAAATCCATTTTTGATTCGAAGCCTAAACTAATATCTTCTTTGTTTTTGGCTACTGCAGTCTGCGCAAGGATATTTTCTTTTGATTTACTAACTGATTTTGGTTTTATATTATGTTTTTTGTTGTATTCCTTTTGTATTTTTCTTCTTCTACTTGTTTCATCAATAGTTGCTTGCATTGACTTAGTTACCTTATCAGCATACATGATAACTTTTCCATTTATATGTCTTGCTGCTCTTCCAGATGTTTGGATTAGAGATTTTTCATTTCTCAAGAACCCTTCTTTATCTGCATCTAAAATAATTACTAAAGATACTTCAGGTAAATCAAGACCTTCTCTTAATAAATTTACTCCTACTAAAACCTCAAATTCTCCTAATCTAAGCCCTCTTAATATGCTCACTCTTTCAAGAGAATCAATCTCAGAATGAAGATATCGACTTCTAATATTACTGTTATCAAAAAAAATTTTAAGATCTTCTGACATTCTTTTTGTTAATGTTGTAATTAATACCCTTTCTTTTTTAATTATCCTTTCATTTATTTCATTTAATATATCATCAATTTGATTTTTAGAACTTCTAACATCAATCTTTGGATCGAGTAATCCAGTAGGTCGAATGATTTGTTCAACTACAGAACCACCGGATGAATTTAATTCATATTCAGAAGGGGTAGCACCTACAAAAACAACTTGATTTATCATAGATTCAAACTCCTCAAAATTTAAGGGTCTATTATCCAATGCAGATGGCAATCTAAAACCATAATCAACAAGATTTGTTTTCCTCGAGCGGTCTCCTCCCCACATAGCTCTAACTTGAGGAATTGTCACATGACTTTCATCAATAAAGACTAAGTAGTCATTTGGAAAATAATCTAATAAACAAAATGGCCTCATGCCAGATTGTCTTCTATCAAAATACCTAGAATAATTTTCAACTCCAGAACAATAACCAATTTCTTCTATCATTTGTAAATCAAATTCAGTTCTTTCTTTGATTCTTTTTGCTTCAGCAAATCTACCTTCTGCTTCAAAAAATTTAATTTGATTTAAAAGGTCCTCTTCAATTTCTTTAATAGCGAGATCAATTATTTCTTTATTTGTCACAAAAAGGTTTGCTGGATAAATAATTATTGAATCTTGATCTGATATTTTTCTTCCAGACAAGGGATCTACTTTTGAAATAGATTCAATTTCATCTTCCCAAAAAATAATTCTATAAATAAAATCATCATATGCAACATAAATGTCAAGAGTATCACCTTGAATTCTAAAACTACCTCTTTTAAAATCTTCTTCTCTTCTTTCATATAAAATATCAACCAAACTAAATAGTAATTTTTTTAATTCAACTCTATCACCAATTTTTAATTTGATTACATTCTTACCGAATTCATCTGGATTCCCTATTCCATAAATACAGGAAACAGAAGCAACTACTACAACATCTTTCCTTCCAGAAAGTAAAGATGAAGTAGCACTTAATCTCATTTTTTCAATATTTTCATTTATCGATAAATCTTTCTCTATATAAACATTAGTAGTGGGAATATAAGCTTCAGGTTGATAATAGTCATAATAAGAAATGAAATATTCAATAGCATTGTCTGGAAAAAATTGTTTTAGCTCTCCGTATAGTTGAGCAGCTAAAGTTTTATTATGAGAAAGTATTAATGTAGGTCTATTTATTTCTGATATTACGTTAGCCATTGTGAATGTTTTACCAGAACCTGTTACTCCTAATAAAACTTGTGATTTTTCTTTATTATTTATTGAACTAACTAATTGACTAATTGCTTTTGGTTGATCTCCGGTTGGCTTAAAATCTGATATTAATTTAAATTTCAAAATTATTTATTTTTTATTCCAATAATTCCATGATAATTCTGCCTGCAAATGAAGCATTTCTAATCCATTTTTTATTTTAGCTCCTTTTCTTTTACCTTTTTCCAAAAATTGTGTCATTTCTGGATTGTATACTAAATCATATAAATAATAATTTTTTGTTATTAATTTATAAGGAATATTAGGTGATAAATTTGTTTTGGGATACATACCCAATGGAGTAGTATTTATGATTAATTTATAATTAGAAATTATATCAATATCAGAAAGGTCTTCATATGAAAGAACATTTTTTCTTTTAGTTCTTGAAACAAAATTATAATCAATATTTAATTCTTTTAAAGCTAAACTTACAGATTTAGAAGAACCACCTGTACCTAGAATAAGAGCTTTGCTATTAAAATTCGTATTTAACCATGTTTTTAAAGTAATCCTGAAAGCTTCATAGTCCGTATTAATACCAAATAATTTATTGTCAATAATTTTTATAACATTTACAGCACCAATATTTAAATATTTTTCTTCTATTTTGTCTAAATATTTAATTACTTCTTCTTTATATGGAATTGTAACGTTTAAACCCCTGAGATTAGGGTTTTCTTCAATTATAGATTTTAATTCACTTATATTTTTGAGTTCGTAATTTTGATAACAAACATTTTTTATATTTTCATTATCAAATTTTTTATTAAAATATTTTTTTGAAAATGAGTGAACAAGGGGGTATCCAATTAATCCAAACTTAATCATTTAATTTTAGTTTTTGTTTTTCAAATATTAAAATAATAATTCCAGAAATAATAAAAATAATAATTGAAGATATTAGATAATTAGACTCATTTAAAAATTCGTTATAAAAAAAAGGTGAAACATTAGTATTTTCCACTTTCCATGGCCATAATTTATTAGAGGATCCTAACATTAATCCAACCAAAAAAAATAATGAATTATCATAATATTTTTTAAGAAAAAAAGAAATAATTCTTGAAAAGAAAAAGAGTCCAACTACTGCACCGCTAGCAAAAATTAATAATATATGAATATCTAGATTTTTAACAGCCTCAATAATATAAAAATATTTTCCAAGTATAAGCAAAATAAAACTCCCTGATAATCCCGGTAAAATCATTGCACAAATTGAAATCATACCTGAAAAAAAAATAGAAAAAAAATCATTTGATAATGATATGGGTTTCAGTGTAGTTATAAAGAAGCCAATAAAAATACCAATAAAAAAAAATAGAAATAATAAAAAACTTAATTTAGATTTTTTCTTTAAAATAAAAAGAATTGATATTGATGAAAAAATAACTAAACCAAAAAATAGTGAAAAAACATGAATAGGAAAATTTTCATATGCACTTAAAATAAATGAAACAAATAAAAAAATTGAAGAAAAAATACCACCTAATAAGGTTAACAAAAACTGTAAATTATAAGAGCTATAAAATTTTCTCAATTCAAAATTTATTAATAAATAAATTGCATTAACATTAAAAGACTTAATTGTATCTATCAATTCCTTATATATATTAGTAATTAAAGCAATAGTTCCCCCAGATATTCCAGGAATTAGATCAGCAATACCCATTAACATCCCTTTTAGAAAAAGTGAAATTTTGAAATTTTTGATAAAATAAATCAAGTATAATTATTTAATTATATCCTTATATTACAAATATTGGTGAAAAGTATCCCCTCTAAGCCCCAATCTTATTGTTTCCAAAGATATTACCTCATTTCCAGAAATATTTCCAAGATTAACATTAGGACCTGATAGCTGTACAAACCAAACTTGTTGAGCTTTTTGAGGTGCTTCCCATATAATTTTATCGGATGGAATTTCAGTTAAAATTTCTTCAACTAAACCTTGCCTAACCTCACCTGATTGTCTAAATAGACCAACATTTCCAGAATCTCTAGCTTCACCAATTACCTTCCAAGATCCTGCTTCTAATTCATTTCTCATTTGCCTAATCCATTTATAAGGAGGAATAATTTTTCTTGTATCTTTAGAGCCCACCTCAGATAAAACAGTTACATGTTTAGATAATTTGGTAATGTATTCACATTTTTTTTTATGTGGAATATTAATTGAGCCATCAGATACCTCAGCATATTTCAAATTATATTTTTTTAGAACATCAACATAATCGTCAAACTGATCTCTTACTAGAAAAGCTTCAAATAAAGTTCCTCCAAAATAAACTGATATATCCGCTTTTTTAAACATATCAATTTTTTTTACTAAGTCTTTAGTTAATAGAGAAGTAGACCAACCAAACTTTACAATATCAATAAACTCACCTGAAGATTCAATCAAATTTTTACATTCATTTATACTTGATCCTTTATCGATCACCATTGTTAAACCTTTTTTTCGGGTTTTTTTAGTTCTTTTAGGTAAATTTTTTAAATGATAATTCATTATAATCGATTTTCTTTAAACTGATTTATTATCCTATAAAATGCAGAGTTTTCATTCAATTCTGGTAAAAATTCAAATAAAATATAATGATTTTTAAAATTAATAGATAATGCACTTTCTAAAACTGATATTGATTCCTTATATCTTCCAGCTTTCAATAAGTAAATCACGAGCCTATAATATAAGATAGATTCTTGTGGTAATTCATTAATGCCATTTTTAATTATTTCAATTGATTTTTCAAAATTATCATTGCTGTAATAAATAAAAGAAAAATCTAAATATATATCTATATCGTTTGGACTATGTTTCAATGCTTGATTGTAAAACTCTTTGCTAGAAATTATATTCCCAATTTCAAATTCAGCTCTTGCTAAGAATTTTAAGCATAAAATATTTTCTCCATCATGAGTTAATGCTTTTCTAAGATAATGAATAGCCTCATGCCATTTTTCTATAGATGAAAGGCTTTTTCCAATTCCAATCAAAGAATTAATATGGTATTCTTTTTCCTTTAAAGCTTTTTGAAAAAACTTGATAGAAATATTATACTCTTTTCTTAAATAATAAATATCTCCTAAATGAAAATATATATCAAACCCAGGACCATCTAATTCATATAATTTTTCATAATATTTTGTTGCTTTTTTAAGTTTTTTAAGTTTTTTAAATGCTTTTGCTAATCCTAGATATGCTGAAGAAAATTCATCATTTATAGCAATTGCATATTCATAAGCTCTTATCGAATTTTTATATTTTTTTAAATCTATATATACATTAGCAAGATTAAACCAAGCAAATTCAGAATAAGGATCTTGATCAATAAACTTTTTATAAAATTTGATGCTTTTCTTTGATTTACCTAAAATTTTGAAACATTCTGCTAAATCATTTAGAGCATTTTCATGTGAAATATTTAAATTCACAGCTTTTTTAAAATACTTTAAAGCTTTTTTATATCTTTCTGAAGATTGATATGCTAATCCAACTTGGTAATATAATTCATCTTTATTTGAAGAAAATCCAATTGCACTTTTAAAAACCTTTAATGCCTTTTCTATTCTACCTAGTATAACAAAAACTTGTCCTTTTAGAATAAAAATATTTTCATCTGTAGGATTAAGTAAGTAAGCTTTATCAAGCATTTCTAATGATTCCTTAAACTTTTGCATAGCTACTAAAATATTAGCTTTTAAGAATAATAAATCTGATGAATAAGAATGTTGAAATATAGCAAAATTAGCAGCATCTAATCCTTTTTTAAATTTATGATTATCTATATACCACTTTATAATTTTTTCGTAATATTCTGAATCATAATAAACCTTTTTATTTTGGCTTATATTCATTTCAAAATCTAAAACTAATTTTCTTAACTTTTCTTGACGTTTTTTAAATTCTTCAGTCATATCTGATAAAATTCAAATATCAACATGAAATAATTATCCTCCAAATTAAATAATAAATTAATAATGATTTTTATTTTATCAAAAATTACATTTGTCATTAGTTTGGCCTCGTAGTTCAATGGATAGAATAGGAGTTTCCTAAACTCTAGATACAGGTTCGACTCCTGTCGAGGCTACAATTATATTTATTTTTTTTCTTTCTTGAAGTCTCCTCTTTTAATGGCTTTAATAAATCTAGCCCAAGCAAATGGGTTCAATAATGGATTAGATGGTAATTGATATTTATTTGATGTAGCAAGCATTTGTTGATCCATAAAGTACTTGTAATTCATATTTGCACTCATCGGTTCATTCATATACATTTCTCTTAAGAGTTGTTTATTTAATGATTTATCTAAATTTTCTAAGTCTCTTCTATTTGGTAATTCTAAAGCTAAAACAGCTTTTTTAAATAATTCTTCAGTTGGATAAGGAAAAATTTCTAATTCAGGAAGTATCGTAGTGTCAGGCTTCAACTCAATAATTAAAGAAATTGATTCACCTTTATCTCCTGGTACAATTAAATTTTGTTTTTGATAACCAACAGCACTAATAATTAAACTATCTTCTTCTAAAACAGGCATAGTAAAATACCCATACGGATTAGAAGTGGTTCCTCTACCTGCTTTAGGGACATATATATGCACACCACCAACACCAGATATGCTATCAGCACCAACAACTACCCCAGACATCTGAATAATCTTTTTTTCTCCTTGAGAGAAAGTAAAATGACTAAAAAGAAAAAAAATGGCAGGTAAGTAAAGTAGTTTTTTAAACAACATTAAAATTGAAAAATTTTTATATTTAATTATTAATTCATCGCTAAATTACTTAAATATTATTTTTGTTTTCATTAAAAGATTAATTTATTAAATATGAGATTAAAAAATTTTAACGTCGATTATGGAAGTAAAGTTTTTAGATCATTTTCTGATATTTCAAGAATAAGAATAATGAATATTTTATATAATAGAAAAGAATCTTGCATAGCGGATTTAGAAATGATTCTAAACTTTACTCAAACAAAAACTTCAAGACATGTTAATTATCTTAAAAATGCAAACCTATTAAATATGAAATATGTGAATCAATTTATTTTTTATTCAATAAGAGAGGAAGCTTTAGATTTAATAGATCAAATATTTAAATTACTTGAAAAAGACAAACAATTAGAAAAAGATTTAGAAATTTATGATATTATGAATTCAAATAGAGAACTATCAAAAAATAAACTTGATTTATTAAAAAATAAATAATTTAAAATATGAATAAATTAGCTAAAATTCCTATAAATGAGCCTATTTTAGAATATAAATCTAAATCAAAAGAAAAGATTGAATTAAAAAAGAAAATTCATGAATTAAAAAATAAAGAAATAGATATACCGATGTACATTGGTGGTAAAGAAATAAGAACAGAAAATAAAATACGTATTTCTCCGCCACATGATCATAATCATACTCTAGGACATTATAATAAAGGAGATGAATCTCATGTAAACAGTGCTATAAAAGCTGCATTAGATGCTAAAGACAATTGGAATAGAATGGGATCCAACAAAAGAGCAAAAATTTTTGTTAAAGCAGCTGAATTATTGGCAGGACCATATAGATCAGAAATAAATGCTACAACAATGTTGGGACAATCAAAAAATGTTTTTCAAGCAGAAATTGATGCAGCATGTGAGTTAATTGATTTTTTAAGATTTAATCCTTATTACATGAAAAAAATTCATGAAGAACAACCAATATCTCCTGATGGAATGAAAAATTCTTTATCATATAGGCCATTAGAAGGTTTCATTTTTGCTTTGAGTCCATTTAATTTTACTTCTATTGCAGGAAATCTTTGTTCAAGTGTTGCTTTGATGGGAAATACAGTAGTTTGGAAAGCCTCAAGTACTCAAATTTATTCTGCAAATGTAATAATGAAAGTATTTAAAAAAGCTGGACTTCCAGATGGTGTAATTAATCTAATCCATACTGATGGAAAAACAGCTGGGGATATAATATTTAATCATAGAGATTTTGGGGGCATTCATTTTACTGGAAGCACTGGGGTATTCCAAAATTTTTGGAAAATAATAGGTGAAAATATCAAAAATTATAAATCTTACCCTAGAATTGTTGGAGAAACTGGAGGAAAAGATTTTATTATTGCTCATAAATCTTCTGACCCTAAAGCAATATCGACTGCCATATTAAGAGGAGGTTTTGAATTTCAAGGACAAAAATGCAGTGCACCTTCTCGAATATACTTGCCAAATAATTTATGGAGTGAAATTAAAGAAAAAATAATCAAAGATGTATCGGATTTAAAAATGGGGAATCCTGAAGATTTTACAAATTTTGTAAATGCGGTAATAGATGAAAAAGCTTTTCACAATATATGTTCCTACATAGACTTTGCAAAAAATGATCATGAGCATGAATTAATAATTGGAGGAAATTATAATAAATCTGTTGGTTATTTTATTGAACCAACAATTTTTTTATCTACAAATCCGAAAAGTAGACTAATGTGTGAAGAAATTTTTGGGCCAGTAGTTACTATTTATATTTATGATAATGATAAGTATGAAGAAACACTTGATTTAGTAAACGATACATCTCCATATGCATTGACTGGAGCAATTTTCGCAAAAGATAAAAATGCAATTGACCTTGCAAAAACAAAACTAGAACATTCAGCAGGTAATTTTTATATTAATGATAAACCAACAGGTGCTGTTGTTGGACAACAACCGTTTGGAGGAGGTAGAGCATCTGGAACAAATGATAAAGCTGGATCTTATCTTAATTTAATCAGATGGGTTTCACCAAGGACAATCAAAGAGCTATTAGAAAGCCCAACTGATTATAGATATCCTTTTATGGATGAAAAATAGTTTATTTATTAGAATAGATTAACTGATTTTTTTCATAATAAGAAAAGTAGAATACAATTAGTAATGAACCGATAAAATATGATTGGATTATTATGGTGGCAGAACTAAAATAGTCACTTATAAGAAACCAATCGCCATAAAAAATTATTATAAAATATCCTAAAATAGATTTAATTGCTTCAAAAAATAAAGCATAAGAATCTCGATCCATTAAGCTGGTTAAACTATAAATGAAAATAAATAAAAAAAGAGAATAAAAAATACCTTCAATAAAGGTGATTAGATGAAGATGATTAATAAAATACATCATAAAAAATGAGACTATAACATATTGTACCCACGACCATATTTGTAAATTATTCGAAATATTAGGGTAATATTTTTCATAATTGTTAGAAGAGTCTATTGTTGCTACCGGAAATTTTTTTTCAACATCTTTTGGTCTCCATCCCGTAGGCATAAACCATATTTTAAATTTATCCAACCAATTATTTGTTCTCCAAGCATCTTTAATTAATAAAAATAGATGAACAAAATTAATATATATGGGATTCCAAGATCTTACTGGTCTTTTAACTCCATAAACAGGAGGGATATCATCTAATTCTTTTTGAAATGTTCCAAATAACTTATCCCAAATTATAAATATTTGAGATAAATTTTTGTCTAAATATTCTTTATTAATTGCATGATGCACTCTATGATGTGAGGGTGTTACAATTATATTCTCCAAAAAACCAAGCTTACCAATAAGTCTAGTATGATACCAATACTGTGCAAATAAATGAAGGGGAGCAAGAAAAGTTATCACCTCCGATGGAACTCCAAGAATTGCAGTCGGAATTAAAAAAATAAAAGTAAGAGAAAAAAAATTGGAAATAGATTGTCTTAAAGCACAAGCTAAATTAAACTCTTCACTACTATGATGAATAATATGATGATTCCAAAAGTAATTAATGCTATGGTTTATTCTATGAACCCAATAGCCTGCAAAATCAATACCAATAAATGCTATTACATAAGTTAACCAAGTAGTTTTTATTTTAAATAGTGCTAAATTATCTACCATGAAGTCATATGATAAAATTATAATAGTTAACCCTAAGACATCCCTAATTACATTAGTCAATCCAGAACACAAACTGGACAGAGTATCCATACTTCTAATAACATAAGTCTTATCAAGAAATTTAGCATAAAATATTTCCAATAAAATAAGAGATATAAATAGTGGAATAGCAATGTTCAATGTTGTTATATAGTATGTAGGCATAATTACAAATTTAATTTTTAATACAAAAAAACTGAATGAAAAGAACAATAATTAAATTTTCGTATTTTAACTTCGCAATTGTAAAATGAAGCCGTATTTACTTTCTTTATTTCTAATTTTTTATGTAACTAATTTATTCAGTCAAGAAACTTACGTCCCTACCAAAATATCTGATGATAAAATAATCTTAGATGGAGTTTTAAATGATACGGAATGGGAGAATGCTATAAAAGTTGATTTTGATTTTGAAGTTGAACCAGGATACAACATTGAGCCTATTGTAAAGACTTTAGGTTATATATATTACTCAGATAAATTTATTTATTTAGCTTTTGATGCTGAAACAAAAGAAAATGTAAGAGCATCTGTTAGAAAAAGAGATGACTTTGGAATTTTTAATGATGATGTTATTGGATTTAACATTGATACATATGGTGATGGACGAAATAATATATTTATTGCATCAAACCCATATGGTTCTCAAGTTGATGTTAGAGTTTTAAATGAAGTAGAAGAAGAAAAACGATATCAAATTTCTTATGATTTAGAGTATGAATCAGTTGGAGCAATTAATGGAAATAGATATTATGTTGAAATGAAAATTCCATTTTCTTCAATACCATTTCCTAATGGAAAAAATCAGAAATGGAAATTTGGATTATGGAGAAAATATAAGGATTATTTCCTTCAGTCTGGAAAGGTTGATAGAGATAATAACTGCTCAACTTGTCAACTAGAAGATGAAATAATATTTAATGATATTATCATAGAGAAAAAGTTTAACTTATTGCCATATGTTTCAAGTAATGTAAACGGTAACTATAACCAAAATTCAAAAAAGTTAGAATATGATAAAATAAAAACTAACCTAGGAATAGGCATCAATGCAGAACTATCTAAAAATTTATCAATTGAATTAACAATTAATCCAGATTTTTCTCAAGTTGAATCTGATGTAACTAAAATCGATGCTAACTCAGCTTATTCATTAAGCTATCCTGAAAAAAGACCTTTTTTTAATAAGGGAACTGATATTCTTAATATAAACTCTGATGATTTACAACCATTTTATTCTAGGTCAATAAATAATCCATTATATGCTCTCAAAATTTTAAATCAAGGTACAAACTCAAGAGTATTTTTTCTTTCTTCCATTGATAATAATTCCCCATATTTGATAGCTGGTAATGACAGATCATATTTTGGAGAAGGAGGTAAAAGCTTAATTAATGTATTTAGATATCAAAGACTATTAAAAGGAGGTTCAAAAATCGGGTTACTATCAACTAGCAGATATTATAAAGGTGGTGGATATGGTAATATTTTTGGATTAGATGGGCTATTTCAATTATCAAAAAATATAAGAGTTTCATTTGACATATTAAAAAATTACAATGAAGAACCAAATACTAACTGGATAGATTCTGAAGATACATTTAATAGTAAATCTGTTAAACTTAATGGAGAAAAATTTACAGGCACTGGAGTATCAGTAGGACTATTAAGAAGTACTGAAAATTGGACAACTTATTTGGGTTATAAACATATAAATCCTGAATATAGAGCAGATGTTGGTTTTGCAGTAAAAAATGATAGAAAATGGTTAACATTTTATCAATCTTACAAGAAAAATTGGGATAAAGGTTTTTTTAAAGGTGCATCTTATGCTATTAAGAAAGATATATTATACGATTTCAATAATAAGTTAGATGTTATGAGTTTAGATGCTATATTAAATGCGGATATAATAGGAAATACTAGTGTTTCCTACATTTATGATTTTGATTTTATAACCGATTATCTTGGAAAAGAATATAAAAATTATGGAACTAGTAGAGTAAATTTTTCTAGTAATCCAAACGAAGTTTTATCTATTTCATCCAATTTTGGAATTGGAAGAGATATAGCTTTTAATTCAGATAATCCAGAAATTGGTAAAGAGCTAAATGTATCTACAAGAATACGACTTCAAATAAATAACAGCTTTTCAATAGCTAACTCTATTGATTTTTCTAGATTAAAATATATAGAAAAAAATGAGTTCTATTATAAAGGGTTTATTTATAGAGCAGATTCAAAATATCAATTCACAAATTCTCTTGGAATAAGATTGGTTATAGAATTAAATGATTTTAATGATTATTTATTTATTCAACCTTTATTTGAATGGACACCAAATCCATTTACAATTTTCTATATTGGTGGAAATCAAAATTTAACAAATAACAATAAAAACTACTTAGTAGATAATTCTCAAATTTTTATTAAATTCCAGTATTTAATAAGCTTGTAATTAAATTTTAAAGTTGTTTGTAACATAATTTTTAATTATTAGTTAATATAAGTATGACTAAAAACAGAAGAAAATTTTTAAAAACAGCAAGTTCATCTGCTTTATTTGCAACATTAGGATCATCTTTTTTTACTAGTTGTTATGAAAAAGATGAAGATATAACTCCAGTTAATGATGATGATAAAAATGAAGATGGTTGGGCAAATGGTTACAACATAGATAGCACAACTATTAAAATTGATTTGAACCATAATAACTTTAAAGTTTTAAAAGGTACTGGTGGTTGGAAAAGATTTGATGAAGGAGCTCTTTTATTAGTTAATGTTGGATCAGACATTATTAGAGCATTTTCAAGTATTTGCCCTCATGCACAATGTAGAACAAGCTGGGCATATGCTAATAATAATTTTACTTGTACCTGTCATGATTCTATATTTAAAAATGATGGAAGTTTTGTCTCAGGACCTGCAGCAGGTCAAGATTTAAAATCTTTAACAGCAAAAGTTGAGGATAACATATTAACGGTTACTGAAGATTAAATTCCAACCCTTAATCCATTTTTGAAATATAATTCTTTATCTAGTTTTCCATTTCGATCATATATCTTCCAAAAACCATCATCAACACCATTTTTCATTTCTCTCTCATCAGAAATTGAGCCATTTGGATAATAATTTTTTTGAATTCCATCTTTCAAACCATTTTTAAAATTCCATTCATTTTTTAGATTTCCATTTTTATAATAAGAAATAGAATTTCCATTTCTTTTATAACTAAGATTAAAATTCTCTTTTGATTCTAATGAACCATCTTTATGATATCTTATTACTTTTACTGAAACATTATCATAAGTCCATTCACTTTGGATTCTTTTCTTTGAATCATAAAGTTTTGTTAAATAATTCTTACCTTCTTCGTAAAATTTTTCAATTCTTATGTTATCAAGTTCGTCTTTTTCAATAGCTAATCCTGTGAATTTTTCATTTTCATGATAAGCAAATTTTTCATCGTGCTCAAGCTGATTAAAAGGAATATTAGTATCGCATGATAAAAAAATTAAAAAGAAGAAAAATTTAAAATTTTTTTTCATTCAACTAGATCTTTTTTAAAGGTTGTAGTATAAATCATATCAAATGGTTCATAAGAAAGAGTATCTACAAGTTTTCTAATATAAGAAAACTTCATGGTATTTAAATCAATAAAGTCTACTTTAAATCTTCTAACATAACTTCCAGTTCCAACTGAATCCAAATACATAAGATATAAGCTATCATAATCAGAATTAAATTCATATTGATAAAGGTTATTATAATAAAAAACTAGATTATCAGTTCTGAAAGATAAAAGTTCAATTGGATTTTCATAATTAAGAGTATCATTAGAAAGGCTTCTAGTAATCTGTACTCTCTTCCAATTACCTGAAAATTGAATCTCTTTTTTATAAAAACTACAATTTGAAAAAAATATTAGTAGTAGTATTAAAAAGTGTCTCATATCTTATATAATTTTATAAAAATATTTATTCAAATCTAAATGGAAATTAGTTGGTTTAAAATTATTATAATTTTATTCTCAGTCTGGATGGCTTATTTTTCTCTTGGAGCATTTGCAAATATGACTGAAAATAAAGTTTTATTATCAATTTTTAAATTATTTAAAATACTACTAATTACAGCAATTATAATTGTAGTAGCAATGTATTTTCTAAATGGACTTGATGTATCATCAATTACATCTGGAATAAAAAAATAATAAAAGTTGAAAAAATTATTTTTTATAAAAGTTTTATTAATAATTCATTTTTCATCTTTTTCACAAATTTTTATTGAAGGAATAATTAAGGAAAATATTTATAATTTTCCTATTGAAGGAATTCAAATCATTTATAATAATGAAACCACTTATTCTAACGCCAAAGGAAAGTTTATAATTGAATTACAAAATCTACCTGCACTATTATATTTAACCTCACCTTTTTTTTTTGAAAAATACATCAACATAAAAGATGAAAAAAAATTAGAAATAATTTTAACAAATAGAGGTTCGATATTAGAGGAGGTAATAGTTAAATCAGAAATAAATAAAAAAAAATTAAAGAATACAGCTTCTTCAATTTCAATAATTAAAGATATAGAAACAAGAAAGATTTCTGATATATCAATTCAGTCAGGGTTGAATGAAATTCCAGGGGTTTATATGCACACTGGATCTTTAAATACAAATAGAATAACTATTAGAGGTATGGGATCAAGATCTCCATATTCTACTAATAAAATTAAATCTTATATAAATAATATTCCTCTAAGTAATGGTGTTGGTGAAACTACAATAGAAGATTTAGGTATTAATTTATTTAATCAAGTAGAAACAATAAAAGGACCAAACTCGAGCATTTATGGAGCAGGTCTTGGTGGAGCAATTTTGCTTAATTTAGAAAAATCAAAAGAACATAGCCTGTCTTATTCATCTTTTTTTGGCTCATACAAAACAACAAAAAATGAAATAAATCTTTATAAGAAAATTAATAAAGTTGACTTTCAAATTAATTTTCAAAATCTTTCTAGTGATGGATATAGAGATAATAATAGTTACACAAGAAATAATGCCTTTGGGTATTTAGGATATAATATAAATGATAAAATCAAATTAGATTTAATTTATAATTTTATAAACCTAGATTCTGAAATTCCATCCTCATTGAATATAGATGATTTCAATTTAAACCCATCAAAAGCAGCTGAAAGTTGGAAAAATGCAAATGGCAATGAAAAATATAAAAAAAATCTATCTGCTATTTCATTTGATTACAATTCATCAAATTATAATTTAATTGCAAATATTTTTTATAATAATTATAAATCTGATGAAAAAAGACCGTTTAACTTTTTAAAAGAGAATAGTAATGGATTTGGATCAAGAATTGTTAACACTATTATAAAAGAAAATCAAAAAATCAATTTCGGATTTGAATTTTTTCGAGAAAATTATTTATGGAAGACTTTTGACAATTACGGGACTGATTCAGAAAAAATATTAAACGATCAAAATGAGAAAAGAAATAATTTTTTGATATTTTCCAAATATGAAATTGAAATAAATAATACCTCTATAATAACATTTGGATTGAGTTCAAATAATATAAAATATAATTGGGAAACCATTGAATATAATGATCTAAACCCTCAAGAATTAAAAAATAAAGATTCAAAAAAATATAAATATCAAAATATTATTTCTCCTAAAATTTCATTAAATAAAACTATTTCAAATCAAAATTTATTTTTTACAATTAGTCATGGTTATTCCCCACCAAATATTGATGAAACTTTAGATGATAAGGGTTTAGTTAATCCAAACATAAAACCCGAATCAGGTTGGAATTACGAGTTAGGGATTAGGGGCAATCTAATTAATAGGAAAGTTTCGTATGATCTTAACTTGTATCTTATGAAAATAAAAAACTTATTAGTAGCTCAAAGAACTTCGGCAGATACTTATGTAGGAGTAAATGCTGGGAAAACATCTCATCCAGGTATTGAGTTATCGATAAATTCATCAGTTTGGAATTCAATAGATAATAAAAAAAACATTACATCTGAAGTTTATTTTTCAAAGAACTGGCACAAATTTATTGAATTTGTAAATGAAGGAAATATCTACTCCAATAATTATTTAACTGGCGTTCCTTTACATACCGTTAATAAAAACATTACATTTAAAATCAATAAAATCAAAGGAACAATAAATTTTCAGAATACTGGGAAAATACCAATAAATGATAATAATTCAGAATATTCTGAACCTTATATGTTGTGGAATTTGAAAATAGGTAAATTATTTAAAGTCAATAAAATTAATTTAAATATAATAACAGGTGTTAAAAATTTATTTGATGAAAAATATGCTTCAATGATACTAATTAATGCAAAAGGGTTTGGGGGGAGGAAACCTAGGTATTTTTATCCAGGTCTTCCAAGAAATTATTTTATATCTTTAAATCTTAAAGTTTAAAAATATGAAAAATAAAACTCTAAATTATTTCAATTCAAATTCATATCACAGAAATTATATTTTATCAATAAAACGAATATTAATAGTATTAATATCCTTTATTCTAATTTATTGCTCAGAAAAACAGATTTATAATAAAACAAAATTTGAAATAACTTATCCAGAAAAATTTGCAGAAAATGGATACGATGGGAGGTTGCTTTTGATGATCAGTAATAACAATAATGCTGAACCAAGATTTCAAATTAATGACAGTCATAATACTCAAATAATATTTGGTATTGATGTTGAATCTTGGAAAAGTGGAGAAACTAAAACATTTGATTCTAATGTATATGGATATCCCATTAAGTCCATCGAAAATTTAAAAGAAGGTGAGTATTATGTGCAAGCATTTTTACATAAATACGAAACGTTCAATTTATCAACTGGATATAAAGTAAAACTACCTAAAGATCAAGGAGAAGGACAAAAATGGAATATAAGCCCTAAAAATCTTTATAGTACTCCAAAAAAAATAAAAATTACAAAATCTGGTACAATTAAGTTGTCACTTGAAAATGAAATTCCTCCAATAGAATCTATTAAAGATTCCAAATATATAAAGCATGTTAAAATAAAGAGCGAAATGTTATCAAAGTTTTGGGGTAGAGATATGTATTTACAAGCTAATGTTCTTATTCCTCATAATTTTGATAAAAATTCAAATAATAAATATCCATTAATGATCTTTCATGGACACTTCCCAAATACATTTCGAGGATTTAGAACTGAACCTCCAACTGCACCAAAAGAAGATACAATATTTAATTCTAGGTTTGGAATTACGGGATATAAATATATTCAAGAAAAAGAAGCATATGACTTATATAAAAATTGGATTAGTGATGATTTTCCTAGATTTATTGCAATTGAAATTCAACATCAAAACCCTTATTATGATGATTCTTATGCTGTTAATTCTGCAAATTTAGGACCTTATGGTGATGCTATTACATATGAGTTAATCCCACATGTAGAAGATTTATTTAATGGTGTTGGAGAAGGATGGGGAAGATTTCTCTATGGCGGATCAACAGGCGGTTGGGAAGCATTAGCAGTTCAAGTCTTTTATCCTAAAGAATATAATGGTTGCTTTGCCGCATGTCCAGACCCTATTGATTTTAGAGCTTTTACTGTAGTAAATATTTATGAAGATGAAAATGCATATTATCATAAAAGTTATTATAAAAAAACTTTAAGAGCTGGAATGAGAGATGGTAAGGGGATTATAAAATCTCACTTGATAGATATGAATCACAGAGAAATGGTTTTGGGTTCTAAAGGAAGATCAGGAGATCAATGGGATATATGGCAAGCTGTTTTTTCTCCAGTAGGAACTGATGGATATCCTAGACCAATATGGGATAAAAAATCTGGGAAAATAGATAAAAATGTTGCGGAATATTGGAAAGAAAATTATGATTTAAGTTATATTTTAAAAAGAGATTGGAATAAAATTGGAAATGATTTAAGAGGAAAGTTATATATATATTGTGGTGATATGGATAACTATTACTTAAATAATGCTGTTGTTTTAACTGAACAATTTCTTGAGTCAACAAAAAATCCTTATTATGATGGAGAAGTAGATTACGGTAACCTAGCTGAACATTGTTGGAATGGTGATCATGAAAACCCAAATCATATTTCAAGACTTAGATATAACACTATGTACTTACCTAAAATCAAAGAGAGATTAAAACAAACTGCTCCAAAAAATCATAATCTAGTTAATTGGGGCATATAGTTGTCATTTAAATAATAAGTGCATTTTTTCCTTTTTCCTCCACCCTGCTTGTGATTTATATTTAACAAAAAAAATTTTTAAATCACTTTGAGACTCATAATCAACAAAAAAAAGTTTTTTATCAGCTTGTGATTGATATCTTACAAAAAACCATAATCCATTATTTCCTTTTGCCTGTGACTGATAGTCTAATTTAAAAACCTTTAGATCAGATTGAGATTCATACTCAGTAACAAAAACATTGATATCTGCTTGAGAAGAATAATCTACTGAAAAAACTTTTTGAGAAAAAGCATTAAAACTTATTAAAATGAAAAACAATAAAATATTACTTTTCATTTATTAATGATTGTAACTGAAAAGTCATTGTATTAGCAGATTTAGCATACCTTGCTGCTTCTACAGACTCTTTTTTTATCTCATCTAATTCAAATTGACTATATTCTATTTTAGATGTTATGTCATTCAAATTATTCCTAATTTGAAAGTTTTGATAAGCTAAAACTAAAATCCCAATAAAAGTTAAATTTTGAAAATTAATAAATTTGTTCATATATTATAATTTGATATTTAATTAAAAAAAAAAAATGAATTATTTAATTTTAAAACTATGAATTATATGTTAAATATTTTATTAATTCTATTTATAAAATTTTATTCAATTGAAAATTATAATAAAAACTTATTAGGTGTTTGGAATCTTATTTCAAAAGTAGAGATAATTGACGGTCAAACAGATAAAGAAAATGAAAGTATAATCAATTATAAAATTGGTGAAAAGGTCATGGAACTTAAATCTAATAATACAATTATTGAATATCAGGGGAGAGATCTAAAAGAATTAAAATGTAAAATATCAAAAAAAAATATTAATATATTTGAAGAAAACGGAAGTTCAATAGAGTTGATTTATTATCTAATTAATGACACCTTAGTAATTGAAAATTATGATCAAAATAAATTCATAAAAAAAATATATATAAAAGAAGATTTGAAATTTTGAAAAAAAAAATAAGCGATAAAGAAAAAAGAAGAGATGCTCAAATAGCTAGAAGAAAGAATATTACAAAAATTAAACCATCAGGAAAAATTTATAAAAGAAATAAAAGAGTAAATAATAGTGTTGATGAATAATAATATAATTTTTTAATCTTCAATAAAATCAAAAAATGATAATCCTAAACTAAATTTAAAAAAAACGATGAAGAAGTTAATTATTTTATTTTTTATTATATCTGTAAGTAATGGTTTTACGCAGAGTAGAAAAAAAATCCTAGAAACAACTAATGAAATAATTCAAGGGAACTGGAATAGGTTTTTTGAGATGTTATCAATACCAAATGATGGTTACGATTCTCCAAATATTGAAAAAAACATACAATGGTGTGAAAAAACTTTCTCAGATCTTGGATTTAAACTTGAAAGGGTCAAAGCCAAAAGCACAAGCCCTACCATGCCAAATCATCCTCTTCTAATAGGAAATAAATTTTTATCTGAAAATCTAAAAACAGTACTTATCTATTTTCATATGGACGGACAACCTGTAGACCCTTCAAAATGGGATCAGAAAGATCCATTTGTTCCAATCCTAACAGAAAATATAAATGGTGAATGGAAAGAAATAGATAGAAATAAAATTTTATATAAACCAAATCCTAATTGGAGAATTTTTGGAAGGTCAACCAGTGATGATAAAGGCCCTCCAATGATGTTAGTAAATGCATTGGAAGTGCTAAATAAATTAAATATACAACCTAAATTTAATGTTAAATTGATTATAGATTTTCAGGAAGAAATGGGTTCACCTACTATTGTAGATGCAGTATCAAAGTTCAAGGAAAAACTTAAATCAGATTACTTACTAATTATTGATGGTCCAAGGCACCCATCAAATAAACCTACATTAACTTTTGGTGCAAGAGGAATTAGTAGAATTACTTTAACATCTTATGGCCCTATTAAGCCTCAACATAGTGGGCATTTTGGAAACTATGCACCTAATCCAGCAATGAATTTATCTAAAATTCTCTCTTCAATGAAAGACTATTCAGGAAGGGTAATAATTCCAGGTTTTTATGATGGAATATTTATTTCTGATAAAATAAAAACTATTCTTGATGCAGTTCCAGATGATGAGAATGAAATCAAGAAAGATCTTCTAATTTCAACTCCAGACCTGGTTGGAAATAATTATCAAGAGGCAATTCAATACCCATCTTTAAATATTAGAGGTCTAAAATCAGGATGGGTTGGTAAAGAAGTTAGAACAATTGTTCCAAGTATTGCAATAGCAGAAATAGATGTTCGATTAGTCAAAGAAAGTAATCCAAATAGACTTTTAAAATTAATAAAGAATCACATTATTAATGAAGGCGCCTATGTAATAGAAAATAGAGAACCTACAATTGAGGAAAGGTTAAGTCAAAATAATATTATTAGATTTGATTCTAAAGTCAGCTATCTTGCCTATAGGACAGAAATAGATTCCCCTATTGGAAAATGGGCATCAAGTGCTTTAAAAAAAGCTTTTCAAGAAGGTCCTGTTAAAAAAAGAACATCTGGTGGATCTATACCTATTTCACCTTTTGTGACAACTTTAAATGTTCCAGCTCTTACATATCCATCAGTAAATAAGGACAACAATCAACATAGTCCTAATGAAAATATCAGAGTTGGAAATTTTATAGACGGAACGATTGGTATGGTTTATCTTTTATTAGAAAATCCTTAGTAATTTTTATTTGGAATAAATGTCCAAGCAATAACATATGTTATAATTCCACTACCAGCACTTAAGGCAAATGCAAAAAACAATAGTCTTATAATAATTGGATCCATTTCAAAATATTCTCCTATACCTTCACATACCCCAGCAATAATACCTTCTTTACTATTTCTTTTTAATTTTTTCATTTTTTTTAAAATTAATTAGATATCCAAATGAAAATTGACTGCTAATATTTTTCACTACATTTCCTTTACCACCTCCTGGTCTATTATTTAACAACCCGTAACCTAAATTTATGGTAAAAATAATATTTCTTAAATAATAATTAGCTCCGAAATTCAGACCAATATCGATTGGCTTTAAAGTATGACCTTTATCTAAATCATTTCCAATTTTTCCTTTAATATTTTCTTTCATTATTGAATTTCTGATAGATTCTTTTATTGCATAAGCAAAGTATGGACCCAATTTTATCTCAAGATTTTTTATTGAAGGCAAATTATATACAAGAGATATTGGCACCTCTAAGTATGTGGAATAATTATATACATTCACTCCAAAAAAATCAACTACTTTATATCCCTTAATATTATAAATTAGTCCATATTCAAAAGAATATTCTTCATCAAGTACATTATTTAGTAAAATGCCTATATGAAATGCTGGGACAAAACCAGATGGTTGATCCAAATTACTCCCGTTAGAAATAGCTACTGATGATAAATTAAAACCGCTCTTTAATTGAATATTTTCTTGAGAAAATACATTAAACAAATTTGTTAGATAGAAAAATAATAAAAATTTAAACTTTGACTTTAAATTTATTTTCATAATTAATTTATTTCAAAATAATTTTTTTTACGCCAATAAAAATTACTGGTATAACAAATATAATCCAATATGCCCAAGTTAAAGTTCCATATCCTTCAGCTATAAGACTAATTAATCCAAATTGTTCTGCAAAAAAAATGCATATTATCATAACAAATGAACTAATTATAAATCTGTTTACCCCTGATAAGATTACTTTTTTTTCCTTAAGCCAGCTTGCAATCCTTTCATTAAATCCGTGTATTAGTCCCAATCCAGTTTCAACAAATGTTCCAAATAAAATAACTTGAAATATAATTTTAAAAGAATCTGATCCCAGTTTATTAAATAAAAAATTTATGGGAATAATTTCAGAGTTTATTGCAGGATAGTGACTCAATAAACTAAAATAGATCATAAAACCAGGAATCATTGCAAGAAAAGCAGCAATAACACCCGATACCATTGCTTCTTTTCTAGTTTTAAGATCTTTTAAACAAAATAACATAGCAGGAACAATCCCAACATTATATGCTGCATATTTAAATCCATTAATTATCCAATTTGATTTGTTATCTGAAATATTAAAGTTTGAAATAATATTTTCACTAAATATTGAGCCAATAGATATTATCAAAATTAAAAACACAAAATAAAGAGCTATTGACCAGAAAGAAAGAAATTTCATTATAACTTTAGATCCAAAGTATGAAAAAATTCCAATCAGTAAAATCATTAAAAGAATACCATAAGTACTTGAAATATTAAATGCTTCCTTTAAAAGATTTCCAGAAGCAGAAGCTAATACCGAAATAACAAGTACTAAACCAATTAAATAAGTGATCTCATAAAGAATCCAACTTTGTCCTAAAACTTTTTTTAAAAAAGATCTATAATCATACGCATGAAATTTTCTAGATAAATCAAATGTAAAAGAAAGAACAATACACCATATAATTAGTGATACAATCATTCCATATAATCCACTTTTTGGACCTAACAAAAGAAAAAATTCAACGAGTTCTCTCCCTGTTCCATAACCTCCACCTATAACCAGTGATTGAAAAATTAATCCAGGTAAAATAAATTTTTTGAAAAAAATATTTCTAAACATGTAATAAATACATTACTTTAAAAATGAATAATTACTTTTACACATTCTATAATTATGATTAAAATTAAACGATTAAATTTAGATTCATCTTGGTATATAAAATTTAACCAGCTAAATTTTATTTTAGACCCTTGGTTAATTGGATCAGAAATAGATGGGTTTAAATGGTTAAATGAGCAATGGCATATAAAACCCCCCGTTACTATAAATGATATTCCTAATTACGATTCTATTATAATATCTCAAAATTATGAAGATCATTGTCATTTAGAAACCCTTAAAAAACTACCCGATGATAAATCTATATTGGCTACAGAAAAAGCGTATAGTAAATTGAAAAAACAATTTCCAAATAGAGAAATAATTCATATAAATACTAAAAATCAAATTGAAAAAAATAAAATTAATTTCATTAGTATAAAACCCCCTAAAATAATGGATCCGATTTATTTTGCATTACTGATTTATGACCAAGAAAATAATGGTATATTTTATGCTCCACACGGATTCACTTTAGATGAAAATCAAAAAAATTTAGTAAATAAATTTAAGATTAAACTAATGATAACTACTTTCACAGAGTTCAAACTTCCTAAAATTATGGGAGGTTATGTTAACCCTGGAATGAGTAATGTATATGAATTATATAATCAAATATCTCCAAAATATATTGTTAATACTCATGATGAAAAAAAAAAAGCAAAAGGTTTGGTATCTCTATTAGCTAAAATCAAATATCCTGATTTAAAATCAATTGAAAATGTTAAAGATTTTAACTTTATTAATATTGATAATTATAAGACAATAACATTAAATTAATATACAATTATTAAAATGAGATATATTGTTATACTAAGTTTCTTTTGCTTATCATTTAAAATTAATGATATTGTTCCAAAAGAAAATTTAGTAGGAACATGGGAAAGAGTCTGTTTAGAAAATTCTGCGTTAGGTTTTTCATTAAACCATTGTAATTATTTTGGAGATAAAATAATGACAATTAAGGAGTGGAATTATATTGAGGTGGAATATAGAAATGGTCAAAGAAGATTTATTGATTATTTATTAGAAGAAGATAAAATTAAATTTTTTTTCCCTTCAAAAGAAAGTATAGAAAGTTTTGTGTCTATTGAAAATGATACTCTAATTATTGAAACCTTTGAAGTTTATAATGAATTTATGAACAGAAAATATATTGCTGATATTCATAAAACATATTTTGTAAGAAATTAAATTATATATTTATATATCATAAAGTAATGACTTGCTGATCCACCCAAAACAAATAGATGCCAAATAGCGTGATTATATTTAATTTTTTCTAGAGAATAAAATATTGTTCCTACTGTATATAATACACCACCTAAAATCATTAATAATAATGCGTCACTATGAAAATATGTGATAAGACTATTAAAATCTACAACAATTAACCAGCCCATAATTAAGTACAGTGCTAGAGAAAATTTTTCAAATTTATTTAGAAAAAAAATTTTAAAGAACATTCCAAAAATAGCAATTCCCCACACTACAAAAAATAAATAAACTCCAAGACCTTCACTTAATTTCAAAAGTAACCCAGGGGTATAAGAACCAGCTATTAAAAAATATATACTTATATGATCAGCTAATCTTAAACTATTTTTATACTTAGTATTATAATAGTAATGATATAAAGTTGAACACAAGTACATAAAAATTAATGACAACCCATAAATTAATGCACAAATAAAAAATAACTTTTCAGGGTTTTTAAATGATTTTTCAAGTAAAAAATATAACGCAACGATACTTAATAACAAACCAAACGCATGGGTTATTACATTTAAATTTTCTTCTTCAATAGATTCTTTTCTTATGCTCATTGATTTAAATAAATAGATCTATATTATATGAATTAATTGTATGGGTTGTATATTTATAATATGACCCAATTTATGAAATTTTTTATTAGTATTTTTCTAAATATATTATTTTATAACCATCTTCATGCACAAACTACAATTAGAGCTCGGGATATAGGAATCCCACTTAACGGAATAACTGGTGAATTCAATTCAATAACTGATGTTAAGGGAGTGTTAGTCGGTCATGAAACCATAATAAAAGGAGATGGTAAATTAGTAATTGGTAAAGGTCCAGTAAGGACCGGTGTAACTGCAATTTTACCCCGAGGTAAAGTATTTGATCCAGTATTTTCTGGATGGTATTCCCTAAATGGAAATGGTGAAATGACAGGGACTACATGGGTAGAAGAATCAGGTTTTCTTGAAGGACCCATTTTGATAACAAATACTCATAGTGTCGGTATTGTTAGGGACGCTGTAATTGAGTGGCAATACAATAATAAACTATTCAAGACTCTTTATGATATAAAAGATTTGTTTTGGTCTCTTCCAGTTGTTGGTGAAACATATGATGGATCATTAAATGATATAAATGGTTTTCATGTAAAAAAAGAACATGCAATTAAAGCACTAGAAAACGCTCAAGGAGGAATTATTTTAGAAGGTGGAGTTGGCGGTGGTACAGGTATGATCTGCCATGGATTTAAAGGAGGTATTGGAACTTCATCAAGAAAAATTAATTTAGATGGTAAAAATTACACTTTAGGAGTATTAGTTCAAGCTAATTATGGAAATAGAAATGATCTTACAATTTCTGGGGTACCCGTTGGAAAAGAAATACAAGACTTAAAACCTAAAATAACTTATGGAGAAAAAACAGATGGTTTAGGATCAATAATTGTAGTAGTTGCAACTGATGCTCCATTTCTTCCTAACCAATTAAAAAGAATAGTAAGAAGAGTCCCAATCGGAATTTCAAGAGTTGGTGGATATGGTTCTAATGGATCTGGAGATATATTTATTTCATTTTCTACTGCTAATAGTAAAGCTTTTGATAGGGAAAACGAAAAATCTATAACTTTCTTACCAAACGATGAAATGAATCCTTTTTTCATTGCAACTGTTCAAGCTACTGAAGAAGCCATTTTAAATGCTCTAATCTCTGCTAAAACAATGATTGGAATAAATGATAATGTTGTTTATGAGTTACCTCATGATAGACTAAAAAAAGTTTTAAAAAAATATAATAGGTTAAATGAATGAAATAATTAATAATTTTATTAACGGTAAATTTGTCTCTTCAAAAAGTGATCAAATATCAGTATGGAATCCACAAAATGGAAAAAAATTAACTGAAGTAACAAACTCTTCTTTAAAGGAATTAGATCAAGCTGTTAATGCTGCAAAAAATGCATATAAAAGTTGGTCCAAGTTTACATTAAAAGAAAGAGTAGAGTTTTTCTTTGAATTTAGAAATCAATTAAGAAATAATATTGATTCTTTATCAGATTTAATATGTCAAGAAAATGGAAAAACTTTTGAAGAAGCAAAAGCAGAAGTTTTAAAGGGAATTGAACTTACAGAGTTTGCTTGTTCAATGCCACAAATAATTCATGATGAAATACAAGAAGTTAGTAGAGGAGTAGAATGTAGATCCTCACATGTTCCTGTTGGAATTGTATCATCAATCACTCCATTTAATTTCCCAATTATGGTTCCTATGTGGACAATTCCTAATGCTTTAGTTCTTGGAAATTGTATGATACTAAAACCTTCAGAGCAAACACCAGTAGGTGCTTCTAAAATTGCTGAATTGTTAAAAATCTCAGGACTACCTGATGGGGTTTTTAATGTGATTAATGGCAATAAAAAAGTTGTAGAAGGAATCTGTAATCATAAAGATATATCGGCAATTTCTTTTGTTGGCTCAACAAAAATTGCAAAAAATATTTATAAGAAGTCTACCGCTAGCCTTAAACGATGTCTTGCACTTGGAGGAGCCAAAAATCATTTAATAGTTTTGCCTGATGCTAATAGTGAAATGGCTTCCAATGATATAGTAGCTTCAATGTCTGGTTGTGCTGGTCAAAGATGTATGGCAGCTTCTGCAATGATAGGTGTTGGAAAAATACAAGAAACTATTGATAAAATAAAAAACAAAGCAAAAAATGTAATTCCTGGTAAAAATTTAGGTTCTGTTATTTCAAAAGAAGCAAAAGAAAAAATTGAAAAATATATAGATGAAGCTGAAAAAGAAGGAGCTAAAATAATTTTAGATGGAAGAAGTGCTAAAGTCATAGGTAAAGAAAATGGTTACTATGTTGGTCCTACTATAATAGATTATGTAACCCCAGAAATGAAAATAGCTAAGGAAGAAGTATTCGGTCCTGTTCTAGCAATAATGCGAACTGAAGAAATTGATAATGCAATTAAAATTGAAAATAATTCTAATTATGGAAATGCTTCTTCAGTATATACTCAAGATGGAAAATTAGCAAATTATATAACAGAAAAAGTTAGTGCCGGTATGGTGGGAGTAAATATTGGAGTTCCGGTACCAAGAGAACCATTTTCATTTGGAGGATGGAATGAATCAAGATTTGGAGTTGGAGATATAACCGGAAAAAGTTCAATTAATTTTTGGACTAGATTAAAAAAGAGAACATCGAAATGGAATGCTAGTGCAAAAAAAAATTGGATGAGTTAATATATGAAACATAACAAATATTCACTTTTACACAAAGCATCTAATGAGCTAAATGAATATCAATCTATTTCTGCTAAAAAAGCAGGGTGGAATCTTTTGAATTTTAATTCTAGAATTTTAAAAAAAGGTGAAGAATGGAGAAATAATACTGGCAATTATGAATATGGAATAATTTTGATGTCAGGAAATTATTCTATAAAATCAGATAAAGGAAATTGGAAAACTTTTAATGGTAGAAAAAGTGTTTTTCATGGAATAGCTCATACTTTATATCTTCCTAGAAATACAGAATATAAATTAAAAGCCGAAAGTGAAATATTAGATATTGCTTTTGGTTATTGTTTAGCAGATCAAGATTTTCCAGCTAAATTTAAAAAACCAAATGAAGTTGATATAGAAATAAGAGGAGGTGATAATGCAACTCGTCAAATTAATTCTCTTATAGAGCCTGGGTTTGGTTGTAATAAATTAGTATCTGTAGAAGTATATACTCCATCGGGAAATTGGAGCTCATTCCCTGCACATAAACATGATAAAAGAATATTAGATAAAAATAACAATCTTTTAGAAGCTCAACTTGAAGAAATATATTTCTATAAAATTGAAAAAAAACAGGGATTTGCTATACAACAAGTTTATACCTATGACAAAAGTCTAAATGAAGTAATTGTTACTAGAAATAATGATGTAGTGACTGTTCCAAAAGGATACCATCCAGTTGTAGCAGGGCATGGATATAATATATATTATTTAAACTTTTTAGCAGGATCTGATCAATCTCTTGCAAATTCTGATGATCCGGATCATAAATGGATCTACCAATCTTGGAAAGGAAAAGACCCAAGAGTTCCACTTGTAAAAGCACAAAAGAATGAAAAGAAATAAAAAAATTGATTTAATAACAATTGGTAGATCATCAATAGACTTATATTCTCAAAATATAGGATCAAAATTTGAAAATATAAAAGGTTTTGATGCTTTCGTTGGTGGTTCACCACTAAATATTGCTGTAGGGTGTTCAAGGTTAGGTTTAGATACTGAAATTTTAACTGCAGTTGGAAATGATAAAGTTGGGGATTTTATTTTAAACTTTTTAAAAAAAGAAAATATCAATATCAAAAATATACCTAAAATTAATGGCTCTAGAACTAGTGCTGTTTTATTAGGCATTGAACCTCCAAATAATTTTCCTCTGGTTTTTTACAGAGATAATGCTGCAGATAGCATGATTAATATCAATCATGTAAACAGCTTTCAAATAGAAAGATGTAAAATATTAGGAGTCTCAGGTACTGCTTTGAACAAAGAGCCTAGCAGAAGCGCTGTTATTCATGCAATCAAAATCGCTAGCAAAAATAATATACCAATAATTCATGATTTAGATTTTAGATTAGATCAATGGAAAAACATATCTTCTTTTGGAAAATTGACAAAATCCATTTTGCCATTGGTTAATGTAATTATTGGAACAGAAGAAGAAATTCTTGCAACAAATATTAAATCAAAAAATGAGGTTGAAATTAACAATCAACAAATTTCATCTCCAAAAATCAAAGGAAATCTATTAAAAGAAATTAAAAATATTCTAAGTTTTGGAATAGATACATTAATAGTAAAAAAAGGAGCAAAAGGTGTAGAAATTTATAATTCTAGTGGTCAATCTCACAAAGTTGAAGGTTTTCCGATTGAAGTATTAAATGTGTTAGGTGCAGGTGATGCGTTTGCAAGTGGTTTTATTTACGGATACTTAAAGGGTTGGGACTTAAAAAAATCTTGTAAAATGGGTAATGCTTGTGGAGCGTTAGTTGTTTTGCAACCTGGTTGTGCTAACTTTATGCCAACTCTAAACGAAACTTTAGAATTTATCAATAATCACGGAGGTTTTTAATATGAATAGAATAAAATTAACAGTAGCTCAAGCAATAATAAAGTATATTAATAATCAATATATTAAAACAAATGGGATTGAAAAAAAATTTTTTGAAGGATGTTTTGGTATTTTAGGCCATGGAAATGTTGGGGGAATTGGTCAAGCTATTCAAGAACAAAAAGAACTAAAATATTACCAGTGTAGAAATGAACAATCTATGGTTCACTCAGCAGCTGCATATGCTAAAATTAAAAATAGAAAAAATGCACTGGTTTGCACCTCATCTATTGGACCTGGAAGCACTAATATGATTACAGCTGCAGCAGGAGCAACAATCAATAGACTTCCAGTACTGCTTCTTGCAGGTGATATTTTTGCTAAAAGAAATGTTTCCCCTGCACTTCAACAATTAGAATCAAATTTTTCTCAGGATATTTCAGTAAATGATTGTTTTAAACCTATCTCAAAATACTGGGATAGAATAAATAGACCTGAACAATTACAATCTAGTTTACCAGAAGTCATGAGGGTACTATTATCTCCTGCAGAAACCGGAACAGTTACACTTTCTTTACCTCAAGATGTTCAAAGTGAATCTTTTGAATTTCCAATTAAACTATTTAAAAAAAAAGTATGGTCAATTCAAAGATTAAGACCAGATAAAAAAATTATAGATCAAGCAATTAAATGGATAATGAAAAGTAAAAAACCATTAATAATTGCAGGAGGTGGAGTGCATTATAGTGAAGCTACAAAGGAACTTCTAGAATTTATAAATAAAACTAATATTCCATTAGCTGAAACCTTTGCCGGTAAAGGAGCTGTTAAATATAATGATTCACATCAATTAGGAGCAATTGGAGCCACAGGCACAAAAGGAGCTGTAAAAATATCAAAAGAATCTGACCTAATCATAGGAATAGGAACTAGATATAGTGATTTTACAACATCATCTAAAACTGCATTTCAAAATAAGAATATCAAATTCATTAATATAAATATTAATGAATTTGATGCCTCAAAAAATGGAGCTCTAATGATTCAAGGAGATGCTAAGGAAATACTAAAAGAACTAAATATTTTACTTAAAAATTTTAAAGTGAATAAGAGTTACTCAAATGAAATTAAAAAATTAAACCTAGAATGGGATGGTATAGTGTCAAATATATATAATTATAGAAATCCTAAGATTCTAAGTCAGGGGGAAATCATTGGTGCTGTAAATAACATAATAGACAAAAAGGATGTAGTAGTATGTGCTGCTGGAAGCCTTCCTGGTGATTTACATAAACTATGGAGAACAAAAGATCCTAAAGGATTTCATTTAGAATATGGTTATTCATGTATGGGATATGAAATTGCAGGTGGACTTGGAATAAAAATGGCATGTCCAAATAGAGAGGTTTATGTTATGGTGGGTGATGCCAGTTATCTCATGCTTTCTCAAGAGATAATTACATCAATTCAAGAAAACCTTAAACTAACTATTATTTTAATTGATAATAGTGGATATAAAAGTATAGGATCTTTATCTAGATCACTAGGTAGTAAAGGGTTTGGGACTAGGTTTTCCTTTAGAAATAAAATAGAAAAAAATGATTTTGGAGACAATGATTCTAAAGAAAAAGAAATAAAAGTTGATCTAGCTGAAAATGCAAGATCACTTGGGGCACATGTTTTAAAATGTAAAACGTATAAAGATTTTGAACATGCTCTGAAAAATGCTAAAAATATAGATAAAACCACACTTATTTATTTACAGTGTGATAGATTCCATGAAGTTCCAGGTTACTCATGGTGGGAAGTCCCTGTAGCTGAAATCTCCAAAATGAGTTCTGTAAATAAAGCACATAAAGAATACCTAAATCATAAAAAAAATCAAAGGTTTTACAATTAAGATATGATGAAAATTGCTAATGCACCTTGTTCTTGGGGTATTTTAGAGTTTGATATAAAAAACCATTCTAATTATAAGAAAGTACTTGATGAGATTAAAGAATGTAATTATTCAGGTACAGAACTAGGTGATTATGGATTTTTACCTACAAACCCTACATTATTAAGAAAAGAATTAAATAAAAGAAACCTTAGTTTAGTTGGAGCCTTTATTCCATTAGCTCTTTATATTAAAGAAAACCATAGAAAAGGAATTAAAAAAGCATTATTGATTGCGGATTTAATGAAAAAAGCAGGATTTAATGATTCATTAATAATTCTTTCAGATGATAATTGTAAAGTAAATGAAAGGACTTCTAATACTGCTAGAATAAAAAAAAGTATGAAATTATCAAAAAAAAAAAGATTAATTTTTGCAGAAGGAGCTAATAAAATTGCTGAAGAGGTTTTTTCAAAATCAAATCTAAAAACTGTTTTTCATCATCACTGCGGAGGATATATTGAAACTCCAGATGAAATTGATTATTTTATGAGAAATACTGATGAAAATTTAATTGGATTATGTTTAGATACAGGCCATTCATTTTTAGGAGGAGGTAATCCAGTTAATGTTATAAAAAAATATAAAAAAAGAATATGGCATGTCCATTTTAAAGATTGTAATGAAAAAGTAAAAGAAGTAGGAATAAAAAAAAATTGGGATTATTTTCAGTTTATTAAAAATAAAATTTTTTGTGAATTAAATAAAGGAAGTATTGATTTTGAAAAAGTTAAAAACGAATTAATAAAAATAAATTATAAAGGATGGATTGTAGTTGAACAAGATATAATCCATGGAATGGGAGATCCAAAACAGTATGCTAGAAGAAATAGAAAATATTTAAAATCTATCAATCTATAAAATATGAATAAAAAAAAAATATCTATTGGGATAATAGGAATTGGAAGAATTGGAAAAATACATCTAAAAAATTTATTTAATCATTTTAAATCTATAAAAATTGGAGCCATTTCAGATACTAATGAAAAACTAGAAAAATTATGTAAAACATATAATATAGGAAAATACTACAAATCATATCAAGATTTAATAAAAGATAAATCTATAGATGCAGTTTTAATTTGTTCTCCAACAAGTTTTCATTCAAAACAAATCATATTTGCTGCAAAACATAAAAAAGATATATTTTGTGAAAAACCTGTTGATTTATCTTTAGAAAAAACAATAGAAATATTAAATATTATCAATAAGACTAAAGTAAAATTTATGATAGGGTTTAATAGAAGATTTGATCCAGATTTCATGAAAGTAAAAAAAATGGTTGATAAGGGAAAAATCGGAAAAGTTCAAACTATAAAAATCACAAGCAGAGACCCTAATCCTCCCTCAATAAATTATATAAAAAATTCTGGGGGATTATTTGTTGACATGACAATACATGATTTTGATATGGCTTGTAACATAGCAAATTCTGAAGTAAATGAAGTTTTTACTTCTGTAAACACAATAAACAAGAAAATTAAACAGGCTGGAGATATAGATACTGCAATAACCACACTAAAATTTGAAAATAATATAATTTGTTCTATTGATAATAGTAGAAAATCAGTATATGGCTATGATCAAAGAATTGAAATTTTTGGATCTAAAGGAATGTGTGGAATTGCTAAAAAGAATAATACAAATACTTTTCTAATTAATGATAAAAAAATAAAAAAATCATTTCCAAAAGATTTTTTTATTACAAGATATAAACATGCTTATATTAATGAAATGAAGGAATTTGTAGATTGTTTAATTAATAATAACAAGCCTTCTGTAGGAATAGAAGATGCTGTTAGCTCAATTCGGATAGCAATAGCAGCAAAACTTTCTTATAAAAAAAATAAAAAAGTTGAATTAAAAACTCTTTACTAAAAATGTTGACATTTATAACATTTATATTTTTCACCCTTTTCGTAGCAATATATACATGGTATAAACTGAAAAAAGAAAATTTATCATCCAAAGAGGGGTATTTTCTGGGAGGCAGAAGTCTAACAGGAGTAGTAATTGCAGGATCTATGTTACTAACAAATATTTCAACTGAACATCTAATAGGGATGAATGGTTCTTCCTATAAAAATGGTTTTATAATTATTGCTTGGGAAGTTACTTCTTCTTTGGCATTAATTTTTGCTGCACTATATTTTGTTCCTAAATATTTAAAAATGGGCCTTATTACAATTCCACAATTTTTAGAATCTAGATTTGATAATACGACAAGAACCATAGTAGCATTATTTTTAATTGTATCATTTGTAATTACTCTTCTACCTATAGTTTTATATACTGGTGCTATTAATATAGAAAGTATTTTTAATATTTCAGAAACTTTTAATATTTCTAAATCTCAGGGGTTATGGATAACTGTAATTGCTATAGGAAGTTTGGGTGCTATTTACGCTTTTTTCGGAGGATTAAAAGCAGTAGCAATTTCTGATACAATTAACGGCTATGGTTTATTAATTGGTGGTACTGCAATCCCTTTAATTGCATTAGTAAGTATTGGAGATGGAAACGTAATAGAAGGATTAACGAAGGTATATAATAATGACCCTGAAAAATTTAATGTAATCGGAACACGGGATTCTGTAATGCCATTTGAAGTTTTATTTACTGGTTTAATAATTAATCAAATATATTTTTGGTGTATGAACCAAACAATCATTCAAAGAGCTTTAGGAGCAAAAAGCTTAATAGAAGCCCAAAAAGGTTTATTGTTTACTGGTATTCTAAAAATTATAATACCATTCATAATTGTTTTACCAGGCGTTATAGGATACTACTACTTTGGAGATTCATTATATGAAAATCAAGATATGATTTATCCAGAGCTAATTAAAAAAGTTCTTCCTTTAGGCCTAGTCGGTTTATTTGCAGCAGTAATTATGGGAGCTGTATTAAGTACATTCAATAGCGTACTTAATAGTGCAGCTACAATTTTTAGTATAGATTTTTATAAAAAACATATAGATAAAAATGTAAGTGAAAATAAATTGGTAAAAGTTGGAAAATTAACAACTTTAATTTTAGCAATTTTTGCAATTATTGTTGCTCCAATTATGGCTAATGCACCAGATGGGCTGTATCAATTATTACAGAAATTGAATGGGATATTTTTTATTCCTATAGCATCAATTATGATAGCAGGATTTTTTACAAAAAGTATTTCTGCCATTGCTGCAAAAATATCTTTATTTGTTGGATTACTTTTTTATATAAATGTGACTTTTATTTTTGAATCAGATATTCATTTTGTTCATGTTTGGGGAATTGAATTTATATTAAATATGGTTACTATGTTTATTTTTTCTTATATTTTTCCTCACAAAAAAAAGGAAGAAAGAAAAAGTGAAAATCATATAGAATTAATTGAATGGAAGTATGCAAAAGGAATCTCATTTATTATAGCATTTATTACTATATCCATTTATATTCTACTTAGCTAATTGTATTATTTACTTAAAAGTACAATTGCTTATTTTCTCTAAATGATTCAGTTGCTTTTTCAGCAATTAAAGTAGCCTGTATACCATCTTCTATAGTAATCTCTGGTTTTCTTGATTGAACAATACAATTAATGAACTCTTGGATTTCATTTATAAAGGCTTGTTTGAATCTGTCTTGAAAAGACTGAAAACATTCTTTTGCTATTTCTTTATTGTCAAGAATTTGCACTAAACTTTTTTGTGGTGCAGAAGCAATCTTAATGGTTGCTTTTGTCCCAATTACTTCTGTTTCGACATTGTATCCATGAGAAGCAGTTCTTCCGGCAAGAAAAAAAGCCATAGAACCATTTTTGAATTGCATTAGTGATGTCACATTATCACCATCTTTATATTTACTAAATTCAGGATAAGAATAACAACCCCCTACAGAAAATATAGTTTTTGGTTCACTCTTTAAAAACCACCTAGACAAATCAATATCATGGATTGCCATATCTAAAAACTGACCGCCACTATATTTAGCATATTTTATTGAATTTGAAATTTGAGATTCTGGATCAACCGAATATCCTCTAAAAAGTATTGGTTTACCAATAACTCCTTTATCAATATTTTCTTTTATATATATATATGAAGGATCGTATCTTCTCATAAATCCTAACATAAAAATCAGATTTTTTTTAAGATCTACAAGCTTTTTAATACCTAAACATTCATTAAGGTTTATTCCCAAAGGCTTTTCACAAAAAACATGAAGTCCTTTGTTTAAAGCAATGGTTGAATGTTTATAATGTTGATTTGAAGAAGAAACTATAATTATTGCATCAAGTTTAGCTTGATCTATCATTTTTTCATAATTATCATAGCAATTGATATCATTAATTTTTTTTTTAATTTTATTTAATTCTTCATTATTTAAACTACATGCAGCAACTAATTTGGCTCCCGTAATATTATTTAAAATATTATTAGCATGAATATAACCTAATCTTCCTAAGCCAACTATACCTAATCTAATCTCTTTCATACATTTAATATAATAAAAAAATAAATTGAATTCGTTTTTTTAAATTATCTTAAGCAACTACATTTAGTATTATAATTTAATTAAATTGAGTTATCTATAATTAGAAATAAATGAATAAGTATTCAAAGCAATTTAACCTAGATCACACAATATTTGCTTGGTCAAATCAAAAAGGTCTAGATCCTATACATGTAGAAAAAGCAAAAGGAGTTTATTTATATGATGATAAAGGAAAAAAATATATAGATTTTTCATCGCAACTTATGAATGTAAATGTTGGACACGGAAGACAAGAAGTTACTGAAGCTGTTAAAAAGCAAATGGAAAAATTAAGTTATGTAAGTCCTCCATTCACAACCGATTCTAGGGGGATTTTAGGAAAAAAAATAGCAGACATAACTCCAGAAAATTTAAACAAAACATTCTTTACTTTAGGTGGTGCTGAATCAAACGAAAATGCAATTATACTTGCTAGGTTACATACAAACAAACATAAAATTATTACACACTATAGATCTTATCATGGAGCAACAATTGGAGCAGTAAGTGCAGGAGGAGATCCAAGAAAAAATGAAATTGATAATCAACAAGTTCCAAACTGCATTCATGTTGAAAATCCATATTATTATAGATGTCCATGGTATTCATCCTCATTTAAAGAATGTGGAGAAAGGGCAATAAAAAATTTAGAAAATTCTATAAATTATGAAGGTTCAAAAAACATTGCTGCAATAATGATGGAAGGGGAATCTGGATCATCAGGATGTATAAAATACCCTCCAAACTATCTAAAAAAAGTTTCTAAATTATGTAAAAAATATAATATCCTTTTAATAATCGATGAGGTCATGAGTGGTTTTTGTAGAACAGGAAAATGGTTTGGATTCAATCATCATGATATAAAACCCGATATTGTAACTATAGCAAAAGGAATTACATCTGGATATATTCCATTAGGTGGTGTAATTGTATCAAATGAAATTATAGATACTTTTAATAATAAATTTCTTCCTTTAGGACTTACATATTCTGCCCATTCTGTTGCATGTGCCGCTGCAAACTCAGTTTTAGATATTTGTGATAAAGAAAATTTAAATGAAAATGCTACAAATATTGGTTCATATACAGATCAATTAATGAAAAAACTTATTAATAAACATCCATCCATTGGTGATTGGAGAAATACTGGGATGTTGGGATGTATAGAATTAGTAAAAAACAGAAAAACAAAAGAGCCCCTAGCTCCATTTAATGCCAGTGCATCTGAAATGAAACAAATGAATCAAGTTACTTCTAAACTGAGAGAACTTGGGATGTTTACCTACTGCAAATGGAATTTTATATTTGTTGCGCCTCCTTTGATTGCTAAAAAAGACGAAATAGATGAAGGAATTGATATTATTTCAAAAGCTTTATCTATTGCAGATGAATTTTATCATTGATTCATTATGATAATTAAACTTTTTATTTTAGTTATATATTTTGGAGTTTTATTTTTTATAGGTTGGTGGTCTTCAAAAAAAATCAAAGACATTAAGGATTATTATGTTGGCGGAAAAAAACTTGGATATTGGGTAGTAGCATTTTCAACTAGAGCAACTGGCGAATCAGCTTGGTTATTATTAGGATTGACTGGATTAGGTGCAATTGTTGGAATTAGTGCTTTTTGGGTTGTTATAGGTGAAGTAATTGGTGTTTCTTTAGCATGGATTTTTATGGCAAAAAAATTCAAAAGAATTACTGATAAATTTAATTCAATCACAATACCTGATTATTTAGTTAGTAGATTCAATTCAAAAACAAATAATCTCAGAATTCTATCATCTATATTTTTATCATTTTTTATAATAATCTATGTTAGTGCTCAAATTGATGCTACTGGATCTGCATTTGAAGCATTTTTAAATTGGAACTATTTTGTTGGAGCAATAGTAGGATATGGAATTGTTCTACTTTATATAATTTTTGGTGGTTTTGTAGCAGTAGCATGGTCTGATTTAATTCAAGGATCATTAATGTTTCTAGCACTTTTAATTTTACCAATTATTGGATATATATCTTACAGTAATAACATTCCACTTTTTGAAAGTATTAACAAAATAGATCCTGGATTGATTTCGATTTGGGGTCCTGGTGGTTTTAATTCTATTAATATAGCAACAATCATTGGATATCTATGTATTGGATTGGCTTTCTTAGGATCTCCTCAGATTTTTGTCAGATTTATGTCTATAAAAAGTGAAGAAGAAATTGATAAAGGAAAATGGGTTGCTATTTTATTTACTTTAATTACTGATTCTTCAGCTGTGATGATTGGAATATTAGCTCGATCTTTATTTACAGATCTCGGTTCAGATGTAGAGAGCATACTAGGTAATAATGGACAAAATTCTTTAATACTTATGGTAGAGTATTTATTGCCACTTACTTTTGTTGGTATTTATATGGCCGTAGTCTTAGCCGCAATAATGTCAACTGTAGACTCCTTATTAGTATTAGCATCTAGTACAATTGTCAGAGACATTTATCAAAAAATAATTAATCCAAAAACACATGTTAAAGATTTGATAGGAATTTCAAGATTAACTACTTTCATTATGGCTTCTATAGCATTAGCTGTTGCCATTATTGTAGCAATATCAACCCCTGAAAGAACTATTTTTTGGTTTGTTCTTGTTGGATTTCATGGAATTGCAGCAAGTTTTTGTCCTACAATAATTCTTTCGCTCTTTTGGAAAGGTTTTACTGAAAAAGGAGCTATTTCATCTATGATTGTTGGATTTTTAGCTGTACTTTTTTTTAAGTTCGTAATGCCAAAAGTTGAATATATTGGAATTTATTTCGACAAAATTGCTGAGTTGGCTCCTGCCCTTCTTCTAGGTTTATTAACTGGATATATAGTTTCAAAAATTTATCCAAATAAGGAATTGGAAGATGAATTTAAAAAAATAAGTAAATAAAGATTATATTTAAAACAGTTTAACCCTAATGAAAAAATTTAATAGAAGACAATTTATAGGATCAATTCCAGCCTTAGCGATGGTATCTTGTTATACTAGTCAGAAACCAGATATCATATTATATAATGCCAATATTATAACTGTTAACCCACTCCAACCAAAAGCTGAAGCAATAGCTATATCTGGAGACAAAATAGTTGCTATTGGAAATAATGATGAAATACTTAATCTTGCATCAGGTATTACAAAAAAAATTGATATTGATAACAAAACTATTACTCCAGGCTTTATTGATGCCCATTCTCACCCAGCATCATCTGGAAGATCTCACCTTAGAAAGGTTGACTGTGATTTAAGATCAATTGAAGAAATTAAAAATGCTATATATGAGAGAACAAAAATCACTCCTATAGGAAATTGGATTTCTGGCTTTAAATATGATGATACTAAAACACGAGAAAAAAGATTTATAAATAATAAAGATCTAGATGAAGTGTCTCCAGAACACCCTGTAATAATTACTCATCGAGGTGGGCATACTGCTTACGTGAATTCTTTAGCGTTATCACTTGCGAAAATTGATAAGAATACTTTTAATCCAGAAGGAGGTCAAATCGGTCGAGATAATGAGACTGGTGAGTTAAATGGTAGATTATTAGAAAGCGCTACATATCCTGTGGAGAGACTTGTCCCAAATGAGTTTACAAGAGAAGACTATCAAGAAGGAGCTAAACTTATATCTGAAATGATGTCAAAATCAGGAATAACATCTGTAACTGATGCTGGAACAGGAGTAAAAACATTACAAAGTTACCAAGATGCGTATGATGATGGTGAATTAAAAACCAGAATTTATTGTATGATAAGGGGGTATGCTTTTGATGAAATAAATTCATCTGGGAAAAAAACAGGTCATGGAAATAATTGGGTTAGAGTAGGTGCATTAAAGTTAGTTTGTGATGGATCTATTTCAGAAAGAACAGCTAGATTATCTGAGCCATATATAGATAGGCCGAATGATTATGGTATTATAGTTAATGATGAAGATCAACTATATGAACAAGCTATAAATGCACATTTACAAGATTGGCAAATTGGAATTCATGCAAATGGTGATGTTGGCATTGATATTTCCCTTCGTGTATTTGAAAGGTTACAAAAAGAAAAATACAGAAAAGATGCAAGATTCAGGCTAGAACACTGTACAATAATTAATAATGATTTAGTTCAAAGAATTAAAGCTTTAAATGCAATTCCTAATCCTTTCTCTACATATGTTTATTTTCATGGAGAAAAAATGAAAGAATATGGTAAAAAAAGATTGGAAAACATGTTTGCGGTTAGAAGTTTTCTTGATGCTGGAATAAATGTAACCCAAACATCAGATTATCCTCCTGGCCCATATGAGCCAATGATGGCTATTCAATCAAGTGTTACTCGTACTGATTATAATGGTGAAGTTTGGGGACCTAATCAAAAGATTAGTGTTGAAGAAGCAATTAAAGTAGGAACTATTAATGGTGCCTATGCTTCATATGAAGAAGATATAAAAGGTTCACTAGAAATTGGTAAACTTGCTGATTTAGTTATTTTAGAAAAAGATCCAAGAAAAATAGATCCATTGTCAATTATAGATATACCAATACAAAGAACAATGGTAGGCGGAAACTGGTCATATGAATCTTAATATGAATTTTTTAAAATATATTTTATTTTATTTTATTATTCTTTCTGTAAAAGTAATAGGCCAAGATAATTCTTTAAATACAAATAGCCTTGAATGGAGAAATATTGGTCCAGCAAATATGATGGGAAGGATTGCTGCAATTGATGCAAGCAATACCGATTATCGAAAAGTATTAATTGCTTCTGCATCAGGAGGTGTATTTAAATCTAATAATGCTGGAGTTACATGGGAAAGTATATTTGATTTTTATGGGGCAGGTTCAATAGGATCAGTCAAATTTGATCAACAAAATCTCAATACTATATGGGTAGGCACAGGAGAATCTGCAAATAGAAATTCTAGTGCATGGGGAGATGGAATATATAAATCAATAGATGGTGGAAAATCATTTAAAAATATGGGTCTCAAATCAACACATCAAATTGCGGAAATAGCTATTCATCCTAAGAATTCAAATATAGTTTATGCAGCAGCTGTTGGACATTTATGGGGATATTCCGGAGATAGAGGATTATTTAAAACCACGGATGGAGGAAAGTCATGGACAAAAGTATTAGGAGGTTTGCCCAATGATAAAAAAACTGGATGTACTGAAATAGTTTTTCATCCAAAAAATCCAGATATCATGTATGCAGGATTTTATCATAGATTAAGACAACCCGCTAGTTTTGTTAGCGGAGGAGAACAAGGCGGATTATTCAAATCAGTAGATGGAGGTAAAACCTGGAAAAAAATAATTAAAGGACTAGCAAAAGGTAAAAGTGGAATGATAGATGTATCTATACATCAAAATAACCCTAAAATAATTGTAATGGCATATGAAGCGGATGAAAATTTACCTGAAAGTGAGCCTGGAACAGGTGTATATATATCATATGATGAAGGAGAATCCTGGAATTTTCTTCTCAAACATGCAGTTCGACCTTTTTATCATGGACAAATAGAGATTGATCCAATCAATCCTGATAATATCTATGTGGTATCAAGAGGTTTTATGATTTCAAATGATGGAGGTAAAACTTTTTCACAAAGAAGATGGAGAACAGATGGAGGGGATGATCATGATATGTGGATAGCTCCCTACGACAATAAAATTATGTATTTAGCTACAGATCAAGGATCAAGATTATCGGTAGATGGAGGAAAAACTTGGTTATCACATAATAATATGGCTATTGGTCAATACTATGCTATCGGAGTAGATATGAGAGACCCGTATTATGTTGGAGGAGGTCTACAAGACAATGGACTATGGATGACTCCAAGTAATAGTAGAGAATATAGAGGAATATTAAATATGCATAGTACGTGGATTGCAGAAGGGGATGGATTTCATACTCAAATTGACCCTGAAGATTGGAGAACAGTATATACTGTTAATCATGTTGGATTTGTTGCTAGACAAAATATTGAAACAAGGGAATATACTTTTATTACTCCAACACCTGAGACAATTATTAACTTTAAAGAGTTTGTAAATTATAATTATGACGAAACCAGAAATAAATATACAATTGATCCAGGCGAACATTGGTTCTTTAGAGAAAGACCTGATAGACCTCTACTCCCCCCACAATTTAGATTTAATTGGAGTAGTCCATTTATAATTTCTTCTCATGATTCAAAAAAAGTTTTATTTGGTTCAAATCACCTTTTTCAATCATATGATAGAGGTGATAGCTGGAAAATAATTAGCCCTGATCTTACAACAAACGATAAAAAACTAAGAAATACTTCTGATGGAGGTGGGCTTACAAATAGTAACACAGGTGGAGAAAATCATTTTACAATTATAACAATAAGTGACACTCCTCTTGATACTAATCTAATTTGGATTGGTACTGATGACGGAAATATTCAAATAACTAGAGATAATGGAATTAATTGGGAAAATGTTAGAAAAAATATTAAAGGAGTTCCAAATAAAACATGGGTTAGTAGAGTCGAAGCATCAAAACATAAAAAAGGAAGAGCTTATGTTTCATTTGATAACCACCGATTTGATGATAATAAGCCTTATGTTTTTATGACTGATGATTATGGAAAATCTTGGACTAATATTAGTGCCAACTTACCATTAGATTATTCAGTTTATGTTATTAAAGAAGATTATATTGATGAAAATTTACTTTTTGTTGGAACTGAAAAGTCAGTATATTTTACAATAAATAAAGGAATAAATTGGGAAATGTTGGGTGATAAACTTCCTAGTGTAGCAATCCATGACCTAATTATTCATCCAAGGGATGGAGACTTAATTGCTGGAACACATGGAAGAAGTATATGGATATTAGATGACATTTCTCCACTTAGGAAATTAGATAGAAAATCAAATAATCTTACTCCTACAAGAAAAGTTACTAAATGGATAAAAATAAATACAGGAAGAAAGCAACCTTTCTTTGAATTTAGAGGTAAAAACCCACCAGATGGAGCAATTATAAATTTTTATAGTAATAAAAATTATAATGGAAAATTGACAGTAACCAATATGTCAGGGTTGAATATTTATTCAAAATCAATTTCATTAAATAAAGGAATTAATAGATTTATTTGGCCCTTAGAGCTTGAAAGAAATAAAGAGGAATTAGATAGTTACAAACAAAAATTTATTGACTTAGTTGATTATTTTAAAAGTAATGTTTCAAATAAGAAAATTCTAATGTCATTAGATTTCAATAAAACAAAATCTTTTAATGAAATAAACAAATTGAGAAAAGTTCTTCTTGATAATTATGGTATGTATGCTGAAGGAAAAAAAATATTCGGTGATAAAATTTATAAAAAATTTGATGCATCACCAGGAAATTATAAGGTTTATATAGAATTAGATAATGGAGAAGTATACTCAAATACAATTGATGTTAGAGATGATCCTATTAAATCTAATTAATATCTCCTTTTGAAAGTCTTTGTAAAAAATCAGCAGTAGCTTTATTTACATTCATTTGATTTTCAAACAGCATAAAATGATGAGTGTCATCAACTATAACCATTGTTTCAATGTAAACTTTTTTATTTCTTAATCTTTGCACAAGATCTGTACTCTGTCTGAAATCCACATTTCTATCGTCATCCGCATGAATTATTAAAACAGGAGATTCCCATGTATCAACATCAGCAACTGGAGACGATTCCCATGCCGTAGTTCTACCAAGGTTATAATCAGAGGGTTTTTCATAATAATTAGAATTTAGGTAACTATATCTTGTCCAATCATGTACACCATGTATATCAACCCCTCCTGAAAATAATTCCGAATCCCTTCCTAAAGCCATCGCTGTTAAAAAGCCTCCATAACTACCCCCATAAACATAAATCCTTTTTGGATCTATATTTTTTTGAGACTTTAACCATAAACCAGAAGCTTTAATATCTTGATATTCAGAAGCTCCTTTAGCCCTTCCATCAATTGGATTATGAAATTCATATCCATATCCAATTCCTAATCTGAAATTTACTGAAATCACTACAAATCCTTGATTTGCTAAGTATTGATTTAAGGCATAAGCATTAGAATAATAGGATGAATAATGCCATCCTAATAACATTTGTCTTGGAGGACCTCCATGAATATAAATAATAGCAGGTTTATTTTTTTTACCATCATTTTTTTCAAATTTCGTTGCATGAATTTGAATACCATCAAGAGAATTAAATTTTATTTGGGTAGGAACAACCATTTTTTTTGATGGAAAATCATTAGGAATCCTATCTTGTGACAATATTTTTTTTGAACTTTTTTCTAAATTAATTATAGTTGGGAGAGGAGGTCTTGAGGAAGTAGCACTTATGTATGCAATATTTTTTAAATCTCCTGTAACTAGTGGCGTCCACTCCAATCCTTTTCCATTTGTTAATACCTCCATATCAGACTTATCTACTGAAACTTTAACTATATGCCTTCTATCAATATCATATTTATCATCACCAGTGTTGGCAGTAAAAACAAGTGATTTTTTGTCTGGTGAGAGTTTTATATATTCACACATAAATTCACCGGGTGTAAGCAGTAACTCTTCCCCGCCATCTTCTGAAATAGAATAAAGATGAGGCCAACCATCATGATAAGAAAGAAAGACAATTCTATTTTTTGCCCAATGTAAATTTGTTCCTCCATGAGTTCTTGGAAGTGATCCTCTTAGAGTTTTAGGTGGTTCCCATAAAACTTTAGATTTTGAAGAGTTTAAGTTAGTCTTAACAATTTTCCATGGAATATGCCTTGCACCAAGAAATGAATCAGGCTTTCCAGCTGCTCCAGGTCGTCTAATAAAAACAATTTCAGTGCCATCAGGAGACCATCTTGGAGACGAATCTCTATCAAATGATGGGTCAAGCCATTTAATTGGAATATCTTTATTTTGAAAAATCCCTATAAATGACCTATCAGTCCTATATGATACAAATGCAACTTTTGTTCCATCAGGAGACCAAATATGAGATCCATTTCTACCTCTTGAATGAAAAAGTTTTTTTGGTTCTCCCTCACCATTAATAGATGATACCCATAATTGTCCATTTTTAATGTAAGCAACTTTATCATTATTAGGAGAAATCACTGGATTAATTCCTTCGTCAATTAAAATTGGATTTCCACCTGAAAAAGGAAAACTCCAAATTTGTACTTTAGGTGGTAATGGATTAAAAGTTGGATTTACAGGTAACTCATCATCCCAATTAGATCCAAAATCACCTCCTCTAACATAAACAACCCAATTTCCATCTGATGAAACAGATAGACTAGATATTTCTTGTCCATCATCAGACATATATGAAGTTAGTTGCCTAGGTATAAAATCATTTCCTTCTGCTACATAAATATTTCTTTTGCCCTGTTCATCAAACGCCCAAGCAATTTTGGAGGATTTCGAAGATCCAGTCAATTCATTAGGAAATGGATAAGATTTTATTTGATCTAAAGTGAAATCTTGAGATAAAAGATCAAAAGAAAAAAATAAAAAGAATAAAAAGAATAAAAAGAAATTATTTGATTTCATAAGAACCTATTTTTATGTGAGCATATAAACTTAAAGTAAATAAAATAAGAGCAGCCCACATCAAATAAATAAAATGTGAACTAGGTATCCAATTATAAGCTAGAATTAAATTAACAATCAATAAACTTCCTAAAGCATAAAATATTCTTATTCTAACATAAGAAATTTTTAATATTTTTTCAGAAGAAAATGCTAAAAGCATTGTGCCAATCCCTATTACATATAAACCTAAAAATCTATATATCTGAGTTAAATATTCTGACAAAGTTTTGTTTTTTTCAGATGAAAAAAGTTCATCAAATGTCATATTTAATCTTTCCTCATTAGCAACCTGATCCAACATCCATGGTTCATCCGAAATCATCCATCTAACTCCAGATATTATTAAAGTTACACTAATTAAAAGCAGAGGTATTCTCAATAAATATTTTATCATTAATATCTAATATTTTGCTGAGCTTTTTGGTAATGTTTTAGATATAAACTCTCTAATATCATCATTGGAGTTTTTCAAATCCTCTCTCCTTAAATACATCATATGCCCACTCTCATATCCTTTAAAATACAATCTATCCTTCATCTTTCCACTTGGATCGATATGCCACATAGTATACTTAGCATCATAGTATTGAGTAGCACCATCATAATAACCTGACTGAATCATTACATTAAGAAATGGATTTTTTGCCATAGCCTGTCTTAAATTATCTCCCGTTTTGTCATTATCCCGATTCCATGGCCTAACATTTCCCCAAACATTATAGTTCATATTAGTTTCATACTTTAATTCATTTTTTAAATAGTATTGCATTGCAGGTGTAAAAGCATGATCCCATGCATCAAGCTCTGGATAACTACCAACAGTTACTCCAGCATTTTTTTTATCTATACCTCTATATCTTGAATCTAATCTTCCTAGAATAAAACCTTCATTATACAATAATTTTTTCCAAAAGTATTGATTTGTTACATCAAGATTGTTGTCAATAAAATCTCTTTCAGTTAAACCTGAATATTTTCCAGCAGCCTTAGCTATTTCTTTTCTTTTTGAATCTGAAACTGAATTTCCAAGAGTGATTGCAGGTAAAAATTCATTGATAGTAAATTTTTCAACCTCATCCAATAAATCTAAAAGTTGTTTATTTTGTAATTCATCTTCTAATTTTTTATGATACCAAGCGGTAGCTGCAAAGTATGGTAATCTTAAAGCAGAGTTAACAGGCCCGTCTCTTTTAATTCCAAGACCAGTCGGTGAAACTAAAATAACACCATTTAAATATGTAGTATGCCATCTACTTTGAAGTTCTAATGCAAGACCAGAGCATCTTGTAGTACCATAACTTTCACCAATTAGATATTTTGGTGAAAGCCATCTATTATATTTATTTATAAAATCTTCTATCCACTGTGCTAGATATTTTATATCAGAATTTACACCAAAAAAATTCGCTCTATCATAGTCTTTGTCTAGAATTCTAGAGAGTCCAACGTTTACTGGATTAACATATACAATATCTGCTACATCAATAATTGAATACGGATTATCTTTAATACCATATGGTTGTGTCGGAAAACCTTCATCATCTATATTTAAAGTTCTTGGGCTAGTATATCCCATATGCATCCATATAGATGCTGCACCTGGCCCTCCGTTAAAAGAAATAAAAAGAGGTCTTTTTTTTACATCTTTTACATCTGTTCTTTTATAATAGGTATAAAATAAAGTAGCGACAGCTTTATCATCCTCACTCCAAACAGGGAGTGTTCCCGCTGTTGCAGAATAAGGAATCCTGTTTCCATTAACTGTTACAAAATGATTGGTAACGACACTACTTTCTGCCTCGATACTTCTAGTTTGTGCATAAGAATTAGTAAAAAAAATACTTAAAAAAATTATTTGGATTATTGTTGTTTTCATTTTAATAAAAATTTTTATTATTAAATATATTAAAAAATTATTGAACAACTTATTTAGCATTGCTAAACTTGTACAAATTATTTAAATGGATTTAAATATACTAAAAGATAAAAATTCTCATCCAAGAGACTCTAGAATAAAATTTGATTCAGAAAATCATATTTATTCGATTGATGATAACAATAATTATATCTCAGTTACTCAATTAATTAGTAATTTTTTTCCACGCTTTGATAAAGATTATTGGGCAAATAAGGAAAGTATTAAAACTGGTATGCCTAAAAAAGAAATAATTAAAGGATGGGATGAAAAAGGAAGAAAAGCAAGAGAATCAGGCACTCATATGCACCTACAAATTGAAAAATATTATAACAATATTGAATATGAAAAAAATATTGAAATCTTAAAGTTTTTAGAATTTGAAAAAAAATATATTAAAGACAAACACCAAGCATATAGAACAGAATGGAAAATATTTGATGAAGATAGTTTTCTTGCCGGAACAGTTGATATGGTTTATAAAAAAAAAGAAGGCGAGTTATTTATTTTTGATTGGAAAAGAAGCAAGAATATTATTAATAAAGATGGAACAATAGATAATAAAAATCCTTTTGAAAATGGTAAAAAAGGATTAAGTCATCTTAGTTCTACCGATTACAATAAATATACACTTCAACAAAATATTTATAAATATATTTTAGAGAAAAATTATGATAAAAAAATTTCAAGTATGAATTTATTAATCCTTCATCCTAACTATTTAACCTTTCATATAGTTCAAGTTCCAGAAATGAAAGATGAAACTGAATACTTAATTGAGAAAAGTAAAAAAAATATTAGGTTATGAAAATTAGTTATCCTGCCATTCTAGATGGTGGATTATCATATCCATTGGAAAAAAATGGATTAGATATTAAAAACAATTTATGGGTATCTGAATTATTAATTTCCAATCCAAAAGCAATAAAAAAAGCACATATTGATTATATAGACTCTGGAGCTGAAATTATTACTTCTTCAAGCTACCAAGCATCATTCAATTTATTGAAGAATAGAGGATACGATGAATCAAAATCCAAAGAAATAATATTAAAATCAATAAAAATATTAAAGCAGCTAAAAAAAAAATATAAGAAGAATTTCATCATAGCAGCAAGCATAGGACCATATGGATCATCACTTGCGGATGGTTCTGAATATAAAGGTTTAAAAAATATTGATGATGAAAAAATTTATAAGTTCTACAAAAAAAAAGTTGATATTTTAGATAAATCAGAAGCGGATTTGTTAGCATTTGAAACAATTCCCAGTTTTAAAGAAGCCAAAGTAATATCAAAAATTATCAAATCTGCAAAAAAAAAGTGCTGGATTTCATTTAGTTGTCAAAATGAAAAAGAAATAAATGACGGGACTCATATAGAAAAATGTTGCATTCTTCTAAAAAATCATCCTAAAGTTTTTGCAATTGGAATTAATTGTACATCCCCTATCTATATATCAAATTTGATTCAAATTATTAAAAAAAAAATTACAAATAAAAAAATTATTGCATACCCAAATTCAGGTGAAATATATGATGGTAAAAAAAAAGTTTGGAGAGGAAATGTAATCCGTTCTTTTGAATCATATATTGATGAATGGTTAACATTAGGAGTTGATATTTTAGGAGGTTGTTGTAGAGTTGGGCCTGAAGAAATAAAGAAAATTAAAAGAAAAGCTGATTTATTTAAATTAGATGGGAAAAAAAATTTTTCTAAACCATTTGAAAAGTTAAAATCTGATCCAGTTATGAGGTTTTTAATTTCAAAATTTGGAAAAAATATTGATTTAACGGACAGATATAATTCCAATTATTCAAAAGCATTATCCGATCTAATAATTGAGCAACAAATAAGTTTCAAAGCTGCTATAACAATAAAGAAAAAATTTAATTCATTAATTAAAAATTTGACAAATAATGAAATTATAGAATTGCCATCAAAAAATTTTCAAAGTATTGGAATTTCAAAAAGAAAAATTGAATATATAAAAAATGTATATGAGTTTTTTAAAACCAAAAACAATAACTTAAAAGAAATGTCTGATCAAGAAGTAATACAATATTTAACTAAAATAAAAGGAGTTGGAAAATGGACTGCAGAAATGTTTTTGATATTTATATTATTTAGAACGAATATTTTTTCTAATAATGATCTTGCCTTAATTAATAGTGTAAAAATTAATTATGGAATTAAGAACTTAACTGAAAATAAACTTGAAAAATTAATTAATTTATGGAATCCATATAAAACCATAGCTTCATTGTTACTATGGAAATCCATTGAAGAAAAAATTTTTTATAAAAAATAAGTTTTATTGTGGAATTCTTATTTTCTCAACTAATTCTTCTATATGTTTTGGAGGTGGAGATGATAATTTTGAAACAATTATTGAAACAGAAAAATTACATAACATAGCAATAGTTCCAAAACCTTCAGGAGAAATTCCAAACCACCATTCAGATTTTGGAGGAATATCACCTAACCATCCTAACTTAAACTTCATCATATAAAATAACATAAGTGTAATACCCACAATCATTCCACTTATTGCTCCCTCTTTATTAATTCTTTTTGAAAAAATCCCTAAAATTATAGCTGGAAAGAATGAAGCAGCAGCAAGACCAAATGCTAATGCTACAACAGCTGCAACAAAATCTGGAGGGTTGTAAGCAAAATAACCAGCTATAAGAACAGCAAAGAATGCTGATAATCTAGCTATTAATAATTCATTTTTTTGGCTAATATCTGGAAGTAATATTTTTTTAATTAAATCATTAGAAATTGCTGTAGATATAACTAATAATAAACCGGCAGCAGTTGAAAGTGCAGCAGCAAGACCACCTGCAGCAACTAATGCAATAACCCATGGTGGAAGATTAGCTATCTCGGGATTAGCTAATACCATTATATCATTATTAATTATTAACTCATTTTCATCTGAATTTATATAGTTTATAATACCATCATTGTTCTTATCTTCAAATTTAATAAGTCCAGTATTTTCCCAATTTTTAAACCATTCAGGCATTGTTAAATATTCTTTATTACTTACCGTTTCAAGTAAATTAAGTTTTGAAAATACGGAAACAGCAGGTGCAGTAGTATATAAAATAGTTATAAATAATAAAGCTAATCCTACAGATTTTCTTGCATCACTAACCTTCCGAACAGTAAAAAACCTAACAATAACATGAGGCAATCCTGCTGTACCTACCATTAATGCCAATGTAATGCAAAAAACATCAATTATTGATTTTGAACCAGTTGTATACTCATTAAATCCCAAGTCTTTAGATAATAAATCTAACTTTTCAAGGAGAAAAACTCCTGATCCATCGTTAAGAGTAGATCCCATACCAATTTGGGGAATAATGTTACCAGTCATTTGTAAGGAAATAAAAAATGCAGGTAACATAAAAGCAAAGATCAAAATACAATATTGAGCAACTTGAGTATAAGTAATGCCTTTCATACCTCCTAAAATTGCATAAAATAATACTATAACCATACCAATAATCACACCTAACTCAAAAGAAACCTCTAGAAACCTTGAAAAAACAATTCCTACACCCTGCATTTGACCAGCAACATATGTGAAAGAAACAATAAGAGCACAAAATACCGCAACTAATCTTGCATAAATAGAATAATATCTTTCTCCAATAAAATCAGGAACAGTAAATTTTCCAAAATTTCTAAGGTAGGGTGCAACCAATAAAGCTAAAAGTACATATCCACCTGTCCATCCCATCAGGTATACTGAACCATCATAACCAGCAAAAGCAATTATTCCAGCCATAGAAATAAATGAAGCTGCAGACATCCAATCAGCTGCAGTTGCCATTCCATTGGCGAGTGGAGAAACTCCTTTACCAGCAATATAAAATTCACTAGTAGATGATGTTCTTGACCAAATTGCAATGGATATGTATATTAGAAAAGTTATTCCAACTATAATATATGTCCAGGTTTGTACATCCATATATTACCTATTTTTTATCAAATCCATATTTTTTATCTAGTTTATTTATAAGAAAAACATATATAAAAATTAAAATAACAAATACATACATTGAACCTTGTTGAGCAAACCAGAAGCCTAACTTAAAACCACCAAACGTTATTGAGTCTAATTTTTCTTTAAATAAAATTGACAAACCAAAAGAAACAAAAAACCATATAGATAATAATATAACAACATATTTAAGGTTTTCTTTCCAGTAATTATTATTTTGACTTTTCAATATGATAAAAATTTATAAATTTATACTTTCTATAAAAAAAATTAGTCGTTATGAAGTTACTTAATTTAATTCTATTAGTATTAATTAGTTTTAAAATTCATTCTCAGGATATTCTAAACTTAAAAGAGCGAGCAAAAGTTATTGAGGAAATTCAAAAAGATAGATTTGATAACCTTTTACCAAAACTTATGGAGGAGACAGATATTGATATGTGGGTAATAATAACAAGAGAATATAATGAGGACCCAGTTATAAAAACACTACTCCCACCAACATGGCTTAATGCTAGAAGAAGAACTATTTTAGCTTTCCACTATGATAAAAAAACAAAAAATTTAGAAAAAGTTGCAATAGCTAGATACTCATTTGGAAAAAATATTCCATCTATTTGGAATAAAGAGGAAGAACCAAATCAGATGAAGGCGCTAGCTAAATTCATTGAGGAAAAAAATCCAGATAAAATAGGATTAAATTTTTCAGATCATTTTGCATTAGCTGATGGAATAGTTAAAACCGATTATGAATTACTATTAGATAATTTACCAACTAAATTATCTAATAAAGTAGTCTCAGCAGAGGAACTTGCCATAAGATGGATTGAAACTCGAACAGAAAAAGAAATGATTATTTATGATCAATTAGTAGAAATAACACATGGTATTATAAATGAAGCTTTTTCAACAAATGTAATAACACCCGGAGTTACTTCAACTAATGATGTTGTCTGGTGGATGAGAGAAAAGGTAAAAAAACTAGGTCTTAAAACTTGGTTTCATCCAACAATTGATGTTCAAAGAAATGAGATAAGTGATTTGTATGGTTTTGATGGAGAATCTAAATTCGATATAATTTTACCTGGTGATCTAGTTCATTGTGATTTTGGTATATCTTATTTAACATTAAATACTGATTGTCAAGAACTTGCTTATGTATTAAAACCAAATGAAACTAAAGCACCAGACTATCTTGTTAAGGCATTAGACGAAGGAAATAGAGTTCAAGATATTTTCACTGATCTATTTAAATACAAAAAAACTGGTAATCAAATACTAAAAGAGGCATTAGAACAAGGAAAAAATGAGGGATTAAGACCTCAAATTTATACCCATCCTTTAGGAACCTTTGGACATTCCGCAGGAACTACTTTAGGTATGTGGGATTCTCAAAGTGGTGTTCCTTTTACTGGCGATTTTCCGATGAATTATAATACTGTATATGCAATTGAATTAAACACTAAGGTGTTTATTAAAGAATGGAATAAAGATATTAGAATAATGCTCGAAGAAGCAGGTGTATTTGAGAAAACAGGTTTTAGATATGTAAACGGAAGACAGACTGAATTAATTTTGGTTGGGAGTAAAAGAAACCATTTAGGAAATTAAAAAGAGTCTACTTTCAAATAAGCATCGACTAATGCTTTTTCTCCTTCAGCACCTTGTATAGAATTACCATGTTCCATACCAAGGATACCATCATAACCTTTTTCATATATAAACTTAAATACATTTTGATAATTTATTTCACCAGTAGTTGGTTCCTTTCTACCAGGATTATCTCCAATTTGGAAATATGCAATTTCATCCCATGTATCATCTATATTAGGAATTAAATTACCCTCTTGAATTTGCTGATGATAAATATCAAATAAAATTTTACATGATGGAGAATCTACTGCTTTACAAATTTGAAAAGCTTGAGGGCTTTCTGTTAGAAATAACCCTGGATGATCTCTAAAGTTTAAAGGTTCTAATACCATCACCAAATTATGAGGTTCTAAAATATCAGATGCTCTTTTTAGAGTTTCAATTACATTTGAAGTTTGGTAAGACATATCTTTTCTTAGATCTAAATTTCCAGGGACCACTGTCATCCATTTAGCATTTACTCTTTTAGCTACTTCTACAGAATTCTTAATATCATTTAAAAAATCATTTCTATAATCATCATCTCCACTAGAAAGGTTAGGCTTATCCCAATATATTTTATGGGCTACAAAAACACCCATTTTCATTCCTCTTTTGACTAAAGTTTTAGATATTTTTTCTTGAAGGGCTATTGATCTTGATTTCATACCATTATCCTCGAAAGATCTAAAACCAAGATCAGCCATATAATTAATTTGATCTATAGGATCATCACCCACACTATTTTTGAACATACCCAAATGTGGTGCATAATTCAATTTGAAATTATTTTTTGATAAAACATTAAATGGAAATAATGCCCCAATCGATAATGCAAAAGAAAATTTATTAATAAAAGTCCTTCTAATCATAAATCCTTATTAAATAAATTTAGTTTTTCCTGGAACAGGAATTTTATAATTCCCATTAGAATCAGGTAAAGTTGGAGCTTTGGAATCCCAAGACAAATTATCTGGCACTAAATTTTCTTTAGAATTCATAATTTGATTCCAAGTAATTTTCTTTCCAGTATAAGTTGCCATTCTACCCATAATTGCTGACAAAGTACTTTTAGCTGCATTTTCTGTGTCTGATATTACTTCACCATTTCTTATAGATTGAAATAATTTATCATGTTCAACCTGATATGGGTTTGGATCATCTGACCAAGATCTAGGATATTTATAAGTAAGTTCTTTATTTAAATCAAAAATTTCACCTTTTCCCAAAACAATAGAGCCATTTGAGCCTTGAAAAACTTCATCAACTCTACTTTCAGTTCCCTTTTGATGTCTACACTGGCTTGATACAACAGCACCACTCGGGTAATGAAATTCTACAAAATGATGATCGAATATCTGACCATGTTCCTTTCCATTTCTTACTTCTCTCCCACCCATTCCTTGTGCATGTGATGGATATTCTCCAATAAACCAATTGGCAACATCTATATTATGAATATGTTGCTCTAGAATATGATCTCCACATATCCATGTAAAGTAGTACCAGTTTCTCATTTGATATTCAAGCTCTTTTTGATTAGGTTTTCTATTATTTGACCATACACCGCCATCTTTCCAATAAACTTGTCCGGAAACAATTTTCCCAATATCTCCCGATTTTACTTTATTATATAGATCGATATATTTATTCTCATAATGTCTTTGTAAACCTACAACTACATTTAATTTTTTTTCTTTTGCTTTACGTGCCACTTCTAAAACCCTTCTTACACCAGTAGCATCTGTTGCCAATGGTTTTTCCATAAATATATGTTTATCATTATTTACTGCATACTCAAAATGTTGGGGTCTAAAACCGGGTGGTGTTGTAAGAATAACGACATCACATAAATCAATTGCTTTTTTATAGGCATCGAAACCTACAAATAAATTTTTTTCTTTGATTTTAATTTTTCTTGAATCCCCGAAGTGATCATTTATTCCTTTAAGACTTGAATCTATTCTATCTCTAAATGTATCCGCCATTGAGACAAGCTCAACATTATCATCAGCTGTTAACGCTTGAACAACAGCACCAGATCCTCTTCCTCCACATCCCACAACGGCTAAATTTAATTTTTTATTTTCATTGACATTAGCAAATGATTCAATAGCAATATTAGATGCTATTACTCCACTAGTTATCGCTGCTGTCTTTTTTACAAAACTTCTTCTTGATTCCTTTTTCATATTTTGGTCATTTAGTATTTAATTAATTTATAAATAATTATTAATTATTCCAAAACATATTTCCCAGTGATTCAGAATCTTTTTTATTTACTCTCACTATTCTAAATCCAATATCAGGAGCGTCAGTATTCCACCATTGACTTTTTGGTATTTGAGGATCTCTTTTTTGTAATGAATTATCAGAATAAAATCGTTTGTGGGTTAATAAATAAGTTGGATCATCATTCCATGAACCTCCTCTATAAACTTTTGGATATTTACTTTCATTAAAAATAAAAGGATCTTTTCTTAATTTTTTTGATTTAAAAATATTATCATCATATGAATCAGCTACCCATTCAGATACATTTCCCAACATATCGTTTAGTCCCCATTTATTAGACTTTTTTAGACCTACCTTATGATACTTTTGATTTGAATTTTCTTTATGCCATGCATAAAAAGATAAAGAATCAATATTATTTCCATATGAATACTCATTATTTGACCCTGCTTTACAAGCATATTCCCATTCTGCTTCTGTCGGAAGTCTATATAAATTACCAGTTACCGATGAAAGCCATTGACAAAATCTTGATGCAGCAAAATGAGTCATATTAACAGCAGGAAAACCCTCTTTTCCCATACCAAAACTCATATCAGTATATGGAACAGTTGGACCTGAAAATCCATCAATTGTAATTATATCATTTTTAGTTTTAATTATTAAGTCAGTATTTTCAAATGATTCATCAACAAATAATTGATAAATATCCCAAGTAATTTCATATTTAGACATCCAAAAAGATGAAATTTGAGTATTTAAATTTGATTTTTTATTACCCATTGTATATTCTCCACCTCTAATAAATATCATATCAATTGATAAATCAACATTTGGAATTTTTTCTGAATAATTAGATTTATCAAAATTTTGAAATAAAAAATTGATGAATATTAATTGTAAAATTATTTGACTAATTATTATCATTTAAAAAGTTAATTCAAAACTAAGCCCAGCATTCTCTCTAAGTCTTTTTAATAATTTATCTCCCATTGAATGAGAAGGAGTAACAACACCATAGTTACTTGGTAAATCATCAAAGGCAAGACACAAAGCTGATTCAGCAAGTATTTTTGATGTTGAACCATATCCAGGATCGCTATCACCTATTACTTTAGCAAGTACTATCGAATTGTCCTTTAATTTTATGTAAAATCTTAAATTATAAAAACCTTGTTCTCTATTTTTAATTCCCGGTCCCTCACCTGGTTTCGGCATAAAATAATCGACAAATTTTTTGATAAATGAATTAGGATTTATACTTACTATTGCTAGTGGTAATGCTGTTATTACTGCCTTAATAAGTCCTTTAGGACCTTTTCCTGCAATCATTGCTTCTTCATATATAAAATCTTTACCGTAATGAAAATTAGATAATGCATTGCTTCTTCTTACAATTTTTGTATTAATTCCAGCCATAAGAAAAGGGTAAATCCAACTACCAGAAATATCATCAAACATAATTTTTTGTAAGTCTTTCTTATCATCACCTTCCATTTTATCTATTGGATTAAGTCCATATGGGTTCTTAAGAACCCTAAATACATCCTTATCTTTATATGCTTCTTTTAATAAATTATTTAAACTCTTATACGTTCCGCCACTAATACCACCTCTTATACCTGCAACCCTCATTTTTATCTCTTGAGCATGTAAGTTTAATTTACTAAGTTCACTTTGAATAAAATAAACACCCATATCTGAAGGAACAGAATCAAAACCGCAAGAATTCACAATTTTGATTTTTTTCGTTTTTGCATCCTCATGAAATCTATCAATTAGTGATCTAATCCAATGAACCTCACCTGTTATATCACAATAATTAGTACTATATTTTACACATAGCTCAACAAGTAATGATCCATAAAGTGAATAAGGGCCAACTGTTGAACAAATAACTTTAGTTTTCTCAACAATTAATGATAAGGATTTTTTATCAAAACTATCAGCAATAAGAATTGGTATTTTTTTATCTGCTACCTCTAATCTAATATTTTCTAATTTTTCTTTATTTCTACCTGCAATAGCCCATTTAATTTTATTAGATCCAAATTTTTTGAAAAAATATTCAGTAACTAATTTTCCAGTAAATGAAGATGCTCCCCAAATAACAATGTCAAAACGATTCATAAATTCTAAAATAAAAAAAAACGGTTATACTATATGTAGTTTAACCGTTTAATTTTTAAGCGCCTTCTCTAGGACTCGAACCTAGGACCAATAGATTAACAGTCTACTGCTCTAACCAACTGAGCTAAGAAGGCTAAAAGAATCGTTTGCAATATTAATCTGTCAAGATTAAATCTGCAATACAAAAATAAATAAATTAGTTAATGGTTTTTATTTATCAATTAATGACATTATGTCACTAAAATGAAATAAACGAATATATAAATGACATTATGTCATTAAAATCTTTAATTTTTTAATTCGGCATAATTTTTTCAATATGTAATAGTGAATGTAAAATTTAAATTTAATTATTATGACAAAATTAATATTAAGACCTTCTAATAACTATTTATCGTCCCTTTGGAATGATAATATATTTGATGATTTTTTTAACGATTCATTATTTTTTAAAAGTAACTTCAGAAATGAATTTACACCAAATGTAGATATTGCTGAAACTGATATATCATTTGAATTTAGTTTTGATTTGCCAGGAGTAAAAAAATCAGATCTTTCAATTGAAATGAATAATGGAAACATTATAATTTCTGGTGAAAGAAAAATGAGAAACAATAAAAATGGTAAAAACTATCATTCATTGGAATCAAGATATGGTAAATTTTCAAGAAGTTTTGAACTTCCTACGGGAATAAATGAAAATAAAATTGATGCAAAATTTACAGATGGAATTCTAAATATTAGCATTCCAAAAGATGAAAAAAAAGTAGTTAAAAATACTATTCAGATAAAATAAGAAGGTTATATCTATACAAAAAAAGGGATAATAATTATTATCCCTTTTTTTATGTTAAACAATGTTAATATCGATATCCTATTTATAGTTTATTTCGTTATAGCGTTATAAATTTGTAAAAAATTATTTTTAAAATGGAAAAGCTTAGAAAATCAATATTAATTGTTATTATTTCTTCATTAATGGGTGGAACATTTGGAGTAGGAAGTTATTATTTTATGGCATCCGATGATGTAAGACAATCAAATGAAGCATACAATAAAGAAATAAAATTTACTAATTATGTAGTGGATACAACTGATGTATTAGTTCCTAAAGGCTTAAACTTTATTAATACCTCTAAAAAAGTTACACCAACAGTTGTTCATATTAGAACAACATATCAGGGAAAAAATTATGTTGGAAGAAGTCCCTTTGAAGATATGTTTAGAGATTTTTTTGGAGAAAGATATTCTGAAAGAGAAAGAGAAGCACCAAAACAGAGAGGAACTGGCTCGGGTGTTATATTATCAAAAGATGGTTACATAGTAACAAACAATCACGTAGTTGATAATGCTGAAGAAATAGAAGTACTACTAAATGATAATAGAACATTTAAGGCAAGTATTGAAGGAACTGACCCCACTACAGATCTTGCTGTAATCAAAATAGAAGCATCAGATCTTCCTTTTTCAAGTTTTGGTAATTCAGATAAATTACAAATCGGAGAGTGGGTATTAGCTATAGGATCACCATTTGAATTTAGATCAACTGTAACCGCTGGAATTGTAAGTGCTAAAGCAAGAAATATAGGAATACTTAGAGATAAAAATAATTTACAAATAGAATCATTTATTCAACATCAAGCACCAGTAAACCCCGGGAATTCTGGTGGCGCTCTTGTCGATCTAGCAGGAAATCTTGTAGGTATAAATACAGCAATAGCAAGTAGAACAGGGAGTTTTACTGGATACTCATTTGCTGTACCTTCTAATTTAGTCAACAAAGTCTATAATGATTTAGTTGAATTTGGTGTTGTACAAAGAGCTCTTCTTGGAATTAGCATTCAGGATCTAAATGCTGAAATTGCAAAAGAATATGATATACCTGTGCTATTTGGTGTAAGGATAGCTAGTGTAAATGATGAAGGAGGTGCCGATGATGCAGGCTTAGAAGAAGGTGATGTTATTGTTGCCATTAATGATATTGAAGTAAAAAATGTTTCTAATCTTCAGGAAATGGTTGCGATAAATAGACCTGGAGATAAAATTAAAGTTACATACATAAGAGATGGTAAAACAAGAACTACAATTGCAACTTTAAAAAATACATTAGGAACAACAGAAATTATTGCAAATTCAAACAATTTTAAATATGATGGTGCAGTTTTTGCAGATATAAATAAAAAACTAAAAGAGGAACTGGAAATTAATGGTGGCGCGCAAATAATTGAGATTGAAAAGGGAAAATGGAAATCATCTGGGATTGCAAAAGGATTTGTAGTAACATCAATTAATAAAAAAGAAGTAACAAATGTTGAAGATTTATCATCTATGCTATCACAATTACCAAAAAATGATGGTGTATTAGTAGAAGGAATATATCCAAATGGTGTAAAAGCTTACTATGGGATAGGATGGTAATTATATAATTTTATTTCCAAGAAAAAGGCAGATAATATTTCTGCCTTTTTTATTTATAATAACTAATTTTAAATATGAGAACAGTGATTAGAATCATAACTCTTCTATTGTTTTTATCATTTAGCATGAATATAATATCTTGTGGATTTGAAGATTCCTTACCATGCGTAGATGATTGTGAAGAAACTAATGAAGAAGAGCAAGAAGATGATAAGAATGGATAAAAAAAAACCCTCCTGATTTGAAGGAGGGTTTTTACAAACCAAACTAAACTTAAAATATACGAGAGTATATATCAATGAAACGATGTTATACCTTATTAGTTCTATTTTAATTGTTAAAAAAGGTTAATGAAAGAAATCGATTTAATTGATGACTGTGGTAGAAGATATAGAATAAAAAACTTTAAAAAATTTAAAAATCATATTGTAAAATATCATACGGCAAATGGGAAGCCTGACAATAGTCTTCACATTGAAAATGGGAGGAGCTTTACAATAACAAATAAATTCTTTGATAAACTAATGAAAATTTAAAAAAACCCCCCTTAAAAAAAGAGGGCTTTTAAATTGAATTAATTTACATTGTACTGCTTAAGAACTCTTGCTGAATGAATATCCAAAACTTCAGAAATATTTCTTACAGAAGAAGAAAAGTTTTGGAATGCATCTGATGCAAAAATTTTATTTCTTCCTGAAATCCATTCTGCCATATTTTTTGCTCTAGCTACAACTATATGAGTAACGCCAGTTTCCTGACCCGCAAGAGCTTCGTGTAATTCTAAAGAACCATTATACAAACTAGCTGTTTCTTCCTTCATTTTTGCAAAAGCAGCTCCATAAAATGCAGGATCCTTTACATTAATTTGAACTAGCACATTAAAACTTAAATCAAAAGCTGAAGGGTCGGCAATTAGGGATTGACCTAATATAGAAGACTCAATATTCACCTCAGAATCCCAAGTACTCATCAAAACACCTGCTTGTAAATTATTTAATTTTTCTCTATTTGACTCTAAAGCTGAAGCGTCAGGAGAAAAAAAGCAAAGACCATGGGTAGCATTGTACTTAGATCCACTATTAGCCATTTCAGAGAGTGATGCTGGAGTCATAGATTTACCTGACTCAGTCTGCATAAAATCATCAAGGGCCTTTGTTAAAGCAACTTCATTGTCAACAACTATATTATAACAATTCCAATATATCTGTTGAGCATTAGTAAAAGTTGCAATAGTAAAAAATAAAAAAATAAATAAAAGTTTTTTCATGATTAAAATAGTTTAAAATTAGAATGCAAAAATAATATAAAAGATTCTTAAGAGTCAAATATCAAATAATTTAAGATGAATTTTTGATTAAAAATCAAATTCAATTCCTTGAGCAAGAGGAAGTTCATCGCTAAAATTTATGGTGTTAGTTTGTCTTCTCATATAAGATTTCCATGAGTCAGAACCGGACTCTCTTCCACCACCAGTATCTTTTTCTCCACCAAAAGCACCACCAATTTCCGCTCCTGAAGTGCCAATATTCACATTTGCAATTCCACAATCAGAACCAGATGAAGATAGAAATTTCTCTGATTCAGATAAATCTTTAGTCATAATTGAAGATGATAACCCTTGTGGAACATTATTTTGAATATTAATTGCCTCATCTAAATTAGAATATTTTATTAAATATAATATTGGAGCAAAAGTTTCATCCTGAACAACTGAAAATTCATTTTTAACTTCATATATGGAAGGTTTTACATAACAATTTGATTTATATTCTTTTCCTCTCAACACTCCACCTTTCACTACTTCTTTACCACCCTCATACTCTATTTTTTCAATAGCTTTTAGATATAGGTCTACAGCATTTTTATCAATGAGTGGTCCCATATGATTACTTTGATTTAATGGGTTTCCAATTTTAATCTGTTTATATGCAACTATCAATTGTTTTTTAAACTCATCAAAAATATCTTTATGTATAATTAATCTTCTTGTTGATGTACATCTTTGTCCAGCTGTACCAATTGCACCAAACACAGAAGCTCTAACTGCTATTTTAAGATCAGCTTTATTTGAAATAATTATTGCATTGTTGCCACCGAGCTCTAATAATACCTTACCTAATCTTTTGCCAACAATTTCTGCTACAATCTTTCCCATTCTAGTTGAACCTGTAGCAGAAATTAAATTAATATTTTTATCTTTTAACATTTCCTGCCCAATTTTCTTATCTATACAATCAGTAACTAAAGAACAAACTCCCTCATCAATATTATTTTTTTTAAAAACATCAGATATTATTTTTTGAGATGCAATAGCAGAAAGTGGTGTTTTTTCAGATGGTTTCCAAATACAAACATTTCCACAAACCAAAGCTATCATTGCATTCCAACTCCAAACAGCAACTGGAAAATTAAATGCAGAAATAATTCCAACAATTCCTAGCGGATGCCACTGCTCATACATTCTATGATTAGGTCTTTCAGAGTGCATTGACAAACCATATAACTGTCTTGATAATCCAACAGAGAAATCACATATATCAATCATTTCTTGTACTTCGCCAAGACCCTCCTGTATTGATTTACCCATTTCATATGAAACTAATGCTCCAAGAGCATTTTTTTTCTTTCTTAATTCATTACCAATTTGTCTAACTATCTCACCTCTTTTTGGTGCAGGAATTTTTCTCCAATCTTTGAATGCTTTTCTAGATGATAAAACTATTTTACTATAATTTTTCTGGTCGGTTTCAAAAACAGATGAAATCAAATTACCATCTACGGGTGAAAACACTTTTCTTGAAGTAAATGATGATTCAATCCAATTTTTTCCTGATGAGGTACCAGAATTATTTTTTGAAAGATTAAGTTCCTTCAAAATTGAGTTTATATTAATTTCAAAATCAGACATTAGTATTATTATAAATTCTCTAATTAAAATCAGAGTCTGATACAGCAGGGTTTAATTGGATTTCTTTTGTATTAAACTCTAACATTTGAGGACCCATAGGTATTTTAATCAAATAAGGAAAAAGTATTCCATCAACTTCTCTGTAATCTTCATAAATTGTTGCTTGAGGACTCATTTCCCCTTGAGGAGTAGGAGCCATAGTAACTTGCTTAGTTTTTAGACCTGAATCAGCATCAAAGAATACTGTTGTTTTATCATCTATTTTTAAAACATATTGTTTTAAACCATCCTCCTCAGAGACAGAACTAAAAGTTACATTTTCATCATCTATCCAGCTCAACTCTTCAAAAGGAAGAGAAGATGAAATTAACTTTTGCTTTTCTTCTTCCGGAAAAGGTATTTTTTGGCCTTGTTGCATAATATACCCATCCTCACCATTAAATACTTGCTTCATCATAATATTTCCCATCATTAACATCATTACTGACAACTTATTTGGTTTTGCTTGAATTGTTACAAGATTTAAAGTCATAGCTCCTCCTTGCAAAACTGCTTCACCCATTGTCATTAATGCATTTACTTTTTCTATTTTTTCTTTTCCACCTCTTGCTTCAAAATATTTATTTAATATAGACGATTTTGTAATACCTATTGGTTTAGAAAAATCTGGTCTTATAGTTTGTTTACCATAAGTATCATAATAAGAGACTTTATAAGGTAATTTTTCAATATTTTGAAGTATTTCAGATCCTTTTCCTACCACTACAACTCTTAAGTTATCCGCTAAGAAATATTTATTAGCAACCCTTTTAATATCATTCACAGTTACTTTCTGAAAATTTTCTAAATAAGTTTCATAAAAATTTTGAGGTAAATTAAACTTATCAATATTTAAAGCATATCCAGCAATTGTTGATGGTCTTTCAGTAGACATTATGAAATTTCCAACATATTTTTCTTTAACCCCTGCAAGCTCTTCTTCAGTTACATTCTCATTTCTAATTTTATTTATTTCTTTTATAATTTCTACAACTGAACTATCCGTAACTTCATTTCTAACACTTGCAGAAGCAGAAAAACTTGATATATATCTACTTGTTGATGCGCTAGAATAAGACCCATAAGTAAATCCTTTATCTTCTCTTAAATTCATAAATAATCTAGCCGTAGCGCTACCACCTAAAATTTGATTAGCTAGTTTTAAGGCAAAAAAATCAGGATGAGACATTGAAATTTTAATTAAATTATTAACATAAATTTCAGACTGAACTGCATTAGGCATATTAATAAAATTGACTTCAACTTGATCTAAATCTAGTGATTCCGGTAATTCGGATTCAATAATATTTCCTTTCTTCCATTTATTAAAAAGCTTTGTTACACTCTTTTTAATTTCTTCAAAGTCGACATCTCCCACTATTATCAAATAAGCATTATTTGGCTTAGCAAATGTTTCATAATAATTCTTTACATCATCAAGACCTATATTATTAATAGACTCAATCGTAATAAATTCACCAAAAGGATGTTCTCCCCCGTAAACTAATTTGTCATTTACCCTATCAGCTATATCTTGAACACTCTTCTCGTAAGATTTAACATTATCAATTAAAATGTTTTTTTCTTTATCAAATTCTTCCTCAGAAAAAGTAGGATTTATTAATCCATCTGCCATCATTTCAAGACCTCTTGGAAAATATCTCTTCAAAGATGAAACATACCCTCCACTTGCTGATAGCGAGAGAGTTGCTCCCATATAATCTATTTCTTCATTAAAATCATCTTTTGATTGATTTTTAGTACCATTTCCCATTAATGAGCTTACTAACGAAGAAACCCCCTTAATTTTACCTTCATAATCAGGCTTATTATCTATTGATAGATTAGCATAAGCTCTCGGCAATTTATTATTTTCAACAACAAGAACCTTTATACCATTTTTTAATGTAAAAGTTTGTGGTTTGCCTAAATTTATTACTGGTGCAGGCCCCGATTTTGGAGGTTTAGATCTATCGATTTGACCATAGGAAACAAAAGAAAAAATTAAAAATAGGATTGAAATTAAATTTTGAATTTTCATAATATTTTTTTTATTGAGCTTCATCTTTTTTTGGTAAATAATCTATGATAGCTCTCTGATTTTTTTTCAAATATTTTCTTGCTACATCTCTTATCTCCTCTTTAGTGATTGATTTATAAATATCAATTTGATCATTAATTAAATTTGTATTCCCGTAAAGCATATAATACCTAGCTAATGAATTTGCTACACCTGCCATAGAAGCATTTGAACTTACAAAGTTATTTTCAAAAATATTTTGAAGTTTACCATACTCTCTGTCTGAAATAAGTTCATTTTGTAATTTAACCACCTCCTCTTCAATATTAACCAATAAATCATCTAACGAATTTTCTCCCAAAGGAAGAGACAAAATTACATACCCACCATAATCTTCCAAACCCAAATTAACAGCTTGAACTTGCAATGAAATCTTTTTTTCATCTACCATTTTTTTATATAATCTTGAACTTTTTCCATCACTAAGTATTGTAGATATCATATCTAAAACATACGCATCTCTACTTTTCATTGATGGAGTTCTATAACAAACCAATACCATAGGTATTTGAATGTTAGCATCAAAAAATTCTTTTCTAGTTTCTTCAGTTATAGGATCCTCTTTTATATTTATTCTTGGAACATCATTACCTCTTGGTATTGGTCCAAAATAATCCTCTACCATTTTTTTTGTTTCATCAATTTCAAAATTTCCAGCTACAACCAATACACCATTATTAGGAACATAAAATTTCTTATTGAACTCCTGAAATTCTTCCAATGTAGCCGCATCTAAATGATCCATAGAACCAATAGTAGTCCATCTATAAGGGTGTTTTTTAAATAAACTAAGAAGTATTTGTTCAAATAAGTGACCGTATGGACTATTATCAACTCCTAATCTTTTCTCTTCTTTAACTACCTCATTTTGAGTTTCAACACCTTTTTCATCAATAACTGGATGCATCAATCTTTCTGACTCTAGCCACAAACCCAATTCAAGTTTATTTGAAGGAAAAAACTCATAATAATATGTTCTATCATTACTAGTATTAGCATTTAATGAACCACCATTTCTTTCAACAATTTTCATAAATTCTCCTTTAGGAATATTTTTGGTGCCTTCAAATAAAAGATGTTCAAAAAAATGAGCAAAACCTGTTCTTTCAGGATCTTCATCTTTTGCTCCAACATGGTACATAACTGATGTGACAACTAGAGGAACACTAGCATCTCTATGAAGAATAACATGCATTCCATTATCTAAATCATACTCTATAAAATCAATTTCTTGTGAAAATAAAAAGTTTTGGGATAATACGAATAGAACTATAATAATAATATTTTTCATTTTTAGATATTTAAAGGATTACAAGGATAAAAAAAATATATATAAAATCCATCCTATCTTGAATATAGTTTGCTAATAAAAAATCGTATAAATAAGTATAAGAACAATATAAACTAAAAGATAAAACCGATAGATATTTCTTTGCTTTAAATAATTTTTATTATCTGGATATATATTAAAAAAAAGTGCTTTTAACTCTTTAACAAAAACTGGTTTAATATTAATTTTCCAATCATCTGTTTGGTATACTATTTTTCTGAAGTTACTTCTAAAATAGGTGCTAGGAATACCCCACAAAAATAATAATATAAATAGGTAATTTTGAATTAGAAATTCCATTTCAACAACAAATTATAAAATGATTTTTTAATTTAGCAAAATAATTATGAACTCATTTTATAAAAACATTTTATTTTTTCAATGTATTTTACTTTTATTACTCAGCTGCGAAGAGAAAAAAAAAGTATGTTGGGATATAATGTCATGTGTTGAAGATGCTAGGACTGCTGTAAGAAAATCTGGAAATGTATTACCTCCTGATGGTATAATTCATTTAAAAGATAGAATCTTTTTTTTGAGCTACTTTGACAGAAAAACTATAAAAATAATTGATAAATATATTGAATTAAACTGCAGATGTGATGTTATATATTTCGGAGATAAAAACCCATCAGTTAAAAAAAAAATAGATTTTCCAAACTATAAATAAATTTATTTTTTATACCCAGGACCTTTTATAAAACGTCCAGGTAAAGCACCTGTATGCTCACCGTCTTCAAGTACTTGTGTGCCATTTACAAAAACATGAACTACACCAGTACTAAATTGATGAGAATTTGAAAAAGTTGAATAATCTATTATCTTATCTTTGTCAAAAATTACAATATCTGCATAATATCCTTTTTTTAATAATCCTCTTTTTTTAATTTTCAATGTCTTTGCAGGGTTTAATGTTAATTTTTTTATTGCTTCTTCTAAAGAAATGACTTTCTCTTCTCTTACATATTTTCCTAATAACCTTGCAAAATTTCCATAAGCTCTCGGATGTGTATTAGATTCTAAAAATTTTCCTTCAGGTGTCATTGAACCTGCATCTGAACCAAACCTCATCCATGGTAAGGCAATTTTTTTCTTTATATTTTCCTCTGACATAATAAAATAAACAGTTCCTACCCTACTTCCATCTTCAATTACTAAATCAATCATTGTTTCAACAGGATCTTTTTTCATTATTCTAGAAACCTCATCCAATGTTTTACCAGTTAAATATCTTAAATCAGGGTTTGCAAATCCTATAAGAATTAAATTTTTTGGAGAACCTGCCTGGAGATATAAATTTTCCCACTCATCGGTTGGAGTACTTATCTCTTTAGCTACTTTCTTTCTAATTTCAGGGTCTTGTAATCTTTTTTTCCATTCTGAATATCCACCTTCTTGTACCCAAGGAGGCATAGATGCATCTAAACCAGTAGCACCAGCAGTATAAGTATACATATCAGCTGTAATATTTAAACCAGCTGCTCTAGCGGAATCAATTTTATTAATTACCAAATCTAATTTGTAGTGATTTGTTTTTCCTCCTGCTTTCAAATGATAAATTTCTGAATCTATATTTGCTTCAGAAGCAATTTTTAGAAATTCATCTACGCTTTCTAAAAATCTATTTCCCTCACTTCTAAGATGAGAAGTGTAAATTCCTCCATACTCCGATGCTACTTTACATATTTCAATTAATTCATCAGTAGAAGCATAAAATGCGGGCGCATAAATTAAGGAGGATCCAATACCCATAGCTCCTTCTTCCATTGCCTGCCTTACTAATAATTTCATTGAATCCAATTCTTGATTGGTTGGAGGACGGTCTTCATATCCAATTTGATGAACTCTTAAAGTTGTAGCTCCAACAAATGAAGCAACATTGGGAGATACACCTTTATTTTCTAAAAACTGTAAGTAGTCACCAAGCGTAACCCAATTCAAATCAAAATCTACTTCACCAATACCTAAACCATTTGCAGTTCGATCTTTCTGCATTTCAGAATTTAGAGGACCCATTGAAACACCTTCACCAAAAACTTCTAATGTAACTCCCTGTCTTATATCTCCTTGAGATCTTCCATCAATTATAAGGTCATCAACTGCCCAACTTAGCATATTAATAAATCCTGGAGAGACTACTTTTCCATCGGCAAAAATTATTTTTTTTGATTTTAAGTCTACTGAATTTCCAATAAATTCAATTTTATCATCTATAATACCTAAATCGCCCTTGAAAGGCATACCTCCAGACCCATCGTATATAAAACCATTTTTAATTATTAAATCATATAAAATTGTATCATTTTGATCAATTGAATTGTCTAAAGAAATGGCTGAAACTATTTTTGGATATAAAACAAAAAATAAAATGTATATAAAAATTTTTTTTGAAATAATTTTGTTCACTTTATATTTTTGATAAAATTAACTATTAATTAAACTTATTAAAATTATTCTCGTTTACACAATTTATGTTTGGATTATTTAAAAAGAAAAGTAAAAAAGAGAAGTTGTTAGAAAAATATAATAAACTTCTAAAAGAATCATTTAAACTATCAACAATCAGTAGAAAAGAGAGTGATGAAAAAATGTTCGAAGCTAATGAAATCTTAAAAGAGATTGAATCATTAAAAGAAGAATGAGTTTTCAACCTAACTTAAGCCCTAAAGAAATAATTAAAATGGGTTCATTTGGTGGAATTTATTTTAATTCATTCAATTCTAATATTGATATAGATTACAAGGAATTCCCTTCAGATTGGTTTAATGATGTTCCAAAAAAATTTTATCTCTCAGACAAGTACAATAAGAATATCAATTTTTTTAAAATAAAATCAGGACAAAATCAACATGAATGGGAAAAGAAAGGATGGATTCATTCTCAAGATCCGAGAGGATGGTTTCAATGGTATTGTAGATATTATATTGGTAGAAGAACCAAAGACGATAAAAGACAAATAAAAAGATGGGACAATTTTTGTGGTAAAAAAGGAAGGTGGAGAAATTATATTTATAAAAAAATATACGATAAAAATACAACCATAGATGATTATAGTTTTTCGAAAGCTGTGAGACAATCTTTACTACATTGGGGATATAAAATAAATCAGGGAGATTATGATCTATGGAAAATTCAAAATGGATATTAATAGCTATATCTTAATTGTAGATAGATTCCATTCATAAGACTTTTAAAATTCCCATTTACGTTTGCATAAAACAATTGTCCTATAAAATTTAAATCAAAATCAGAATTAATATCATATGAAATATTAGGTGAAATATATAAAAAATTAATGCCCTGACCGTAAAGAAATGTCAAAGAAGAATTAATTGCTGGTGATATAGGTTTTGATGTTTGAATCATATATGAATTTTTAGAAGGCATTAAGTTTTTTGGAGATAAAACATTTTCAGTTATAGCAC
>JBELBJ010000003.1:0-11705 GCA_042095375.1 Marinoscillum sp.
TTAAAATCCTGTGGACCTTAAAGTCCGTGTGGGTTCAAGTCCCACCCCGGGTACATTAAATTGTGTACAAAATGGGGGCTATTGTTTTTAATACCTATATGAATTATTATTTGACCTCTAAATCTACACTATTTTATAAAGGGCTCATGACCTAATTTATAAATCATTTTATAGTGAGCTTGTATCGCTTTAAAAAAAGTTTTGTTAGAGCTATAAGGCATTCCGTATTCTTTTGCAGTTTTTATAACAATTTTAGATAATTCTTTGTAATGCACATGACAAACCAATGGCAATAAATGATGTTCTATTTGATAATTTAAACCTCCTATAAACCAAGAAAAATATTTAGATTTAGGAGAATAATTGGCAGTAGTTGCAAACTGATGAGTTGACCAATCACCAGCTATCAGTCCATTATCATCAGGCATAGGAAATTTAGAACTTGGAGTAATGTGCGCAACTTGGAATACTAAACTAATAAAAAGCCCTGTAAATAAATGTAGTGTAATAAAGGCTAATAATACGTGCCACCATGGTAATTCTACCATAATAATGGGGAGAATAAGTGCAAAAGAATAATATAAAATCTTCCATGCTATAATACTTAAAACTGCATTTCTAAATTCATTTTTTTTAACTAGAAAACCCATTTTATGATATCTATTAATCCTAATAAAATCTTTTGCAGTTACCCATGATAAAGTAGAAAGCGAATAGAAAAACCAAATATAAATGTGTTGAAATTTATGAATCCAATACTTTTTAGCATTAGGTGAAAATCGAAGAAAAATAGGGACATTAATATCATCATCAGCATGCTCAATATTAGGATAAGTATGATGAAGCACATTATGTTGAATTTTCCAAACTGTAGCATTAGCACCAATTAGATTGAAAGAGTAACTAATAAGTTTATTAATTTTTTGATTTTTTGAGTATGAACCATGAATAGCATCATGCCCAACAGCCATTCCAATACCTGCCATTCCAATACCACTTGTTATATATAATAAAAAAAGAACCAATGAGCTATTAACGACTCCAGAGTTTAAGATTATAAAGGGTAATAAAAATATTGTAAGCATTATAGCGGTCTTAATAACCATACTATTATTAGCATTTTTACTAATATTTTTTGTCCTAAAGTATTTATTTACTTTCCTTCTTAAAGATTTTGAAAATTCATCTCCTTTTGCTTGTGAAAATCTTGGATGTTTGATATTATTATTTTTTAATTTTACAATGATAAGAAAGACAATATACAATTATAAAAACGGAAAAGACTTATAACAACATATTATTACTATTCCTTTCATTTAATTAATTAGGATTCTTTTTTCAAAATATACACCCTCTTTTTTAGTAAATCAGCTAGATTTCTTATTTCAAATAGTTTATTGTAAAAAGAGTTCGAGATAAGTATCTTTAGGGGTACAATTTATTACTTAAAAGAACTTAACAACATGTGCTCTCAAAGATTAAAAAATAAAAAAAACAATTTTGGCTGGATAGAGATAATATGTGGCTCGATGTTTTCTGGAAAAACAGAGGAACTTATTAGAAGAGCTAAGAGAGTGAAACTAGCAAAACAAAAAATAAAAATATTTAAGCCTAAAGAGGATACAAGGTTTAAAAAAAAGAAAATTGTTTCTCACAACGAAAATTTTTTAAAATCAAAAATAATTGAAAGACCGTCTGAAATTCTAAAATTCTCTCAAAATGCTCAGGTTGTTGGAATTGATGAGGCTCAATTTTTTAGTGATGAAATTATCGAAGTATGTAACAAGCTAGCAAATGATGGAAAAAGAGTAATAGTTGCTGGACTGGATATGGATTATAAAGGCAAGCCTTTTGGTCCAATGCCAAATCTAATGGCAATTGCAGAATACGTAACTAAACTTCATGCTATATGTACTAAAACAGGCAAAATGGCAAATTATACAAATAGAAAAGTTGATGATAAAAATCTAATAATGGTTGGAGATAAGAATAAGTATGAAGCATTGAGTAGAGAAGCATTCAATAAGACAAAAAAATAAAAATGAACAAAATAAAATCTTATGCTGCTGCGTCATCAGATTCTTTATTACAGCCGTTGGATATAACTAGAAGAGAGTGTAGTGATTATGATGTTTATATTAATATTGAATATTGTGGAGTATGTCATTCTGATATTCATATGGCAAGAAATGAATGGGGTGGATCAACCATTTATCCAATTGTTCCTGGACATGAAATTATTGGAATTGTAAACAAGGTTGGCTCAAAAGTAAAAAAATTTAAAGTTGGAGATGATGTTGGTGTAGGAGTATATGTGGATTCATGTGGCCAATGCCGAAATTGTAAAAATAATTTAGACCATTATTGTGAGAAAGGTATTGTGTTAACTTATAACTCATATGAGTATGGGACTAGAACAATAACTTATGGGGGCTACTCTAAATCTATAGTTGTAAACCAAGATTATATAGTAAAAATTCCACTCGGAATGAATAAGGAAAAATCAGCACCTTTATTATGTGCTGGAATTACAACTTACTCACCCTTGAAAAACTTTAAAATAGGATCAAATCATAAAGTAGGTATTGCAGGCCTAGGTGGCCTGGGTCATATGGGATTAAAATTTGCTGTTTCCTTTGGGGCTAATGTTACAGTTTTTAGTACTTCTGAAAATAAAAGAGAAGAATCATTATCTTTAGGAGCTCATAGCTTTGTAAATGTAAAAAATAAAGAAGAATCCAAAGAAGCATTGAATTCTTGTCATTTTATTTTAGATACAGTTTCCTCAAATAGAAATATGAGTGAACTATTCTCTTGGCTGAGAACCGATGGCGTAATTATGACAGTTGGTCTTCCTACAGAACCTCATAAGATTTCAGGTTTTGACTTAATAGACAAAAGGAAAGGGATTGTTGGTTCCTCTATTGGTAGTATTAAAGAAACTCAAGAAATGATTAACTATTGTCATAGCAACGATATTTATCCTGAAGTAGAAATAATACCCATAGAAAAAATAAATTTAGCTTTTGATAATACAGTATCTGGAAAAGTACGATATAGATATGTAATTGATATGTCTTCTTTATGAAAGAGATAAAAAACCAAAAATTATTAAGAAATAAATCTTTTATTAATAATGAGTGGATTAACTCTTATTCAAATAAAAAGTTTTCAGTTTATAATCCACTAGATTTTTCATTATTAAATTCTGTTGCTGACTGTGGTGAGGAGGAAACTAAAAAAGCTATTGATTCTGCATACAATGCTTTTACCATTTGGAAAGAGCTGACGATATCTAAAAGATCACAAATAATTAGAAAATGGCATAAATTAATTCTTAAAAATAAAAATGATCTTGCTAGAATTATAACCTTAGAACAAGGAAAACCATTTAAAGAATCATTAGGTGAAATTGATTATGGAGCTTCATTCGTAGATTGGTTTTCTGAAGAGGCTAAAAGAATATATGGAGATACAATCTCTTCAAATGAATCAGATAAACGGATTATAGTTCTAAAACAACCCATTGGAGTAGTAGCAGCGATAACCCCTTGGAATTTTCCAATTGCTATGGTAACTCGTAAAGTAGCTCCTGCCTTAGCTGTTGGATGTACTGTAGTTTTAAAGCCAGCAGAAGATACCCCCCTTTCAGCTTTGGCTCTTGCCTATTTAGCTGAAAAAGCAGGATTTCCACCAGGCGTTTTTAATGTTATTACTACTAACAACCCTCAAAATATTGGTGAGGTTTTAACCAAATCTCCTAAAATTAAGAAGATATCTTTTACCGGTTCTTCCGAAGTTGGAAAAATTTTAATTAAACAATCTTCTTCTACTGTAAAAAAACTCTCAATGGAACTTGGGGGAAATGCTCCCTTCATAATTTTTGATGATGCTGATATTGATTCAGCTGTTGAAGGAGTTATGCTCTCAAAGTTTAGAAATTCTGGACAAACTTGTATTTGTGCAAATAGAATTTATGTTCAAGAAGGAATATATAAATTATTTTTAGAAAAATTTATTTCAAAGGTTAAGAATCAGAAACTCGGATCTGGACTAGACCCTTCTGTTGAAATAGGACCTTTAATAAATAAGAAGGCCACAAATAAAGTATTAAAGATTTTAGATGATGCTTTAAGCAAAGGAGCTAAAATTTTATTAGGAGGAAAAAAACATAGTAAAGGAGATAATTTTATAGAACCTACAATTGTTACTAATATCTCTGATAATATGTTAATATGTTCAGCTGAAATTTTTGGTCCTGTTGCTGCCATTTATTCTTTTGATGATGAAAAAGAAATTATCAAAACTGCAAATAATACTCGGGCTGGTCTTGCTGCTTATTTTTATGGGAAAGATAATAGTAAAATTTGGAGAACTGCTGAAGCTTTAGAATATGGGATGGTTGGAGTTAATACCGGGTTTATATCAACCAACTTAGCTCCATTTGGTGGTGTAAAAGAGAGTGGGTATGGAAGAGAAGGCTCTAAATATGGTATAAATGAGTATATAGTATTAAAATATATTTGTATGAAAATTTAATGTATTAATTTAATTATTTTAAATTGAATTGACCTAACTATAACATGTACCTTACAGTCTGTATTTTCTAATGATATACTGTAAGGTACATTTTTTATTTTGTACCATACATTAGAATTTTTTAAAAAAAATACTATTATTGTATGGTATACATCCAAATTTGTAAGGTACAAACATTAATTTATTCTAAAAATGGACAAAAAATATCTTTTCAAAAGACATAAAACTTGGTGGGTTAAAGTTGCTGTCCCCAGAACCCTTCGTTCTAATTTAGGATTTGATTTGAGAGAATCTTTAAAAACTCAAGACTTAGCTAAAGCTCAAAAGTTAAAGTGGAAAGTAGTGGAAAGCCTTAAAAATAAAATAAAAGATAATAAGAAAGAATCATTAGATAATAGGAAGAAAATAAATGACTTTATTAATGATGCTCCAATGAAACCAACTGATACAGGTGATCCACAATATTATCATAAAGTTGTTGACTGTCAGTATGCTTGCCCAGCTCATACTCCAGTTCCTGAATACATTAGACAAATTGCTCAAGGAAATTATACGGATGCATATATGATCAATTGGGAGTCAAATGTTTTTCCAGGCATTTTGGGAAGAACATGTGATAGGCCTTGTGAGCCAGCATGTAGAAGAACTAGGACACATGAAAAACCCGTTGCAATATGTAGACTTAAAAGAGTGGCATACGACTATAAAGAAAATATTCAGAATCGTTTACCTAAAATACCAAAAAAAAATGGGAAGAAAATTGCCCTTATTGGTGCTGGACCAGCATCATTAACAGTTGCAAGAGATTTAATAGTTTTAGGTTATCATCTTGTTCTATTCGATAAAGACCCAAAAGCTGGAGGCTTGATGAGAACAAATATTCCTTCTTTTAGATTACCAACTAACGTTTTAGATGAAGAAATTGATCAAATTTTAAATATGGGAATTGAAACAAGGTTTAATACAGAAATTAAAAGTATGAAATACCTATTAGAAGAAAATTTTGATGCGGTATTTGTTGGAACAGGTGCACCAAAAGGAAGAGATCTTCAAATTGAGGGCAGAGAAGAAGCTAAAAAAAATATTCATATAGGAATAGATTGGTTGACTAGTATAGCTTTTGAACATACAACTTCAATTGGTAAAAAAGTTATTGTGTTAGGAGGTGGTAATACCGCAATGGATTGTTGTAGATCATCATTGAGGTTAGGAGCTAATGATGTGAAAGTTATAGTTAGAAGTCCCTTTGAAGATATGAAAGCTTCAGAGTGGGAAATTGAAGATGCAATGGAAGAAAATATTCCAATTATTGATAATCATGTTCCTAAGAAATTTTTACATAAAAATGGAAAATTAATCGGAATGGAATTTGAAAAAGTAAAACCATCATATGATAAAAAAGGAAAAAGATCTTTAATTCCTACTGGCGAAGATCCAGTAATAATTAAATGTGATGATGTTCTTGTAGCTATAGGACAATACAACGCTTACAATTGGATAGAAAGAGATATTGGAATTGAATTTGGTGAATGGGATATGCCCGTTGTTGATAAAAATACATTTCAATCTACTCATGATAAAATATTTTTTGGTGGAGATGCTGCATGGGGACCTGAAAATATTATTTGGGCAGTAGCCCATGGTCATCAAGCGGCAATATCAATAGATAAGTTTTGTAAAGGAGAAGATCTTAAAGATAGGCCTGATCCCATGACTAATTTAGTTAGTCAAAAGATGGGAGTGCATGAATGGTCATATGATAATGATATATCTCAACAAAAAAGATTTCTAGTTCCTCACGCAGATCAAAAAATATCACTTAAAAATTTAAAAGTTGAGGTAGAACTTGGATATGATGAGAAGTTAGCATTTGAAGAAGCTCAAAGGTGTTTAAATTGTGATGTGCAAACTGTTTTTACAGAAAGCAAATGCATTGAATGCGATGCGTGTGTTGACATATGTCCAACTGATACAATCAATTTTGTTACAAATGACAATGAAGAAAACTTAAGAAAAAAATTGAGGGTGCCAGCAACCAATAAAAATCAAGATTTATTAGTTTCAGAAGAACTTCCAACTAAAAGAGTAATGGTTAAGGATGAGGATGTTTGTGTTCATTGCGGCCTATGTGCTGAGCGTTGTCCAACAGCCGCATGGGATATGCAAACATTTTTATATGAAGAGTCTCGTACATATAATCACAACACTACTATGGAAATCAACAATAAAATGTAGCATGAATAAAATTAATTCAGTAAATGAGTTTGTAATAAAATTTGCAAATGTAAATGGTTCAGGATCAGCAAGTGCAAATCAAATGTTTGCTAAAGGAGTTTTTAGAATGGGCATTCCTGTTAGTCCAAAAAATATTTTTCCTTCAAATATCCAAGGTCTTCCCACTTGGTTTGAAGTTAGAGTTACGGCTAAAGGGTATTTAGGAAGAAGAGAAGGGGTCGATATTTCAGTTGCCATGAACCCACAATCATACTCTGAAGATATTTCAGAAATAAAAAAAGGGGGATATCTAATTTATGACTCTACTTGGAAAAGGGAATTCGCAAGCGATGACATTAACATTATAGGAATACCCCTTACTCAATTATGTGTAAATGAATTTTCAAACCCTAAATTAAGATTACTTTTTAAAAATATTGTATATGTTGGCGCACTATCTTATCTGTTGAATATTGATAAAAGTGTATATGTTAATTTATTATCTGAAAAATTTAGAGGAAAAGAAAAGCTTATAACTCCAAATGTTAAGGCACTTGAAATGGGGTTTAATTATGCTAAGCAAAATTTTAAAGACTTTTGTAAAATAAAAGTTAAAAAAATAAATAAAACTAAAGATATGATTCTTACAAATGGGAATGAAGCTGCAGGGTTAGGATGCGTTTATGCAGGAGCAACAGTATGTGCTTGGTATCCTATAACTCCATCCACTTCTGTTGCCGAATCATTTACAAAATATTGTCAAAAATTAAGAATTGAAAAAAAATCTCAAAAAAATAAATTTGCAATAGTTCAAGCTGAGGATGAATTAGCAGCTATAGGTATGGCTATTGGAGCAAACTGGAATGGCTCAAGAGCTTTTACAGCTACAAGTGGCCCAGGAATTTCTTTAATGTCGGAGTTTTTAGGCTTAGCATATTTTGCTGAAGTTCCAGTAGTTTTATTTGATATTCAAAGAGGAGGGCCATCTACTGGAATGCCTACTAGAACTCAACAATCCGACATCTTATTATGTGCCTATGCTTCTCATGGTGACACAAAACATATTATTTTGATTCCTTCTAATCCTACTGAATGTTTTGAGTTTTCAGTTATGGCTTTTGATTTAGCTGATAGATTACAAACTCCAGTAATTGTTCTTTCTGATTTAGATATTGGTATGAATGATTTTTCAACCAAAGAATTTCAATGGGATGATAAATATTCTTATGATCGAGGAAAAGTACTATCTAAAGCTGATTTGGATGAAATTGAAAGCTTTGGAAGGTATCTCGATATAGATGGGGATGGAATACCTTATAGAACATATCCAGGCACCCACCCAGAAAAAGGAGCTTTTTTTACAAGGGGATCTTCTCATGATGAGTATGCTGTTTATACGGAAGATGGTAAAGTAAACGCAAGAAATATGTCAAGGATATTAAAAAAACATGAAAAAGCTTCAGAATTAATGCCAAAACCTATTATTAAATCGTCAAATAATTCAATAGGAGTAATATATTTTGGTGGGTCTGATTATTCTATGATTGAAGCTTTAGATAATTTATATAATGAGGGAATTATATTAGATTCAATGAGGATTAGAGGATTTCCTTTTGGGGATGAAGTTAATAATTTTATTATTAATCATGATTTAATTTTTCTTGTTGAACAAAATAGAGATGCACAAATGAAAAAATTAATTCTAGCAGAAATTAATGTTTCACCTGATAAGATGATTTCTATTCTTTGTTTTGATGGAATGCCAATTACGGCAAACTTTATTAGTAAAGAAATACAAAGCTATATAGCTGAAAAAAAAGTTCAGGAATTAATTAAAGAGAAATAACATGACTTATATAACTAAACCTGCTAATTATCACCCCAGACTAAAAAAAAACAAATTAGGTCTGACCAGAAGAGATTATGAGGGACCCATTTCAACCCTGTGCGCAGGTTGTGGTCATGATTCTATTAGTGCTGCAATTGTAGAAGCTTGTTTTGAACTTAACATTGCATCCCATCAAGTTGCAAAATTATCTGGGATTGGATGCTCATCTAAGACTCCTGGTTATTTTCTAAAACAATCTCATGGATTCAATTCAGTACACGGAAGAATGCCTTCCATTGCGACAGGAGCAAGCCTTGCCAATTATAAATTAACTTACTTGGGAGTTTCAGGTGATGGAGATACTGCTTCTATAGGAATAGGTCAGTTCGTTCATGCTGTCAGAAGACAATTGAATGTTATATATGTAATTGAAAATAATGGGACTTATGGTCTTACAAAGGGACAGTTTTCTGCAACTAATGATTTAGAATCAAAAAGTAAATATGGGGATGATAATTTATTTCCTCCAATAGATTTAGTTGGTATGGCTTTAAATCTAGGTGCAAGTTTTGTAGCCAGAAGTTTTTCAGGGGATAAAGACCAATTGATACCATTAATGAAAGCAGCTTTTAAGCATAAAGGATTTGCTCTTTTAGATGTTATATCTCCATGTGTTACTTTTAATAATCATAAAAACTCAACCAAAAGTTATGATTATATAAGAGAACATAATAGTTCTGTTTCTTCTGCAACTGATTTTGTTCCGATTGAAAATACTATTACCGCAAACTATAAAAAAGGAAAAACACATAATGTTACACTACATGACGGGTCAATAGTATCTCTTCAAAAGACTTCAAAAAACTATAATCCAGAAAATAAAGTTGAGGCGATTAAAAAACTACAAAAGTCGGATCAGGATGGAAAGGTTTTAACTGGATTGTTGTATATTGATCCAAAATCAAAAGATTTAAATGAAATATTAAATATTGTGGACAAACCTTTAAACCAGTTAGATAAAAATGATCTGTGTCCTGGAAAATCTGAATTAAAAAAAATCAATTCAAGTTTTAAATAAAAAATTATTTTCCTCCAGCAGGACAGTTTTTTCTTAAAAAATCAGTAAACATTAAAGCTACATGCGGATAAGCGTTTTCTTCTCTAATTCCATGAGATCTATTTGGGTAAGACATGAAATAAAAAACCTTTTTATGTTTTATTAATTCATTAATCAATAATTCAGCATTTTGATAATGAACATTATCATCTGCAGTACCATGCATGTATAATAGGTTTCCTTTAAAGTTTTCAACATGGGTTAAAGGAGATCCATCAATGAAATCCTGATAAGTTTCCTCTGGAATTCCCATGTATCTTTCTTGATAAATATTATCATATGAAAGTTGATATGCAACTGCAGCAACTGATATTCCAGTATGAAATATTTCAGGATATTGAAACAAACAATTTAAAGTTGCAGAACCCCCTCCACTCCATCCGTGAACAGCAACTCTACTTGTATCAATAAATTCATATTTTTTAAAAACTTCTAAAGCTCCCATTCCCATATCTCTAACATTAACCTTTCCAATTCCCCTATAAATTGCTTTTCTCCAACCTCTTCCTTTTGGGGAAGGTGTCCCTCTACCATCAAATGATACATAAACATAGCCATCTTCTTGCATGTCTCCATCATATAATCTATTGTTTCCAACTCCATATCGATCAACTACCGTTGTTCCAGCTGGTTCACTATAAAAATAAAAAAGAACAGGATATTTTTTTTTAGGATCCATATTTTTTGGTTTAACTATCCATCCATCCATAGTAACATCATCAACAGTTGTAATTTGAAAAAAACTAAGCGCACTATTACTTTGTAATTTGAGATTGAACTTCTCAGATATACTTTTTTCATTTTTCATTGATTTATGGCTAGGAAGACTTATTAATTGATTCATTGGTTTTGTGAAATAGTTAGAAAACCTATGAAATGCATAATTACCTTTAGGACTTATTTGATAACTATTAGATCCTTTTAAAATATTTGGAGTAACTTTTTTTAAACTTCCATTCCCATTTATATCAGTTTTATATAAATATCTTTGAGTAGCATTTTCTGGAGAAGCTATAAAATATATAATTCCATTTTTTTCATCTATTCCTAGTGGTTGAATTACATCATATTCTCCGTTTGTTACTAAATATTCTTTTTTTGTTTCAACATTAAAATTATAAATATGAGACCATCCATCTTTTTCTGTTACGTATAGAAAGTTTGTCCCATCATTTATAAATTTCCAACCTGCTTGATCATTATTTGGCCATGAATTTCTAATGTCTACCCAAGCATCATCTTTTTCCTCCCTTAATAATTTAACAGATCCAGAAGACGCATTTGCTATAAAAATTTTACTATGATTTTGTTTTCTATTTAATTGTTGAACATATAATTCATCCGATGATGGGGCCCACATCATTCTTGGCAAATAATTATTATTTGCTGGCCCTGGAATTTTCATCCAAGTAATTTTATTTTCATTGGTTAAATCAATTACTCCAATTTTAGCAGGAGAAGGATACTCACCAACTTTTGGATATTCGACTGGTATATTGAATGAATAAATTGAATCAGTATTATTTATCATTAAGAAATCTCTAACTTGATTAGCATCAATTTGCCAAAAAGCAATTTTTGTTCCATCTTCATTAAATAAAAATCCATCTCTACAATCAAATTCTTCTTCATAAGCCCAATCAAATGTTCCATTAATTAATTTTTTTGTGTTATTTGAACTTGTAATTTTTTTTATTGTATTTGTTACTAAATTTTCAATATATATATTGGCATTAGTACTACTATTTCTAACAGCATTTTTTACTGAATTTTCTTTACTTACATAGGCTACATTTTTTCCATCTGGCGAGAATTTTGCAAACATTAGGCTTGACTCAGGAAGATTGTTTCCAAGTTTTTTTAACTCTTTAGCTTTTAAATCAAAAACCCAATAATCTCCTTTTGTTTCATATCTCCAAACTTTTTTTGTATTAGTAAAAATTAAAATTTTTTCACGATCTTTTGAAAAAGAATAATTTTTAATCTCAAGAGATGATTTATTATTTG
>JBELBJ010000003.1:11805-45443 GCA_042095375.1 Marinoscillum sp.
TTAATAAATTAGTGATAATATATTTTATTATGACTGAAAATCCTATAGGGTTTATTTATAACGAGCATGAAAAGAATGCTGACAAGTTCAAAGTTTTTGATCAATTTGTTGATGAAAGCAAAGAAAAAATATCTAAGGCAGCAGATAACTTAATTATTTTACATAAATCAGATAAACTTGATGATAATACTAGATCAGCTTTAAAATCTTTAGAAAAGAAATTAAGATTAGTATTTAAGGAGATTGATGATATAGATAATGAGGTTGAGGATATAGCTAGAAGGTTTAGAATGAATAAATTATCTTAATTTTAAAATCTATTTTTTATTAATACAATCTAGAATGTGATCCCATAGTTTAATCCTTTCTTTAATTGCTTTCTTTGAATAAGCAATCACATCATCCCATTTTTTTTTGTTATTACCACATAGGTTGCTGATCATTTTCAGTGCAATGGGACCATGATCATCTCCATCAAGCTCAATGTGCCTTTCGAGATAATAAATTAATTTATTTGCTGAAACATTTTTTTCTTTGTTTATGTTTTTAACAATTTGAATGAACATATTAGGAATTAAATCTTCTCTTCCAAATGTAAAAACAGAAGCAATTTTGTGAGGTTCATTAGTAGCAATCGTATCAAAAGTAAATTGCATAAAATTTTTAATTGGTAGTTTAGCATCAATTTCATCTAAACTTTGTGTAATTGATTTTTTTTCTTTTATTTTTTCTAGAAGTGATTCAATTTTACTAGTATTAGCCTTAATTTCTTCCATTGCATCTATATAAATTTCATAGTGACTTGAGGAAATATTAGAATTGCCAATATCTGTTTCCTCTTCGAGAACTATTTCATTAATAAATCTTGCTGCATTACTATCTTTTGTTGGAGTCCAAGGAATTTTAACCGTTGTTAAATGCAATTGTAAAGATTTAAGTAGCGACATAAAATCCCAGACAGCATAAACATGATTTTCCATGAAAATTTTTAAAGAATCTACATTATTTATTTTTTCATAAACCTTATGTGATACTAACTGTTTCTTTAATGCATTTAACTCATTTTCAACCTTTATTATATTCATTATTTATAAAGTAAATTATTTTTATTTTTTTAACGAGATTGATTAATTTTGGTTTAAACTAAAACTTATTTTTATGGAATCTAAACAAAATACTTATTTAATTGATATAATCACAAACAGTCTCTTACTAACATCAATTTTAATTATCTACGGATTACTAATTTATGTTATTGATATTTCTTTGTATGTTAAATGGTGGTATGGTATATCAGTTCTTATAATATCTGTTTCCTTGTTAATTTATTTTGGAATTAATTACAGAAACTCGATTGGTGGTATTTTATCTTATAAAGATTCCTTTATTTATCTCTATATTCTTTCATTATTTTCTGCTTTATTTCAGTTAATATGGGGAATTATTTTTTTTCAAATTATTGATCCTGAATTAGGTGATAAGTTAAGTCAATTGGTAATTGAAAGTACTGTTTCTATGATGGAGGGCTTTGGTACTGGCGGTGAGGCCATTGATGCTACAATTGAACAATTAGAGGAAGATATACCTCAAAGTTTTACTCCAATTGGACAAATTAAAAATTTCGGTTGGCAGTTTTTGACTGCTGCTATATCATCAGGTATAATAGCAATTTTTGTTAAAAAAAATAAAGAAGTATCTGATAGGTTAAATTAGTTTGTGAAGAATTTTTTCAAGTAATTTTATTAGAAGATCAGCATTAGTAATAGAAAAACATAATGGTGGTTTAATTTTAATCACATTATTATATTTCCCATCAGTTGATACCAAAACAAATTGTTTTTTCAATTCATTTGTTATAAACAAGGCTTCTTGTGTTGCAGGTGTTTCATCAATATTTTTAAATTCAATTCCTATGAAAAGACCCATCCCACGTACTTCATGAATTATATTATATTTATTTTTTAAGATAGTTAGGTTTTCCATCAAATAATTTCCAACAGTTAATGCATTTTTTTGCAGGTTTTCTTTTTCTATTATTTTTAGTACTGTCTTTCCAATTTCGCATGATACAGGATTACCTCCAAATGAACTAAAAAACTCCATACCATTTTCAAATGAGTTATTAATTTTGTCTGTTGTTACCACTGCTGCCATAGGATGACCGTTTCCAATTGGTTTTCCAAGAATAATAATATCTGGAGTAGTATCATACATTTCATACCCCCAAAAATATTTTCCTAATCTACCAAAGCCTGTTTGTGTTTCATCCGAAATATAAAGACCACCAAGTTTTTTTATTATTGGGAACAATTTTTTTATATAATTTTTCGGTAAAACTACCTGTCCTGCACAACCAACTATAGGTTCAGCGATAAATGCACATAAAGATTTTTTTTCTTTAATTTTTACTTTTGCATACTTAATTAGTTTTGAATCGTATTTAAAACCTTGTTTTTTATTTATAGTATTTGGTATTGGTAATTCAATAATGTTTTTTTTCTTTTGATATCCACCTTTTCCAGAATATTTGTAATGACTAATTTTTATTCCTTGGGAAGTATTGCCATGATATCCTTGTTCTAAAACAGCAATATTTTTATTTTGAGTATGAGTTTTAGCTATTCTTATGGCAAGGTCAGTTGCGGCACTTCCTGAATTAAGAAAAAACACTTTATTGAATTTTTTAGGAAATTTTTTTAATAATAATTTAGAATATTCTGTAAGATTAGGGTATAAATATCTTGTATTTGTATTCAATTTTGCAATTTGTTTCTGAGCTGATCTTGTTATTCGAGGATGTTCATGCCCTACTATAGGAACATTATTATATGCATCTAGATAGGTGTTTCCATTTGAGTCATACATATACTGAAATGCGGCTCTATTTATTTGAATTGGAGATTTATAGCTTAGAGAATAGGCTTTACTTAAGTATTTTTTTCTTTTTTTAATTAAGTCTAAATTGGAAGTGGGGTTCTTTATAGGAATGTTAAGTTCTTTTTTAATTTTGTTTTGAAAAAAAACTGGATTAATTGTTATCCACTTTTTCAATAAATTTATTGCTCCTTTTTTGCTTATTGTAATATACTTATCTGTTGGATCTTCTTTTTCGTGAAATGAGGATTTTAAAATTGTCGTACATAACCTTGCTGGAATAAGGTAGTATAATAAATCAATTTCAATACCTTTTAACTTTACTGATTGATTGTAAGGCTTTAAAAATTTAACTATCCAGTTTAGCGGATCTTTTTTATCTGAAAGAATATATGATAAAGCAATTGCAACTTCGTTAATCAAATAGGATTTAACCATATCCCCAAAATCTATAATACCTATTATATTATCTTTATTTAATAATATATTCCAATCATTAGCGTCATTGTGAATTATGGATTCTCTTAAATTATAATTATTAGGTAAAACATATTCATTAAATTGGAGCAGAAAGTATTCAACTAATTTTTTACCTTCTACGTCTTCTATATAATTAAGATATTTACTATTCCAATTAAGATGTTTTATATCCCATTCAATTTTTCTTGATTCAATATTTTGGTCTTCTACTTTTAATAGTTCCTTATTTATTTTACCTAAAATTTTACCAAAATTTGAGAAAAGTTTGTGTGAATGTTTTGATTCTGACAAAAATTTACCTTCTATAAAAGAAAGAAATCTATATATAGCCTTTTCTTTTTTTACAATTGTCAATTCTTCCTTATGAATATTTAAAATAATTTGAGGAAAAATATTTTTTATTTTTTTATTTAATAAATGTATTATTTTGTTTTCTGATCTAACAAAATTCAAATTTCTTTCACTCAATCTGTATTTTTTTAATATAAATTTTTTATTCTTGGAGATTATTTTATAGTTCAAGCTACCATATCCAATATTCATCTTATCATTAGAATCTATTTGGATTACTTTCGATGTATCTATTCCATAAAATGTTTTTATAATATTTTTCATTTTAGATTTTTGAATAAATAATAAAATTCTAAAGCAATTTTCTGTGATGTTTCTTTATATTTTTTAGTTTCTTGATTGGTGAAATCAAATTTTTTTGGATCTTCATATGAGAGTAAAATTCTACTTAATGCATTTGGTATAACTGGACAGTTTTTATCTGCATTTGAACATGTCATAATAGTTATAAAATTATCTTTTAAATAAATCTCATCTATGAGTTTTGAATTCATTGGTATCGAATTATGGTTTTCAGAAAAATTAAAAATGAATTTATTTGATTTTTTTTTTACTTTAAATCCAATTTCCTTTAAAACATTTGCTACTCTACTATTAAATTCATCTTTGACTGTCCCAGCTGAAAAAAATTTAATATTTTTTTCAAATACAAAATTAAAAGTATGAGCCCATATCTCAGCTAATTGGCTTCTCCTTGAATTGTGTGTACAAATAAAAATTATTTTAGGATAATTTTTATCAATTGTATATCTATTTATTTCATTAATTATTTTCTCAAGATTTTTTAATCTTTTTTTAGATATAGAATTTTCCTTTAACTCAAGAATGTATTCTTTTATTCCATCATGAACTTTATTTATTTGATTCATCACTCTTAACTTTTTTTAACAATAAAAATACAATTTAGAAATGAAAAAATGTTTCATTAGCACCCTAATTATTAAGTGATGAAAACTGATTTTAAAAAAATTGATAAAATTTTTTCCGAAATAAGAAAAGTTGTTGTTGGTCAAGACTATATGATAGATAGGTTACTTATTGGTTTATTTACTCAAGGCCATATCTTATTAGAGGGTGTTCCTGGTTTAGCAAAAACCTTAACTGTTAAAACATTATCTAAAGTTTTAAAACTTGATTTTAATAGAATTCAGTTTACTCCAGATTTGTTGCCATCTGATTTAATTGGAACAATGATATTTAATCAAAAGAATTCAAAATTTGAAGTAAAGAAAGGTCCAGTTTTTTCTAACATAATTTTAGCTGATGAAATTAACCGTTCTCCCGCTAAGGTTCAATCTGCTCTTTTAGAGTCTATGCAGGAAAAGCAGGTAACTATCGGAGATACTTCATATAATTTGGATAATCCTTTTCTTGTATTAGCAACTCAAAATCCTATAGATCAGGAAGGAACCTACCCCTTACCTGAGGCTCAAAGAGATAGATTTATGATGAAAATTAATGTTAATTATCCCACAAAAGAAGAAGAATTAGAAATAATGAAAAGAATGTCAAATCTAAATTTTAATGATAAAATAAACAGAGTTTTAACAAAAAAAGATATTCTTAAAATTAGAGATCATATAAATAAAGTTTCAATTTCTGATTCATTGGAAAAATATATTATTTCAATTGTAAGCGCTACAAGAAATCCTGAAATTATTGGTTTAGAAAATGAATCAGATTATATTAATTATGGAGCATCTCCAAGAGCTAGTATAAATATGAATTTAGCATCTAAAGCAATCGCCTTTTTTAATGAAAGAGACTATGTTTTGCCTGATGATATAAAGAATGTGGCAGTTGATGTATTAAATCACAGAATCATTTTAAATTATGAAGCTGAAGCAGATGGCATAACAACAACTCAAATTATTAATTCTATTCTAGAAAAAATTGAAATAAATAGTTAGTAAAATTATTAAATAAGATCCTTAATTAATTTTTTATAATTATCTAATTCCAAGTACATTTTTTCAATAGAGGTTTCAAATATATATTTATTGACTTTATTTTTTTGATATATTTTATAAAAAATCCCTTTATTTTGATCGATTAATCTTGGTTGTTGCCTTATTAATTTATTTTGTTTTCTATCAAATTTTTTTATCTTATTTTCAAGAGAGATAATGTGATCTTGGTAAAATTTTCTTTGTAAAACAATTTTAATTCCCCTAAGTAATACTTTTACACTCATCATTTTTTCTTCATTAGTATTTTTTTCAGATGTGCTTTTTATAAGTGTTTTTTTATTTTCATTTTCAATAGATGTTTTTATATCCAACTCCCTAGAATTTTTATTTGATTTAATTACATGATAAATTATTTTTTTATCAATATTTACATCACCAAATTTTTTAAAATAATTTAAGCATTCTTTTCTAACTAATTTTTTTGGCAATGAAACTTTTAATGATAAAGAATTATAATTTTCATCATCAATTCTAATTTTTGACTCTTTGATTGCAGAAAATAAATTTTGAGCATTTAATTTGTGGTAATTTTCAAAAACAAATAATGAATAAATCAAACAAAATTTTATTAAGATCTTTTTCATTTTTTAATTATAAAGTAATTGCAATATTATGAAATCTATTTTAATTTCTGGTGGAACTGGTTTAATAGGGTCTAAACTCATTGATTCTTTAAACAAATCAAAATATAAGATTTATGTATTAACTAGAAAGAGATCATTTATTAAAAATGATGTTAATTATATAAACTGGAATCCTGAAAATTTAGAATTAAATATTTCAGAAATAAAAGATTTATATTCGGTAATTAATCTTGCAGGACAATCTATAGGTGGTTGGATATGGACGAAAGCTTATAAAAAAAAACTATTAAATAGTAGAGTTGATTCCACAAAATTGTTATTCGAAAAAATTAAAGATTTAAAAATAAAGCCGGAATCATTTATATCTGCTTCGGCTATAGGTTATTATGAGCCAGATACTTCAGATCCACAAGAAGAAAAAAATTTGCCAGGAAAATCATTTTTATCTAAGCTAGTTCAGCAATGGGAAGAAGAAACATCTAAATTTAAATCTCTTGAAGTTAGAACTACAATTTTTAGAATTGGTTTGGTATTTTCTAAGAGAGGTGGAATCCTTAAAAAATTATATCCTTTATTTAAATTATTTTTTGGATTTCCTATGGGTTCAGGCAATCAAATTATGAGTTGGATTCATGAAGATGACATGGTTGAGTTAATTATTAGGGCACTGGAAGAAAAAAATTTAAAAGGGACTTTTAATGCTGTTGCACCTCAAAGAACTACTAATTTAATTTTTACTAAGTCTTTATTAAAAGTTCTAAATAGATTTTCATATCCATCTTTTATTAAAGTACCATCCTTTTTTCTTAAAATTATTTTAGGAGAGCAATCAACCCTAATCTTAAATGGATTAAATGTTTCCTCTAAAAAATTAATTCAAGCAAATTATAAATTTAAATTTCCTGAATTAAAGCCAGCATTAAAATCTATTTATTTTAAAAAATAAATTAAAAAAAATGATTGATAATAATTTTTACTAAAAGGGTTAAAAATATTCAATAAGCTATTATAGTTTTACTTAAAAAAATAAAATTTATTTATATGTATATAGTTAGAATTTTTCTTATCATATTTTCTTATTATTCGATTAGCTGTAGAGGTGATTTAACGAATGAGCAAAATAATTTGCAGAAAAAAGAAAGCTATCAAAATATCAAGATTTATTCTGTTCCTTCATCATTTACTTTTGCTGGAGAATCTATTCCCTTAGATTTGCCAGATGTAAGAGAAAAGTTCGACAAAGAGCTTCATGTAAACTCTTATCTTCATTCATCAACCATTTTATTACTTAAAAGATCAAGAAGATGGTTGCCTGAAATATCTGAAATTCTTAAATCAAATGATATTCCTGAAGACTTTAAATATTTACCAGTAATAGAAAGCGGTTTAGAAAATGTAATCTCTTATAAAAGAGCGGTTGGGTTTTGGCAGTTTTTAGCTGCAACTGCAAGAGAAAATGGATTAGTTGTAAACAATGAAATAGATGAAAGATATGATCCTATAAAATCTACTTATGCTGCAGTAAAATATTTAAAGAAAGCAAATAAAAAGTTTGATAATTGGGTATCTTCAGCTGCTTCTTATAATAGAGGTGTTAGGGGTATTGAAAATTCAATAAAATCACAAAAAGTTAATGATTTTTTTAGTTTATATCTGAATAATGAAACCACTAGATATATTTATAGAATTCTTGCAATAAAAGCAATTTTTGAAGATCCATCAAAATACGGATTTAATTTAGATTCATTAGATTATTATTATCCTGAAAAACTTAAGGAACATAAAGTTTATAAGTCTATTCCAAATCTAAAAAATTGGTCTTTAACAAATGGATCTAATTATAAGGAATTAAAAAGGTATAATCCTTGGTTAAGAAAAAATAATTTGACTGTAAGAAAAAATAAAAGTTACACCATTTACCTTCCTCAATAGATGAATAATTTAAATAGTGATTTTAAAAGATTATCAGAGAAAAAAAATAAAATAGAAATACTAGGTGCTAGAGAAAATAATTTAAAAAACATAAATCTAGTTTTTCCAAAAAATAAACTAATAGTGTTTACAGGTATTTCAGGTAGCGGTAAAAGTTCTTTAGCTTTTGACACTATTTATGCGGAAGGTCAAAGAAGATATATGGAAAGCTTTTCGGCATATGCGAGAACATTTATTGGCAATATGGAGAGACCCAATGTTGATAAAATCAATGGTCTTTCGCCTGTAATCTCTATCGAACAAAAAACTACCTCAAAAAACCCAAGATCTACAGTTGGAACTTTAACAGAAATTTATGATTTTCTAAGATTATTGTTTGCAAGAATTTCAGATCCTATTTCTTTTGCTTCAGGAAAAAAAATGACTAGACAAAATTTCAAAACAATTTATTCAATGATAAAAAAAAAGTATGATAAAAAATCTATATTCATTTTATCACCTGTTGTTATTGGAAGGAAAGGAAATTATAAAGAATTATTTCTTCAAATAATAAAAATGGGATTCACTCAAGTAAGAGTTGATGGAGAGATATCCAATATATCAAAAAATATGGAGGTTGATAGATACTCTATTCATGATATCGAAATTGTAATTGATAAATTGAAAATTGATAAATCTAATTACAATCGACTCGAACATTCAATTAAATTAGCCCTTGATAATGGAAATGATTCATTATATGTTATTAATGAAGATAATTCAATCCAGTATTATTCAAAAAAATTAATGGATTCAGAAAGCGGAATTTCTTATGAGGAACCTTCTCCAAATAACTTTTCATTTAACTCGCCATATGGTGCTTGTAAAAATTGTAATGGACTCGGTATTGTTGAGGAAGTAGATCAAGAAGCTTTAATTGAAGATAAAAACTTAAGTATTAGTAGAGGAGGAATAATTCCACTAGGTATGTATCGAGATATATGGGTTTTTAAAAAAATAGAATCAATATTGAAGACTAATAAATTAGATATTACAACCCCAATAAAAAATATTCCTAAACATGTTTTAAATGAAATTTTTTACGGTAGCAATAATGAAATTGGTGTCGAATCAAAAAAATATCCTGGAACTATGTGGAATACAAAATTTGAAGGTATAATAAACTTTATGAATAATTATAAAAATAAAGGACCATCAAAATTGAAGTTATTTATGGAAAATTTTTTTACTGAAAAAAAATGTTCCAATTGCCAAGGGCAGCGGCTCAAAAAAGAATCATTACATTTTCTTATAAATAAAAAAAACATTTTTGAACTTACTGAATTTAGCATTTTTAAATTATACGACTGGTTTAAAAAATTACCTAAGAAATTAAAAAAAGATAAAGATCTTATTGCGACTCCCATATTGAAAGAGATAAATAAAAGAATCAAATTTTTATTAGATGTAGGATTAGGATATTTAAATTTAAATAGATCTTTGAAATCTTTATCGGGTGGTGAGGCGCAAAGAATAAGATTAGCTACTCAAATTGGAACTCAATTAATGGATGTTTTATATATTCTTGATGAGCCAAGTATTGGTCTACACCAAAAAGATAACGATAAACTAATCAATTCTTTAAAATCTTTGAGAGATATAGGCAATACTATAATAGTTGTCGAGCATGATAAAGAAATGATGATGAATTCAGATTATATTGTTGATATAGGCCCTGGTCCAGGTGTAGATGGTGGTAAAATTGTAGCTCAAGGTCATCCTGAAATTTTTAAATTACAAGATACTTTGACAGCAAAGTACTTAAATGGATCTAAAATAATAAGCAACAAAAATAGATTAAGAAAAAAAAATATTTTTATAGACCTTAAAGGTGCTTCAGGATTTAATTTAAAAAATATAAACCTGAAATTCCCATTATCTTCAATGGTTTGTGTAACTGGAGTCTCTGGCAGCGGTAAGTCTACTTTGGTTAATAAAACTTTAGCTCCTATTTTGAAACAAAAGTTATATAATTCTAGACAAAAGCCTCTTCCATATATTTCTATTTCTGGAGTCGAACACATTGATAAAATAATTGAAGTAGACCAGTCTCCTATAGGAAGAACTCCAAGATCAAATCCTGCAACTTATATTGGTGTTTTTTCTGATATAAGAAACTTATTTTCTAAAATGTTAGAATCTAAAATAAGAGGTTTTAAACCAGGTAATTTTTCATTTAATGTTAAAGGAGGCAGGTGTGAAGTTTGTAGAGGCGCGGGAATTAAAATAATTGAAATGGATTTTTTACCTAATGTAAAAATTGAATGTGACTCTTGTTATGGTCAAAGGTATACTAGAGAAACTCTAGAGGTAAGATTTAAAGGAAAATCAATTTTTGATGTATTAAATATGACTGTAGACGAATCATGTGTTTTTTTTAAAAAAAACCATAAAATATTTAAAAAATTAAAATCTTTATTAGATGTTGGATTAGGATATATTTCATTGGGGCAATATGCCACTACCTTATCTGGAGGGGAAGCACAAAGGATAAAGTTAGCAGCACAATTAAGTAAAAAAGATACAGGTAAAACTTTGTATTTATTAGATGAACCAACTACTGGGTTACATTTTAAGGATATTGAAAATCTTTTATTAGTATTAAATGAATTAATTGAAAAAGGTAATTCTGTATTGATAATTGAGCATAATATGGATATTATTAAATCATCAGATTATATAATCGATATAGGTCCAGATGGAGGAGAGAATGGAGGAAATATAGTAGCTCAGGGAGATAGAGAAATTATAATAAAAAATCGAAAAAGTTATACGGGCAAGTTTTTAAAAAAAGAATTAATATCAAACAAATAGTTTTTCTGCAATGTAATCAACAAGAGCGGACCCTTTTTTTGTAGCTTTGATTTTAGCTCTATTTATATAAATTAATTTATCGTTTATAAGTTTATCAATTGTATTTTTTTTATTTTGTAAAATATCATATTTAAGCTGTTTAGCTAATTGATTATTATCTATACCCCATTTTGTTCTAATTCCAATCATAATTATTTCATTAATTTTCATTTTTTTTGATAGTTTTTCTTCAGTATTTGGAATGATTTTTTTATTTAAATTGGATATGTATTTGAAGTTATCTGAAATATTCCAGCTTCTATAATTGCCATTAAATGAGTGAGCACTTGGTCCTATTCCAAGATATGTTTTCCTTTTCCAGTATCCAGAATTATGCTTAGATTCATATCCTTTTTTACAAAAGCTAGATGTTTCATATTGAATATATTCTTCTTTTTCAAGTATTTTTTTTATTAAATTAAACTGCTTTATTATTTCCGCATCCTTTTCTTTTTTGATTATATTATTTTTTACCCAATTATAGAAAACAGTTTTTTTTTCAATGGTTAAATTATATGCTGAAATATGAGGAGGATTAAATTTTATAATTTCTTTAATATCGTTTTTTAATTTATTATAGCTATTTCCTGGTATGCCATAAATTAAATCAACAGAAAAATTATCATAGTGTTCAGAAATTTTTTTTATTGACGAAATGGCTGTTTTCTTGTCATGGCTTCTATTAATAAATCTTAGAAGATTATTATTTAGAGTTTGAATTCCTAAACTAATTCTATTAATTCCATGCTTTTTCCATTTCATTAAATTATTTAAATTTATATCATCTGGATTTGCTTCTATAGTTATTTCTAAATTTGTCTTAACGGAAAAATTATTTTTTATTTCTTTTATAATATTTCCTATATAATTAGGATCTATCATAGATGGAGTTCCACCTCCAAAATATATAGTTTCAATTCTGTTTTTATTTAAAAAGTTTTTTCTTAAAATCAATTCAAATTTAATTGCTTCGATTAATTTGCCTACATTATTTTTATTTGTAGTAATATAAAAGTCACAGTAATGACATTTCTTTTTACAGAAAGGTATATGGATATAAATACCGGACATATAAGTATATTTTTAGATAACAATATTGTTAATATAAAAGATAAAGTCATACATAATTATGATTATTTATTAATAATGGTTGTAATAATTTGTTTATTAATAATTTATTATAAGGAAAATTTTAATAAATATTATAAAAAATATATTGATGGTAAATTTTTTTATGTATCTCAACTAGGGGATGATTTTTTTTATAAAAAAAGTATATATAGTTATTCAACAATTATCCCTATTTTAGTAATATCTCTTATTTTATCTCTTGCTTCCAGTTATATTGTAAAGGATATTTATTTAAATAGTTATTTTGGAGAGTTTGGTTTTTCAGAAATTTCAACATGGTTAATTATTGCAATAATTCTATTTATTTACACCTATATAAGATTGTTGGCATTTATATTTATTGGAAGATTATTTGGATTTGAAAATAAGATTCTCAAAATTATTGTATTTGATTTTTTAAGAATTACAATTTTTTTATTACTAGTTAATGTTTTTGTTTTTTTTCTTTTTTATTTTTTGACCGACTTTGAATTTTCAAAGAAAATATTTGAAACAAATCGCTACATAATAATTTTTTATAGGTTTTTATATTTTTTAGTTAGAATTAGGAAAATTAAACATATAAACTTATTTAAAATAATTTTTTACTTATCTATAACTGAATTGTTCTTTTCACTAATTACTTTACTTTTGGGGTATGATGGTTTAAGGTTTTTTTCTATAAATAGATTGTCATAATCACTAACCGTTATCAATTTATATTCTAAATTAAAATTTATTTTATAAGTTTGTGCCTCATTTTAAATCATGAGTGAAATTAAATACAATAAGAAAAGATTAAAAAAGGTTGAAAGTATATTAATTTCTCAACCTGAGCCTTCTAACGATGCTTCTCCATTTTATAAACTTGTTAACAATTATAATTTGAAAGTGGATTTTAGACAGTTTGAAAAACTTGATCCTGTAAGTGTTAAAGATTTTCGTAAGCAGAAAATAAATATTTTAGAACATACAGCAATTATTTTTACGAGCAGAAATGCAGTTGATCATTTTTTTAAGTTAGCTGAAGGATTAAAAATAAATATTCCAACAGATATGAAATATTTTTGTATATCTGAACAGACAGCAAATTATTTGCAGAAATATATTGTGATTAGAAAAAGAAAAATTTTTACTGGAAATAGAACTCCACTTGAGTTATTAGATGCAATTGAAGAAGCTGTAAAAAAATTTCCAGATGAAAAGTTCTTATTTCCTTGTTCAGATGTAAGAAAAAAATTAATATCTAAGTTTCTTAAAAAAAATAATTTAGATTACTCAGAAGCTATAATTTATAATACGGTCCCAAGTGATTTATCGGATTTAGAAAATGTATTTTACGATATCCTTGTTTTTTATAGCCCAGCAGGAATTCATTCATTATTTAAAAATTTTCCAAAATTTAAACAAAACAATACTAGAATAGCAGGTTTTGGTCCTACTACTCAAAAAGCAATAAGTAAGAAAAAACTTATATTAGATATAGATGCCCCATTACCCTCTGCTCCTTCTATGGTTAGAGCTATCGAATTATATGTAAAGGCTGCAAATAAAATCACCAATTAATATAAACTTGTTTCAAATCGTTTTCGTTTATTATTATATTTATTAGTAATAAATTATTTTAATTAATTTAATGAGAAAAATATTAATTTTTTATTTTCTATTTCTATTCTTATATTTTGATGGGTATACTCAACAAGATCCTTATTTTAGTAGCTATTCATTTAATCCAGTAATTATAAATTCAAGCCTTTCATCTTTCGAAGACAAAAATTACGCTACGGCAATTTACAGAAATCAATGGACTGGATATTCTTCTTACTCCTCATCAAATTTGTCTTATTATAAAGGTGGTTCCCCTGTTACAAAATTATTAACTATCGTATTAAAAGATAAAAAGAAAAAATTATCATTTGGAGCTAACATTATTGATGATGAATTGGGTCCAAAATCTACATTTGAAATTAAACCCTTTATTTCTTTTAATAAAAAAATTAATAACTCCATTTTGAGTTTGAGTTTATCTCCATCTTTTGGTAACCAAACTTTAAATTTTGATCAATTTATATTTGTTGATAGAACAGACCCATTTAATGTTCAAGGAAAAGAAACCGAATGGCAACCTGATTTTGATATTGGGTTTTCTTATTTAGGAAATCAACTTCTTTTAAGTTTATCAATAAATCATCTACTAACACCATCTTTCAATTTTGGAATTCCAGGATTGATAAATAGAAGAGATATATCATATAATATATTATCTAAATATAGTTTAGAAATAGATAGAGATTTGACCATAGAACCATATCTATTATTAAGATCTGATTTATCTTCATTTACTTTTGACATAAGTGGCTTAGCTACATATAAAGATAGATTTAAAGTAGGCACATCATATAGACACAATGAGGCAGTAATTTTATTTTTAGGCTATAGTTTACTTAAACAAAATAAATTACATTTAGGCTATGCGTTTGATTATGTTATAAAAAATGTTAATGCAAAAAGCACAACTTCTAATGAAATTCTTATTAGATATGATCTTCCAATGCCTCAAGTTAAAAAACCGATAAGAACACCTAGGTTTATTTATTGAATTAGTCTAAATTTTTCAATTTTTTAAATTTTATAAAAATTTGTTAAATTTGCTGTCCATTTTTAAGTTAACCTTTAATCACCGTAAAACTAAACCATCAATAGATTTAATAATTTGTTATTAAAAGCAATAATTTAGATATTTTAAAGTTAAACATTAACTTTGTTAGTTATATATGAAAGTATTTAGGCTAAATATTATAGGTAGTTTTTGTCTTTGGGCATTAATAGTAGTTGTGCTTAATGGCTGTTTTATTTTAGGTGGGGGCGTAAGCCAAAAGGAAGGAAAGCAAAAAGGACAACTGGTAGGTGCTCCTGATAGAGATGGGTTTGAAATGGCTGCTCAATTTGGCATGGTTAAAATTCCAACTGGTAAGTTTTACATGGGACAAGCCGATGAAAATATTCAATTAGATCAAAGTAACAGAAACAGACAGGTAACAATCAGTGCTTTTTATATGGATGATACTGAAATCACTAATAATGAGTACAGACAATTTATTAGATATATTGAGATGAATTCTCAAGATGGTGCAGAAGAAGGAGGCGTAGAAGAAGATATAGACGAGGGTGGTCCCATCTATCGTATACCTGAAGGATACACTCTTCAAGATTTAAAACCTGATAGTACAGTTTGGAGTACTGATTTTACCCATCATTATGGTGATCCACTACTAGCATATTATTGGAGCCATCCTGCGTTTGATGACTATCCGGTAGTTGGTGTTTCTTGGAAATCGGCTAGTGAATTTACAAAATGGAGAAGTAATTTTCTAAATGACTATCGTAGATCAAAAAAATTGCAGCCTTTTCCAAATTTTAGATTACCAACAGAAGCAGAATGGGAATATGCATCTAGAGGTGGTAGAGATAATGTTAAGTATCCATGGGGAAATCCGTATGTTAGAAATTCAAGAGGTTGTGTATTGGCAAATTTTAAACCTGGAAGAGGTAATTATGTGGATGATGGATATGCTTACACTTCTCCAGTAGGAGCTTTTTTCCCAAATGATTTTGGTTTATATGATATGTCTGGTAATGTAGCAGAATGGTGTCTAGATGCTTACATTGATGAGTATACACCCATAACTTGGGATTTAAATCCTGTCTTTAGAAATGATACCATAGATGAAAAAGTTATAAGAGGAGGTTCATGGAAAGATATTGCATTCTTTATTGAAGTGGCAACTAGAACTTATGAGCATCAAGATACTGTCAGAGCATTTATTGGTTTTAGAACCGCATTACCTCATCTAGGAAGAAGCTACGATAATTTTTAATATTAAATTAAATTTTTAACTTACATATTATAAAAATATTATTTATAAAAAAAACAAAACTTTAAACAACTAAATTAAAAAACTATGATTACTAAAAAAGCATCTAGTAATCCAGTATTAGCCTGGATTCAAAATGAAGACAATATGAACTTCATTTATGGTATGGGAGCAGCAGTTGTAATTATTGGAGCTCTTTTTAAATTACAACATTGGCCAGGGGCTAACGCAATGTTAATAATAGGTTTAGGTACCGAGGCATTAATTTTTGCTATTAGTGCTTTTGATCCACCAACTGTACATGAGTGGGATTGGACTAAGGTTTATCCTCAATTAAAAGTAGATGGGAAAGAAACAAGTGCTTCTCAAGTAGATGATCTTATGAAGCAAGCTGAATTGGATCCTGCAGTATTGAAAAGTGTTGGTGATGGCATGAGAAAAATGGCTGCGCAAGCTAAAAATATTAATACTTTAGCAGACGCTTCTGTAGCTGCACAGCAATATACCGATAGTATGAAAGGAGCTGCTGAATCATTAAATTCAGTAAATGAATCTTACAATACAATTTCTTCTACAGCTAAAGATCTTGCTTCTTCAACTTCTAATGTTAAAGATGCAGTTGATTTGACAGAGCAATATAAAGATAGTTTAAAGAATGCTACTGCTTCTTTAGGTGCTATAGTCTCTGCTTCTGGTGCTATTACTGAAACAGCATCTAGTATGTCAGGATCTCCTGAAGATGCTGCTAAGTTACAAAGAGAACTTAAAGATCTTACAGATAATCTTAGTAAGTTAAATAAGATTTATGGTGGAATGTATCATGCAATGCATGATTAATAGATTAGTTAATCTATTTAACAATTAAATAAAATAATACTATGGCTGGAGGAAATAGCCCACGAGATAAGATGATCCAAGTCATGTACTTGGTACTTATTGCTATGTTAGCATTAAATATTGATACTGCAGTTTTAGAAAAGTTTGTATTAATTAATCAGAGCTTTGAAGTTACTAATGAGGAGAAAGAAGTAGATAATGATAAAAAACTAGAGGCAATTAGGGTAGCAGTTGATGACTCCGGAAATAGAGCAGAAGATGTTGCTGTACTTGATAAGGCAAAAAAATTGAGAGAAGAAGCTAGAGGTTTGATGGCTTACATGACAAATTTCAAGGATAGCATTACAAATATGACTGGTGGAAGGGATGAAAACGGTAAATATCAAGGCTATAAAGATGTAGATGCTGTTTCAAGATTTATGGTTAAGCTAGGTAATGGTGATTCATTACAGAATAGATTAAATACATATACGGCAATGGTTAGAGATGCAACAGAAGATACTTCTATTGTGGATCTTGCAAGAAATGCAAACCAGATAGCAATATATAAAGATAATGATGCTTTTAATCATTTACCTTTTAAAGAATTGAATTTTGGATATAACACTCCAATGGTTGGTGGATTAGCTTCTTTAAGTCAGTTACAAAATGATTTAATTAATTTAGAAATTAAAGCTTTAGATCATTTAGCTGCCTCAGTAGGTGCTGCTGATTTAAAATTTGATGTAGTTAGTTTAACAACATTACCTGAACAAAAAATAGTTGCTGCAGGAGCAAAATATACTGCTCAAATGTTTTTATCTGCAGGTTCATCTGCTATTGTTCCGGTCATGACAGCTAATGGAGATACACTAGATGTTGAAAACGGAAGGGGATTTTATGAGTTTACAACAACTCCTGGTAGTTATGATAAAGAAGGATTAGCAAAGAAGTCATATATTGGTGCAATAAGCGTTACTCTTCCTGGCGGAAGAGATACTACTTTTATAGATACTGTAGAGTATTTTGTTGCGCGACCTGTTATACAAATCCAATCAGCCTCAGTTCAAGCACTTTATTTGAATTGCGGAAACGAACTCCAAGTTAATGTTCCAGCTCTTGGTTCGTCATATGCACCTAGTTTTTCAATGGCGGGTGGTGAAGTAATTAAAGGATCTCAGATCGGTCAAGTCACACTTGTTCCAAAGGCAAAAAATGTTGAGTTAAGAGTAAATAATGGAGGAAATTATATAGGCTCTCAAAAATTTGGGGTAAGACAAATCCCTGCTCCAGAGATTCAAGCAAGAATTAGAGGTAAACAAATTGATGGTAAAAGAGGAATACCTATCAGTACTAGATCTATTGATTTAGATGCAATAGCAGATGCTAGTTTTTCTCAATTTTTACCCAAGGATTCAAAGTTTAGAGTTATGGAAGCAGAAATTACACTTGTTAGATCTGGTAGAGGTGGGGCTAGCTTTAGCGTAAAATCGCCAAAAGTTCCATTAAATAGATTATCTGGTCAAATGAGAAAAGGAGATCAATTAGTTATTGAAATAAAAAGAGTAGCTAGAGCAAACTTTCAAGGAAAAACAGAAAACTTTAGAAGCTTTTCTCCTAAGTATATCAACATACCCTTAAATTAATCATTTGTATGAAAAAAGTAAATTTTATAATTTTTCTATTTGCTTTTCTGATTTTTGCGAATATAGATCAAGTTAGATCTCAGTCTGCAAGAGAAGGATATAATCCTTTATCAGCTACTAGACAAGTCCATGAGGATTATCTTATGTGGAAAAGAACTATTTGGAGAAATGTGAATTTGAAAGAACCTCAAAACAAACCTTTCTTTGCAAAAAATAGAGAAATTACAAAATTTATATTTGATGCTGTAGCGAATGGCACTCTACAGCCATATACTAACGATTCTGTTACTGAAAGACAACTAATGACAGCTGAAGAATTTGCTACTAAATTAGTTGTTGAAGAGGAAGGTGCTGGGGAAGATGATGGATTTGGAGATGATGGATTTGGAGATGATGGATTTGATGACTTTGGCTTTGGAGAAGAAGAAGAAGAAGATCCATTTGGGGACCCGTTTGGTGGTGAAGAAGAAGAAGAAGAGGGCGGTATTATTATTCCTCCTCAAGAGATTTCTTTAATGGAATTAAAAGAAGATATTTATTTTGATAGAGTTCACTCTAGAATTTATTTTGATATACAAGCAGTTACTTTAATTCTTCCAGCTGCATCAGCTGATAGATCGAGTGATGGTGGATTTACATCTTACGATTATAATCCAGCTGGATTTGAAAAAGCTATTGCTTCATTTAGGTTTATTGATCTTTATAATTTATTTAAAAACAACCCTAATGCTTTATGGTATAATGATAGAAATATTGCCCAACATAAAAACTTATCTGATGCTTTTTTACTTAGGCTTTTTAAAGGTAATATAGTTAAAGTTGCTAATGTTGATGATAATAGAATTGCTGATCTTTTTGATGGGAAAGAAGCTATAATTCAAAGTTTAAAAGTTGAGCAGGATCTAATTGAGTGGGAAGCATCTTTGTGGGAGTATTAATTTTTATTTTTCATAATAAATTTCTGTATAATTTCTGCTTTTGCTGAAGATCCTAATATTTTTTTTAATTTTATTTTATCATTTATATCAATTTTTTGAATACTTCCAAATTCTTTTATGAGCTTAAATTTCGATTTATCTCCTATTCCCTTTATATTATCTAAACTAGATTCTATCAACATTTTATTTCTAAGTTTTTTATGATAAGCAATAGCAAACCTATGTGCTTCATTTCTTATTTTCTGTAATAACTTTAGTGATTCAGATTTCTTATTAATTAATATGGGTAAAGAATCTTCTGGAAAATATACTTCTTCTAATTTTTTTGCAATCCCAATAATATTTACTCTATTATATATCTTTAATTTTTTTAATATTTTTGTAGCTGAAGATAATTGACCTTTTCCACCATCAATAACTATTAGGTCTGGTATAGTTTTCTTTTCAGATATCAGCCTACTATATCTTCTTTCAACAACTTCTTCAATTGATTTATAATCATTTATTCCATCTACACTTTTAATTCTATATTTTCTATAATCTTTTTTTAATGGGTATCCATTTTTAAATTTTACCATCGAAGCGGTATTATATTTTCCTTGTGTATTTGATATATCAAAACATTCAATAATTCTAGGTAATTTTTTAAGTTTAAGTTCTTCGAATAGTTTGATTATATGATTGTATTTTTTTGTTTTTCTTTCTTTTTTTTCATTGTAATAATGTTCCTTATAGAAAAGGGCATTTTTTAAGCTTAAATCAATTAATTTTTTTTTATCTCCTGTTTTTGGGTAAAATACTTTTATATTATTTATAAAATTATTGAGCTTATAATTGGACACAATATTATAATCATATGTTTTATATTTATTTTTAAAATGAAATATTAAATATTTTATTAATGATTCATTAAGATCAATTTTTTTTCTCAGTTTTATTGTTTCTCCACCTAACATAATTCCATTGTTTATTTTCATATAATTAACATAAACATTTTTTTCATCGTCAATAATTCCGTAAACTTCTATGTTTTTAAACTTTGGGTTAACTACAGTTGATTTATTATTATAAACCTTTAATAGTTTAATTTTTTCTTTTATCTGTTGTGCTTTTTCAAACTCTAATTTTTTAGAATAAACTCTCATTTTTGTTTCTAGATTTTTAATCAATTTACTATGATTCCCTTTTAAAAGATCTTGTATTTGATTTACATCTTTCATATAATCTTTTTCTTTTTGTTTTTCTTCACAAGGCCCTAAACAGTTTCCAATATGATAATCTAAACAAACCTTAAATAATCTGTTATCTACATTTTCTTTAGTAAGATTTAGATTGCAGGTCCTTATTTTATAGATTTTCTTTATTATTTCTAGAACATTTCTCATAGATTTTATGTTTGTATAAGGACCAAATACTTTTTCTTTTTTTAAATTTACTTTTCTAGTTGTATATACTCTTGGAAACCTTTCTTTTGAGATAGCTATATATGGATAGCTCTTATCATCTCTTAATAAAATATTATATTTTGGTTTATTTTCTTTTATTAAATTATTTTCCAGCAAAAGAGCATCATGTTCAGTTTCAGAAACTGTATATGAAATATTAAAAATTTCTTTTATCATTTTTGATGTTTTATTACTATGGTTTTTAATGTTGCTAAAATAACTTCTAATTCTATTGTTAAGGTTTTTCGATTTGCCAATATATATTACTTCATTATCAATATTATAAAACTTGTATATTCCAGGTGTTTTTGGAATTTTTTTTTCTAAGAAATCTTTAACCATCATTAAAATTAAAATATGTCTGATTTATCAATAATTGATGTTTCTAATGAGTCAGGTATAATATTATTATATTTATCACAATCAATTTCTATTGATATTGTCTTTGTTGGTTTATCAAATTGACCTTTATTTATATTTAAAGTAGAATCATTATATGCCTCTAACATGTACTCTTGCCATATAGGCATTGCTGTTCTAGCTCCTTGTCCTAGAACCCAATTTCTAAATCTAATACTTCTATCATCACCACCAACCCATGCTCCAGAAACTAAATTTTTAGTAACACCAATAAACCACCCATCAGAAGCATTTTGAGTAGTGCCAGTTTTCGCTCCAACATCGTTATTTATTGTTAATCTTGGGTCTAATCCTCTTGCAGTACCTCCCTCTTCTTCTTTAGAACCTTTTAACATATGTAACATAATATATGCTGTTTCTTCATTTAAAGATTCAATTTTTTTTGGAACAAAGTTTTGAATCAAATTTCCATATTTATCTTCAATTCTAGAAATAAAAAAAGGTTCTGTCCAGACTCCTCTATTTATAAAAGTGCTATATGCTCCTACTAAATCAAATAGAGATACGTCACCACCAGCCCCAAGACAAACGGCTGGTACTGGCTCCAAATTGCTTGAAATTCCAAGTTTTTTGGCATAATCCACAACTGTATTAGGCGTCAGCTTTTTAGTCATAAACGCTGTTATTGAATTTACTGACTTTGCCATTGCCTTTCTTAAGGTCATTGTTTCGCCTGACCACTTACTATTATGGTTATCTGGTCTCCAATAAGGTGGGTCTTGACCTGGCAATTCAAATACAACAGGGGCATCTACTACTGGATAGCATGGGGAATATCCATTATCAATTGCAGCAGCATAAACTATAGGTTTGATTGTTGATCCAGGTTGTCTTTTACCTTGTTTTACATGATCATATTTAAAATATTTATGATTTATTCCACCAACCCATGCTTTTATATGACCAGTTTTCGGTTCTATAGACACAAACCCAGTTTGTAAAAATCTTTTATAATATTTTAAAGAATCTAATGCACTAAATACAGTATCAACTTCACCATTCCATGAAAAAACTTTCATTTTTTTTCTTTTTCTCAATTCATTATAAATTTTTAAAGAATCGTTATTAAATTTTTTTGCATAAAATTTGTATTGATTACTTCTTTTAATTGAATTTGAAATAAAATTTTTTATTTCAAAGCCTTTTTCATCAATCCAAGGATTTTTGTTTTCCCAATGCTCATCAAATGTTAATTGAAGTTTTTTCATTTGATTTTCTACTGATTTTTCAGCATATCTTTGCAAAGTACTATTGATGGTAGTATAAATCTTTAAACCATCAGCAAATAAATCGTATCCATTTTCTTTTGACCATTGTACTAAATAATTTTTAACAACTGTTCTAAAGTATGTTGCTATACCTACATTTTGATTTTCAACTTTATATTTTAGTCCAAAGTCACTAGTGTTTAATGAATCATAATCTTCCCTATTTATTCTATTGTATTTAAATAAATTATATAAAACTTCTGTTCTTTTTCTTTCAGCAAATTCTCGATTATATATTGGATTATATTTTGTTGGTTTATTAATTAGCCCTACCAAAACAGCAGCCTCATTATAATTAATTTCAGATGGAGTTTTTTTAAAGTAAGTATCACATGCAACTTTAATTCCATAAGCATTACTTCCAAACTCTGCAGTATTTAAGTACATTGATAGTATTTCTTTTTTTGTGTAAAACTTTTCTAATTGAATTGCTACAATCCATTCTTTTAATTTTATAATAACAATTCCAATTCCAGGAACTTCAGTTAGTTTTCCCTTCATTTTTCTGGTTTTAAATAAATTTTTTGCTAATTGCTGGGTTATAGTGCTTCCCCCACCTTCTAGTCCTGTTTGTCCGAATGTTATGATATTTTTAAATACTCCAAAACTTGCCCTTAGCAATCCTCTTAAGTCAATCCCTGGGTGTTCATAAAACCTTATATCCTCAGTAACTAAGATTGTTTCAATTAATTCATTTGATAATTCATTGAACCTAGTTGGGGTTCTATTATATCTAAAGTATTTTCCTAATATAACATTATCAGCTGAATATAGTTCTGAAGAAAGTTCACTTTTAGGTTTTTCTAGGTCTTCAAGACTTGGAAGCTCTCCATAAAGATTAAAGTGATTTTTTTGAATTGAAAAAAATAAGAAAGAAATAAAAAAAACTATTACAATAAAAGTTATCCATAAGAATAATATGATATTTTTATTTTTCATTTTTTATAAAATTTAAATATTCAAAATGACTTTTTGTTTCAAATAAAATTTTCATATTACTTTCTGCAATTACGAATTTAGATAAAATAGGAATTTTTTCTTTATATCTTAATTCAAAATCATTAATTAAAATATTATACTTTTCATAATTTAAATTTGAAACAACAATTAATGTTTCGTTTTTAGTGTATTTAAATCTATTAATAAAATATAAATTAAAATTTTTATCTTTTATCATATTATTAATTTCATTACTTATCTTACTAACTAAGTTATCATCCTTATTTACTACAAATACTAAATAAAATTTTTCTTCATTATTATGTTGATTAAATTCAGGTATCCCACTAAATATGTAATCCCTATTCACTTCCTCTGAAGATTTTAAAAGCTCCTTGCTAAATTGAATAATATCATTGTTTGTAACATTATTTAAAATTTTTTTTATGTTTAATTGGAATATGAAATTTCCATGTAATTCTCCATTTGCTAAAGCTTTAAGCAAAATGAATTTTTCATGCAAACCATTTTTCGAATAATTACTAATAATTGAGTTTGATTTTGTAATTACAAAATCATAATCTTTATTTTCATATTTTTTAAAAAGGCTATTGTATTCACCTATTAAAAACGTGTTTTCAGCAAATTGATCTTGCTCATAATTAGGATTTATAATAAGTTTAGTAAATAAGTTATTAGGGAAATCATTTAATAATTTTTCTTTATATATATCTGCTATGTTGTTTTCATCCTCCTTTGTTGTTAGATAGAGGAGATAAAGTACTTCTGGAATATATTCAGATTTATTAAACTCTATTAGTAACTTATCAAAATAATTTTTTCCAAGTTGGAATTCATTTAGTTGTTGAATATATATTTTTCCAACTTTGAAATATGCTATTTCAATTTGTTTTTTTAGATTATTTTTTTCAGTTTCTTCAAAAGGTATCTTTTTAAATAAGTTTTCTCTATTAATTTCATTGCTATTATTTTCTTTTGAGGATACCGAAATAGGGCTTTCATCATTTTTTATATTTGTTTCCTCCATTTCAATAAGTTTAATTTTTCTTGAGATCCTCCAATTATCAGTTAATTTCCTATTTCCCCAAATTCTTTTAAACTCATCTCTTCCTCTTGTCATCACGACATCATTGTAAAAGTACCATGTGTTTTTTGATAAATTTTCATCTATTATTTCTTGCTGATTATCATTAAAAGAAAAATTTTCATCTAATTTCTCCCTTTTTTTTTCTTCTTTTTTTAACCGACTTATATAATTATCAACTATTTTATTTATTTCTTTTCTATCTAATAGACTTAATTGAATTAGGCTATCATTTTCTTCAATTAATTTTAAGTTTTCTACTAATCCTAGTAAGATTTCTCTTCTTTCATTAAGATTTTTATATTCTTTATTTTCTCTATTTGTATTATTTAAAGTACTATCATAATATAGTTTCGATATTTCATATTCTCTAAAATCATTATAATTTATTTCGGCTAGTTTCTTATAATTTAAATATTTTTGATCAGAGCTACTTTCACTTGACTTTAGAGATTTGTTATAGTTTATAATTGCTAAATCAATTTTATTTTGATTGTATTCAAACTCACCTATTTCAAAAAATATTTTATCTAAATAATTTTCATTTTTTTTATCTCTTAATAGCTTATTGAAATATTTGTAGATTTTTTTTATGTCATTGGAGTTAGTTAGTTCTGTTACTTTAGCTAAGTTCAGTTTTGTATAAAATTCTAATTCAAATGATGGATTATTTTTTAAACATTTTCTATAATATTTATAAGCTTCATTTTTGAATCCCTTTTCTTGATAAATTTGACCAATTAAAAATAAAATTTTACTTTGTTGATTTTTATTTGTTACCTCTTCTTCTATTAAATTCAAATTTTTAATTACTTCATCATAATTTTTTATGTTTTGAAAAATAAAAGCAGCATTAAGATGAAATGAAATTTTATTTTTTTTATTCATTTCCACTTTTCTTAGGTAATTATAAACTTCGAGTGACTCTTGTATTTTATTATTTTCAAAATAACTTCTCATCAAGTAAATTAATGCTAGAGTACTTGTTTTTATATTTTGAGACTTTGTATTTACATATTTAAAAGTTATTTCAGCATTTTTAAATTCAAAATTATATAATCTTGACAGTCCAATTAGAATATAACTATCCATAACTAAAGATGATTCTGGGTGTCTTTGAATTAATAATGATGCTTTTTCAATTGCATTATTTGTTAAATCTGAATATTGAGAAATATTATTAGAGTCTAAAGGTGAGATTATAGGTATTATTTCATCATAATTCCATTTATATGCATCATAAATTATATTTTGAACTTTTTTTATATTTTCATTAGCTATGAAATAGCTATTAAATCTTGCAGTTGAATCTTCATAAAACTGTTTAACTACAGATTTACAAGAAAACAATAAAAGTATTATTATAATTAAATATCTAATATTTTTATATATGTTAATAATCATTTTTAGATAACTTATTTATCTTAATTACTATAATTTAACGATAGTAATTAAGATATATTTTTGTTTATTTGTCTATAAAGATAATTAAGTGAGAAAAAAAATAATTAATTGGTTACAATCTAAATTTCATTTTGTAATTAGAAATGACGCAGATTTGAAAGAAATGTTTATTTATAAGCTTTCAAATTTTAGGTTTATTTTAATTTCTTTTATTCTCCTTTTATCTTTTTTTACTATTAGTTTTTATTTGTCAACAACAGCTTTAAGATATTGGTTTGACCCTAGGTTTGTCGAACAACTTGCCAACCAACAGGTAATTAATTTATCACAAACTGTTGACTCATTAATTAATGAATCAACTAATAAGGATAATTACATTCATAATATCAAATCTATTTTACAAGGTAAAGAAAATATAGATAATACTTTAACTATTCAAAATAATAAGTTAATAGATACATTATATAGTAGAAATCTCTCAATCGAATCAAATTCTATAGATTCTCTTTTTAGAAGGCAATTCGAAGAATCTAATAATAATTATTTTAATGAAAACATGGAAAATAATTTTGATGAGATATTAAATGTTAATCTTTTTTCTCCTGTTTCCTCTGGAATAATTTCATCAAAATATGATATTTCTAAAAAACATTATGGTATTGATATTCTTTGTAATAAGGATGAGCCAATTAAAGCAATTGCAGATGGGACGGTTATTCTTTCTTCATGGACTAAAGATAGCGGATATATCATTTCCATTTACCATTCAAATAACCTTGTTTCAATTTATAAACACAATTCAAAATTATTAAGAAATGTTGGAGACAATGTTTCTACTGGCGATATAATATCTATTATTGGTAATACAGGTGAACTCTCTTCTGGACCACATCTTCATTTAGAATTATGGTTTAACGGTAAATCAATTAATCCTTCGCAATTTGTTTCATTCTAACTATTTTTGTAGCTTAATTAAAATAATAATCAAGTGGAAAATTCTGAATCAAACAATATATTAGGAAAAGGAAGTTTACTAAAAGGAAATTTAAATGTTCCAGGAAATATTAGGCTGGAAGGAAAGGTAGTTGGAAATGTTAAATCAAAATCAAAAATAGTTTGTGGTGAGACATCACTTATTGAAGGTAATGTTAATGCAATAAACGCTGAGATTGCAGGAAAGATTAATGGTAAAGTAAAAGTTGAAGAATTATTAATATTAAAATCTTCATGTATAATTAATGGTGATATTTCAACAGAAAAATTAATAATTGAATCAGGGTCTAAATTTAATGGCGGATGTGTTATGGGCGAAGGCCTCGAAAAACAAAAATCTTCTAAAAATTCCAATTTGTCTTCTAGAAATGGCAAGTAATTTTAAATCAAAAAAAAATTATTTAAAATATATGAATTTGGGATTTCAAATGCTTATTCTATTATCTATTTCAGGTTATATTGGTAATGTTTTTGATTCTTATTTTAAATTTGAATTTCCGTTTTTAGTATTTTTTTTCCCATTTGCTGCATTCATTACTTATTTATATAGGATATATTATATACTTATAAAATGAATAAAAAATCTTTAATTGAGAGTTTTTTTTTAAATGCTTTTTTATTCTTTATTACTTTAATTATTATTTATTTCAATTTTTATTTTATTCATCCTTATATTTTACTAATATATTTCTTTCACTTAATGTATTTTATGATTTTTTTTCTTTTAAATAATAAAATTAAAAACAAATTGAAAAGTATAAGGAACCTTCTGTTTTCAATAATATTAAGGTTTACTTTTTCTTTGTTTTTTCTTATTTCTATTGGCATTTTTGGTATTGAAAGTTATAATTTATTTATAATGAATTTTTTTGCTTTTTATTTATTATATATAATATTTGAAATAAGAATTCTATTAATTAATTTGCAGCCTACTTAATAATTTATGTTGTCTAAAACCCTAACCTTCTTTTCTACTCTTTTTTTTATATCTTTTTTTGCCTTTGCTGATGCAAAAAAAAACTCAGAAGATGATAAAATAGATATTGGAGGTATGATAATGCATCATATTTTAGATGATTATGGATATGAAATAATGGAAGGGGTAGTTATTCCATTGCCTGTCATATTATATTCAAAAAAGACAGGATTAGACATTTTTTCTTCATCTAAACTTTTTGATAAAGATCATGTTGCTCTTAATGAAGGTTATAAAGGTTATTATTATGATCATGGCCATATTAAATCGATTGATAATTCAAAATCTTTTTATGATTTTTCAATCACAAAAAATGTAGCATTTTTAATTTTAAATGCATCTTTAATTTTACTTATATTTTTGAATGTTGCTAGAGGATACAAATCTAAAATTTCTGCTCCTTCAGGCCTTCAATCTTTATTTGAGCCTATTATTCTTTTTGTAAGAGATAATATAGTTAAGCCTAACATAGGGAAATATTATGAAAAATATTTACCATATATGCTAACACTATTCTTTTTTATTTTTTTTGGTAATATTTTAGGTTTGCTACCTGCTGCCGCAAATCTTACTGGAAATATTGCAGTTACTATGATTTTAGCAATTTTAACTTTTTTAATAACTAATTTTTCTGGTAATAAGAATTATTGGAAGCATATTTTCTGGACACCAAATGTTCCAAATGTTATGAGAATAATTATTTTACCAATAGAAATTATAGGAGTATTTACTAAGCCATTTTCCTTAATGATTAGATTATTTGTAGCTATCACAGCAGGTCATATTGTTCTATTAAGTTTCATTGGCATGACATTTATTTTTCAAAGTTATTTTGTTGGAATTTTAAGCTCTTTATTTGCTGTAGCATTAAATATTATTGAATTGCTTGTTGCTGCAATTCAAGCTTATGTTTTCACAATGTTTTCTTCAGTTTATATAGGATTAGCTATTGAAGAGGAACACTAAAATTTTTTATGTTAAACTTTAAAATTGATAATTATGATTGGTTTATTAATACTTGATATGAGTACAGCTCTTTTAGGTGCCGCTGTTGGTGCTGGACTAGCTGCTGTTGGAGCAGGTATAGGAATTGGTATAATTGGCGGTAATGCTATGACTGCAATTGCTAGACAACCTGACGCTTATGACAAAATATTTCCAACTATGTTAATTATTGCTGCTCTTGTTGAGGTTATTGCTCTTGTTGGATCATTAGTTGCAATGTTAATTGTATTTGGGGCTATTCCTGAAACATATTTATAATAAGTTAAATTGATATGGATTTATTAACTCCTGGTGTAGGACTTATTTTCTGGCAGTTATTAATATTTGGATTGCTTTTTTTGTTTTTATCCAAATATGCTTGGGGACCTATTACAAAATCATTAAAGGAAAGAGAAAAATTTATTAGTGATTCTATAAAATCTGCTGAAATAGCTGAAAAAGAGTTAGAAAAATTAAATGAAAAAAACAAAGAGCTCGTGAAAGAAGCTAGGAAAGAAAGAGAAAAAATTCTATTAGAGGCTAAGTCTATTTCTAATTCTATAAAGAATTTAGCGAAAGAGGATGCTTCTAAAATCACTGATAAAATGATTGATGATGCAAAAAAAATGATTGAATCTGAAAAGATGTCAGCAATTAAAGAAGTTAAAGTTTTAGTTGCATCATTATCTTTAGAGATTGCTGAAAAAGTTATAGAGAAGAATCTAAAAAATGAATCTTCACAAAAAAAACTTGTTAGTGATTTAATTGATAAGATGAAAATTGAGAAAAATTAATGTTTGATCATAGAGCTTCTATAAGATATGCTAAACCTTTAATTGATTTATCAATTTCAAAGGGTATTGTTGAAGATGTTTGCAAAGATGTTAATCTGTTTTTAGATACTTGCAAAAACAATTATGATTTTTCGTTAATGCTTAAAAACCCTATTATTCCTTTAAATAAGAAAGTAGATATTCTTAGGAATATATTTTCACAAATCTTTCATGACTTAACCTTAAATACATTTGTAAAAATTATTTATAATAACCGAGATCATATACTTGAAAATATATGTAAAAAATTTCTTGAGTTATATAATAAACACAAGAACATTCAAGATGTTACTCTTACTTCTGCTATTAGATTAGATAAGTCATCTTTAGAAACAATTAAATCTAAATTAACTAAATTAACTTCTAGAACTATATCAATTAATCAAAAAATAAATTCAAATATATTAGGGGGTTTTATTTTAAAACTTGATGATAAAATGTACGATGCAAGCTATAGAACTAAATTAAAAAATATTAAAAAAACGTTGTTAAACAATTAAATTAAATTAAAATGTCAGAAATCAGACCAGATGAAATATCCTCCATAATTAGAGATCAATTATCTAACTCTAAATCATCAACTCAGTTAGAAGAGACGGGAACTATTTTGCAAATAGGTGATGGTGTAGCAAGAATTTATGGATTAACTAATGCTCAGGCAGGAGAAATAATAGAGTTTGAAAATGGTACCAAAGGACTTGTTTTAAACTTAGAAGAAGATAATGTTGGCTCTGTACTTATGGGTGATTATAGTGACCTAAAAGAAGGGGATTCCGTTAAAAGAACAAAAAAAATAGCATCTATTAAAGTAGGTGATGGAATGTGTGGTAGAGTAGTTGATACTTTAGGTAATCCAATAGATGGAAAAGGCACAATCAAAGGTAAACTTTATGATATGCCTTTAGAGAGAAAAGCACCTGGAGTAATATATAGAGAACCTGTAGCAGAACCTCTTCAAACAGGTATAAAAGCAATTGATTCAATGATACCAATAGGTAGAGGCCAGAGAGAGTTAATTATTGGTGATAGACAAACTGGTAAAACTGCTGTTGCAATTGATACAATTCTAAATCAAAAGGAATTTTATGATAAAGGAAATCCAGTTTATTGTATATATGTTGCTGTAGGTCAAAAAGCCTCAACAGTTGCACAGGTAGCAACAATTTTAGAAAAAAATGGAGCATTACCATATACAGTTGTTGTTTCTGCTCCTTCATCTATTCCTGCTCCAATGCAATTTTTTTCCCCTTTTACTGGAGCTTCTATTGGAGAATATTTTAGGGATACTGGAAGAGCTGCTCTTGTTATATATGATGATTTGTCTAAACAAGCAGTTTCTTATAGAGAGGTTTCTTTACTTTTAAGAAGACCACCAGGTAGAGAAGCATATCCAGGAGATGTATTTTATTTACATTCAAGATTATTAGAAAGAGCTGCAAAAATTATTAATAACGATAAGTTAGCTTCTGAAATGAATGATCTTCCTGATTCATTAAAAAAGGATGTAAAAGGAGGAGGGTCATTAACTGCTTTGCCAATTATTGAAACCCAAGAAGGAGATGTTTCCGCTTATATTCCAACAAATGTTATTTCGATTACAGATGGTCAGATATTTCTAGAGTCTAATCTATTTAATTCCGGTATTAGGCCAGCTATAAATGTTGGAATTTCTGTTTCCAGAGTTGGTGGTAATGCGCAAATTAAATCTATGAAAAAAATATGTGGTTCTCTTAAGCTAGATCAAGCTGCTTTTAGAGAATTAGAAGCTTTTTCTAAATTTGGATCTGATTTAGATGCTGCTACTCAACTTGTTATAGACAGGGGAAGAACTAATCAAGAAATACTTAAACAAAATCAATATTCTCCACTTAGAGTTGATGAACAAATAGCTGTTATTTATTGTTCATCTAATGGTTTTTTTGATGGGGTTGATTTAAAAAATATATCTAAGCTCGAAAAAGAATATTTAGATACTGTTAATTCTAAACATAAAAATTTGTTAGATGAACTTGCGGAAGGGAAGGTAAATGAAAAAAGTTTAGAAAAACTTGGAGAAGTTGCAAAAAAAATATCTTCAAACTATAAGAGCTAATTATAATATATGGCGAGTTTAAAAGAAGTTAAAAGTAGAATACTATCTGTTAATTCCACACAGCAGATAACAAAAGCCATGAAGATGGTAGCAGCTGCTAAGTTAAGACGTGCACAAGATAGAGTTATTCAATTAAGACCTTATTCAGATAAACTTCGAACTATATTAAATAATTTAAGTTCAAGCTCTGGAAGCGATTCAAAATTTTTAGAAGAAAGAAAAATCAATAAAGCTTTATTAATTGTGGTTGGTTCAGATAAAGGTCTTTGCGGAAGCTTCAATAGTTCTGTAATTAAATTTACCAATCAGTTAATTGATAATAATTATAAAAAACTTTATGAAAATAAAAAACTAACAATTTTACCTATTGGTAATAAAATGTTTGACCATTACAGAAAAAGAAACTTTGTAATTTTAGATAAGTTTTGGTCAATATTAAAAAAATCTAGTTATGATGATGTTGTCGATATTTCAAATTTTTTAATGAATGAATTTATTTTAGAAAATTATGATAAAATTGATATTATTTTTAACGAATTTAAAAATGTTGCAGTTCAAAACACTATGGTATCTAACTTTTTGCCAGTTAATAAAGAAAATGATGATGATAATAACGACACTAATTATATATTTGAACCAAACCAAAAAGATATTTTAAATAAGTTAATTCCTAAAGCTCTAAGTGCAAATTTGTTTAAAACAATACTTGAATCTAATGCTTCTGAGCAAGGTGCTAGGATGACAGCCATGAGTCAAGCTACCGATAATGCTACCGAATTATTAAAGGAATTAAAACTATCATATAATAGGTCTCGTCAAGCTGCTATTACTAAAGAAATTCTAGAAATTGTAGGTGGAGCTGAAGCTTTAAACGCTAATTAATCTATCTAATTTTTACTCTTTTAATCGGAATTGATTTATCAAAGTGATGTCTGTATGTATGATGAATTTTTGCAATTTTTACTCCAACTTGTTCAGCTACTTTTATCATATTTGTATTAAAATCTGGAATCCAATTAAGCTCTAAAATATGATAAGAAAGTTTTTCTTGAATAGTTTTTCTTGTCGCCATAATTAGAGCACCATCCAATCCTTTACCTTGATGAGCTGGTACTATTCCAAAAACAAGTCCAACCATTTTTTTACAAGACCTTAAAATTTTTAGATGATAAAAAATTTTTATTTTTGCTATGAGGTTTAATTTTCCATTTACATGTTTAAAGATTTGATTCATTTCAGGAATACATAGAAAAAACCCTACTGGCTCTTCTTTTTCATATGCAAACCACGCTATTTTCTCATCTATTATTGGTTTTAGTTGATTCATAATTGATTTTGCTTGAAGAGATGACATTTTTGATACACCTGGATATTTTGCCCATGCTTCGTTATAAATTTTTCTAAAATCATTAGTATACTTTTCTAATTGACTAAGTTTTAAATGTTTGAAATTATAGTTTGGATTTTTCATTGCCACTTTGGCTTTATAATATAATCTTTCTGAAAGGGGTGAGGTTATTTTTTTTGTGAAAGTAAATTGTTTGAACAAAACTTTAAATCCATAAGTTTCAAATAATTTTTTGTAGTATCTTTTCCCGAAGTTTTGTTGATAATTTGGGTTAATATCGAATCCTTCCACAAGACATCCCCACCACTTATCTCTTTCTCCAAAATTAATTGGACCATCCATTCCTTCAATTTTATTTGATTT
>JBELBJ010000003.1:45543-82365 GCA_042095375.1 Marinoscillum sp.
CTTATCATCTTTATAAATATATAAACCTACATCTATAAATTCTTTTTCCAATTTCTTATTATTGACTTCAATTACTTTCATAAAAAATTATAAAGTTTTTCAATATTAACCGCTTAAATAGTTTTCTTTTTTAAATTTGTAAATCAAAAAACAACATTAATTAAATTCTACTCAAAATTAAAATTTTATGATTTATTCTATTTCTTTATCAGGATTATTTGTGGTATTTACAGTATTATTTTTTGTATTTTTTGTTGGAAAACAGCTCATTTTAATCACAAATAAATTTTCAGTCAATGTAAAAAATGAAAAAAAAATTAATGAAATTATTGATTCAAAAATAAGTGATCTTTCAGAAGGTAAAGGAAAAATAATTAAAATAACTAAAATTGATTCTTAGCTATGTCTAGAGAAATTAAGCTTTGTTTAGTTTATAGGGACATGTGGCAATCTTCAGGAAAGTTTATGCCTAATGGAAAACAGCTTGAAAAAATAGCTGAACCTATTATTAATATGGGTTGTTGGGATAGAATTGAAACTAATGGAGGTGGGTTTGAGCAAATTCAGTTACTAGCTGGTGAAAATCCCAATAAAGTACTAAGAAAATGGACGAAATCTTTTAACGAAGCAAAAATAAAAACTCAAATGTTAGAAAGAGGACTAAACGCACTTAGCATGTCTCCTGTTTCTAAAGATATTAGAAAGCTGATGTTTAATGTTAAAAAAAGTCAAGGAACAAATATTTCTAGGTCTTTTGATGGATTAAATGACATAAGAAATTTGAAATATTCAATTGAATATTCAATTGATGCAAATATGATATCTCAGTCTTGTTTATGTATAACTCATTCAAATATACACACAGTAGAATATTATATTAATTTGGCAAAGGAGTTAATAAATATGGGGACAAATGAAATAGCCATTAAAGATATGGCTGGAATAGGAAGGCCAACTTCTTTGGGTAAAATAGTAAGGGGAATAAAGAATTTTAGTCCTAAAACTCTTGTACAATATCATGGACATTCAGGTCCCGGATTTTCTGTGGCATCATCCTTAGAGGTTGCTAGAGCTGGTGCAGATATCATTGATGTGGCAATGGAACCATTATCATGGGGTACAACTCATGCTGATTTATTAACCATACATGAAGTTTTAAAGGACGATGGTTTTATTGTAAAAGATATAAACATGAATGGGTATAGAGATGTTAAAAACCTAACTCAAGAATTTATAGATGAAAAATTAGGATATTTTATTAACCCAAAAAACCGTTTCATGAATTCTTTGTTAATTGAATCTGGTTTACCTGGTGGTATGATGGGTAGTTTAATGTCTGATTTAGAAAAATCGTTATCAAGTTTGAATACTTGGCTATGTAAAAAAAATAAAGAAACTTTAAATATTAATGTGTTATTTTCAATGTTATTGGATGAAGTTAAGACTATTTGGCCTATAATGGGTTATCCTCCTTTGGTTACTCCCTATAGTCAGTATGTTAAAAATGTTGCGTTGGGCAATGTTATATTTGGAATAAAGGGAAAAGAAAAATGGGGTCTGGTGGATGATAATACTTGGGATATGTTGTTAGGAAAGTCTGGCAAACTACCAGGTTCTCTTGGTGAAGAAATAAATAATCTAGCTTTAAAATCAAATAAAACCTTTTATAATGATGAACCTCAAAATTTATATCCAGATAAACTTGATGGTTTAAAAAAAGAAATGAAAGAAAAGGGTTGGGCATTAGGAAAAGATAATGAAGAACTTTTAGAATTTGCTTTGCACAAAAATCAATACATAGATTACAAATCTGGAAAAGCAAAGGAAAGTTTTAATCAGATGATCGAGAAGAGCAAAAAAATATTAGTTAAAGATGATAATATTGATTCTAAAAATCAGAAAGTAAATTCTACCATAATAGAATTAGATGATTCTAAATATAAAGTAGATTATATTATTGAAGATAAAGAAAATAAATATAAAAAAGAGGCTCTCTCTGGAATAGAAGTTTTATCTCCGCTTGAAGGAAAGTTTTATTTAACTAAAAATTCAAATCAAAATCAAGTGAAAATTGGAGATCAAATAAAAAAAGGAGATACAATTTGCTATATTGAGTCAATGAAAGTTATTAACGCAATTAAATCTGAACATTCTGGTAAAATTGTTCAAATTTGTTTTGAGAATGGTCAAGAGGTTCTTGATGATGATGTTTTATTTATTTTAAATTAAAAATGAATTTTATAGAAAAGGTATATAATATGACGGGAATTGAAGAGTTGTTAGTCTCTCCATCTATAATTATTATGCTAATGATTTCTCTATTTTTACTTTATTTGGGTATAAAAAAGAAATATGAACCTTTATTATTAGTGCCAATTGGTTTTGGTATGTTATTGGCAAATTTGCCAGGAGCAAACCTAGGTATTTCTAATATGCTAGAGAATAAAAGCTTAATTGAAATAGCTCAAAATAATGGGATAATTAATTTTTTATATTATGCTTTGATTAAGTCTGGATTTTTGCCCCCAATAATTTTTATGGGCGTTGGCGCATTAACGGATTTTGGTCCTATGTTAAAAAATTTAAGATTGGTTTTTTTTGGTGCAGCAGCTCAAATTGGAATTTTTGTTGTTCTCATATCAGCTACTTTGTTCGGGTTACCAGCTAATGAAGCAGCCTCAATTGCTATAATTGGAGGAGCTGATGGACCAACAGCTATTTATACTTCTATTATTTTAGCTCCGGATTTACTTGGACCAATAGCAATTGCAGCTTATTCATATATGGCATTGGTGCCTGTTATTATTCCTTTTGTTGTTAAGTATACAGTTTCAAAAAATGAATTAAGAATAAATATGAAAAAACAAGATGAAAAATTTCCTTCTTCAACTGAAATTAAAAATATTGATACTTTAAAAATTATATTTCCAATTATCATAACGATATTAATTTCTATTATAGTACCTTCTGCTGCCCCTCTAATTGGATTATTAATGTTTGGAAACTTGATAAAAGAAATTGGATCATCAACAGCTAGATTATCAAAGGCAGCATCAGATACAATATTAAATTCTTCAACAATTTTTTTAGGTTTAACTATTGGAGCCACCATGACACATGAAAGCTTTTTAAATTTTAAAACTTTATCGATTATAGTTGGAGGTTTAATTGCTTTTATTTTGTCTGTTTTGGGTGGTATTTTAGCTGTTAAAATTTTTAATCTATTTACTCAAAAAAAAATAAACCCATTAATTGGTGCAACTGGATTGAGTGCTGTTCCAATGGCATCAAGAGTATCTAATGAAATTGCATTAAAACATGATTCATCAAATCATATAATGCATTATGCTATGGCAAGCAATATTTCTGGGGTAATTGGATCTGCAGTTGCAGCCGGAGTTTTAATTAGTTTTATTTCATAAATTGATGCTAGATTTTGTTAAAATATTTGCTCCAGCTACAGTTGCAAATGTATCATGTGGGTTCGATTCAATAGGATTTGCTGTAGATACTATTGGTGATAAAATGACCTTTTCAAAAACCTCAAATAAAGGCGTTACTATTAAAAATATTACAGGAGCTGAAGGTCTAACTTTAGACCCTACTAAAAATGCTGCTGGTGTAGTTGCCTTAGCTATGCTTAAAGAGTATCCAGTAGATTTTGGTATTGAAATAACTATGCATAAGGGATTTTCTCCCGGAAGTGGTTTAGGTAGTAGTGCTGCAAGTTCAGGTGGCGCTGCTTTTGGAGTGAATCAATTACTTAATAAACCTTTCAGTATTTTGGAGTTAACTAAATTTGCCATGCTTGGAGAAGAAATAGCTTGCGGAGCTCCGATTGCAGACAATGTTGCTGCAGTCATTTTTGGAGGTTTTATTCTTATCAGAAGTTATGAACCTTTAGATGTTATAGAACTTCCTGTTCCTAAAGATTTAAGGGTGGTTGCCATTTATCCTCAAATTGAAATTAAAACAAAAGATGCTAGAGAAGTTTTACCTAATCAAATTCCTTTAAAGAAAGCGGTTAAACAATGGGGTAATGTTGGTGGTCTAATTAGCGGTTTATATACTGAAGATTATCGATTGATATCGAATTCCCTTATTGATGTAATAGTTGAACCAAAAAGAAAACATTTAATTCCTTACTTTGATCTTGTAAAAAAAGAAGCTATGAATGCTGGAGCTCTTGGAGCTGGTATTTCTGGGTCTGGTCCAACTATTTTTTCTCTTTGTGAAGGTGACTCTGTTGTTGAAAATGTTTATACAGCGATAAGAGATATTTATAAAAATAAAAATATAAATTTTAAACTGTTTTCATCAAAAATAAATACAGAAGGTGTTAAAATAATGGAAACTAAAACTGCTTCTTAAATAGAACTTAAAAATAAAATAGTTTAAAGTGAGATATTATAGTTTAAAAAGGAAATCTCCAGATGTTAGCTTTCAAGAGGCGGTTTTAAATGGTTTAGCTCCAGATAGAAGTTTATACTTCCCAGAAAGCATAAGTATTTTACCAAAAAAGTTTTTTGAAAATATTGATCAATATTCTAATGAAGAAATTGCTTATAAAGCTATTAAGCAATTTATAGGTGATGAAATTCCCAAAGAAGTCTTAAAATATATTATTAAAGATACTTTACACTTTGACTTTCCTATTATTCCTATTAATGATTCTATTGTTACTTTAGAATTGTTTCACGGTCCCACTATGTCTTTTAAAGATATTGGAGCCAGTTTTATGGCTAGATGCTTAGGCTATTTTAATAGAAAAAATAACAACAAACTTACAGTATTAGTTGCGACCTCTGGTGATACTGGAGGCGCTGTAGCACACGGATTTTTAGGAATAAAGGGAATAGAAGTTGTTATTGTTTACCCTACAGGAAAAGTTAGCGATATTCAGGAAAGACAATTAACAACTTTTGGCCAAAATATAACTGCTATTGAATTATATGGTTATTTTGATGATTGTCAGGAAATGGTTAAAAAGGCTTTTTTAGATAATGAAATTAAAAGAAAACTCACCTCTGCTAACTCTATAAATATTGCACGTTGGCTTCCTCAAATGTTTTATTATTTTATTGCTTATAAAAAAGTATACAAACAAAAAAAGGAAGTTATATTTTCGGTACCTAGCGGAAATTTTGGTAATATTTGTGCAGCTATTATGGCCAAAAGACTAGGCTTGCCAATTAAACATTTTATAGCATCAACAAATATTAATGATACAGTACCTAATTACTTAGCTAACGGAGTTTACAATCCTAAACCTTCAAAAAATACTATTTCAAATGCAATGGATGTTGGAAACCCAAGTAACTTTATACGTATTCAACAATTGTTTGATAATGATTTAAATCTTATGAAGAACTCATTTTCCGCTTATTCTTTTACAGATAAAGAAACAAAAAATGCTATGAAACAAATTTATAATAATAGTAAATATTTAGCAGATCCTCATGGGGCTGTAGGTTATTTGGGAGCTAAATTATTTCAAAAAAAACATTCAAAAAGTTTATGTATTTTTTTGGAAACAGCACATCCGGTAAAGTTTATGGATATCATAAAAGAAACGCTTTCAGTGAGAATAGCAATTCCTGAACAAATTAAATCTGTTTTAGAAAAAGAGAAAAAATCAATTAAAATAAAAACATACGAAGAATTAAAACGTTTTTTAAATTCTGAAAAGTTATTGTAAAATAGGTTATTGAATAATAATTCTATTTATCAATCATTTGATTAATTAAATTTTTTGAAGAATTAGAAACTATTATTTCATCTATAAAATTTTTATCGACAAAATTATTTTTTTTCATTAAATGTATGTGCTCAATGATTTTTTCATAGTAATTTGAAAAATTTAAAATACCTATAGGTGCTTTTTTAAGTTTTAATTGTTTCCATGTAATTATTTCAAACAGTTCCTCAAGAGTTCCAATACCGCCAGGAAGAGCTACAAAAAAATCTGAAATATCATACATTTTTTGTTTTCTTTCATGCATGGAATCTACCAAATGTAATTGAGGTAAATTCTTATTTATTATTTCTTTTTTATCTAAAAATTTTGGAATAATACCAATTACTTTTCCTCCTTGTTTTTGAACTTCTTTAGCCATTAATCCCATTAAACCAATTTTAGCACCTCCATATACAAGCTCTAGATCATTTTCTGATATTATTTTAGCTAATTTTATTACTTCTTTTTGAATTAACTTGTTATTTCCCAAACTAGAACCACAAAAAACACAAATTCTTTTTTTATCCTTTAACATATGTATATAAACTAAGTTAAGCCTTTATTTAATTAATCAATATTTTATATTTGCCTAATGTTTGATACCCAAGATAATAATTTAAAAAAAATAATTTCTCACTCAAAAGAGTATGGTTTTGTATTTCCTTCTAGTGAAATTTATGATGGATTAAGTGCAATATATGATTATGGTCCATATGGTGTAGAATTAAAAAATAATTTGAAAGAATATTGGTGGAAATCTATGGTTCAATTGAATGATAATATATTAGGGATTGATTCGTCAATTTTTATGCATTCAAACACATGGAAAGCTTCAGGTCATGTTGATGCATTTAATGATCCATTAATTGATAATAAGGATTCAAAAAAAAGATACAGGGCGGATGTATTAATTGAAGATCATATAGGAAGAATAAAAAAGAAAAAGGAAAAAGAAATATTAAAAGCAAAAAAAAGATTTAAACAGGCTTTTGATGAAAAAAAGTTTTGTACAACTTCCCCTAGAGTTTTAAAATATATTAACGAAATAGAAAAAATTACAATTAAACTAAATGATAATCTAAAATCAAATAATCTAAAAGGCTTAAAGGATTTAATTATTAGTTTGGGAATAAGTGATCCAATTTCTGGAACTAAAAATTGGACGGATGTTCGCCAATTTAATTTGATGTTTTCTACAGATATGGGTTCTGTTGATTCTAATAAAAATTTAATTTATTTGAGGCCTGAAACTGCTCAAGGAATTTTTCTTAATTTTTTAAATGTAATTAATTCCAGTAGAATGAGAATACCATTTGGAATTGCTCAAATAGGGAAAGCATTTAGAAATGAAATTATAGCTAGACAATTTATATTTAGAATGAGAGAGTTTGAACAAATGGAAATGCAGTTTTTTGTTAGTCCAGGTTCTGAAATGGAGTGGTATAAAAAATGGAAAAATATAAGAATTAAATGGCATCATGTACTAAACTTAGGTAATGATAAATATAGATTTCATGATCATAAAAATTTAGCTCATTATGCAAATGCAGCGTGTGATATTGAGTTTAATTTCCCTATGGGATTTAAAGAATTAGAGGGAGTTCATTCCAGAACTGATTTTGACCTTAAAGCTCATCAAAAATTATCCGGTAAAAAACTTACCTATTTTGATCAAAAAGATAATAAGGCATTTTTACCATATGTAATAGAAACTTCAATCGGTCTTGATAGGCTATTTTTAGCAATCCTTTCTGGTTCATATATTGAGGAGTCATTAGATGATGGATCAAATAGAGTTTACCTTAAAATACCTTTTCCATTGGCACCTATTAAAGTTGCTGTTTTACCTCTTAATGCTAAAGATAACTTGCCTGATAAGGCTAAAGAAATATATAATCAATTAAAGATTCAGTTTTCAAGTCAATATGACGAAAAAGATTCAATAGGAAAAAGATATAGAAGACAAGATGCAATTGGAACACCATTTTGTATAACAGTTGATTACGAATCTTTAGAAACTAATAAAGTAACGATTAGAAATAGAGATTCAATGAAGCAAGAAAGAGTCTCAGTAGATAAAATAAATAAATACTTAGAAGACAATACTTCCCTTAATATTTTATTAAATCAGTTAGATTAAATGATTGATTCCCTATCAAATTTTATTGTAAAATATAGACTAATTTTTATCATATCAATTTTATTGACAACTGTATTCATGGGTTATAATATGAGATCTGTTGAATACAATTATTCGTTTGCTAAAACAGTTCCAGATACGGATGAAGATATGATTTTCTATCAAAATTTCAGAGAAATTTTTGGTGAAGATGGTAATATTTTTGCAGTAGGAGTGAAAGATAGTTCAATTTTTGAATTTAAAAATTTTGTTGATTATAAAAACCTGATAAGTAGTATAGAAAATATAGAAGGTATAAACGGTGTTTTAGGTTTACCTAACCTAAAATCATTAAAAAAAAATGTTTCAGAAAAACGATTTGAATTAGTAGATATTTTCCCTAACATTTTAAGTGATAAAAAAGAACTTGATAGTCTTTTATCATACTCTAAAAACATTAAGTTTTATTCAGGACAAATTTTAAATTCCTCCGGTGCAATCAACTTTTTAATAACGATTGATAAAAAGATATTAAACTCTCCTGAAAGAGATGGTTTAATGTTAGACATTTTATCAGAATGTGAAAATTTTGTAAATAGCACGGGTATTGAATTAAGATATGCAGGGTTGCCTTACTCAAGATATGTTATGGCAGAAAGCGTTAAAAAAGAATTAAATTTATTTTTAGCACTTTCAATATTTATTACTGCTCTCATTTTATTTTTTTTCTTTAGATCTTTTAATGCTGTCCTTGTCCCATTAATAATAATAGGTATTGTTGTCATTTGGGTATTTGGATGTTTAGCTATTTTTGATTTTAAAATCACATTACTTACTGGTTTATTGCCCCCTTTGATTGTTGTAATTGGAATTCCTAATTGTGTATATATGTTAAATAAATATCATAATGCTTTCAGTTTGCATAAATCTAAAAAACAAGCATTGATACATGTTATTAAAACTATTGGTTTGATAACCTTTATTACAAATTTTACAACAGCGGTTGGTTTTTTTGTTCTAACAGTTACTGATATTAAAATTTTAGGTGAATTTGGTTTAGTTGCTGGAATTAATGTATTAGGAACTTTTTTAGTAAGTATAATTTTTCTTCCTTCAATTTATCTTTTACTACCAGAACCAAAAACATCAGACACCAATTATTTAAATAATAATAAACTAAATTATTTAATTAATTTATTTACTTATGTTTCAATTAACTATCAAAAAAGAGTTTTTGCCATTACTTTTTTAATTATCCTAGGATCTGTTTTTTACATGTCCAAAATTGAATCGGTTTCTTATTTATTAGACGATGTACCGGAAGATAGTAAATTAAAGAAAGATTTGATTTTTTTTGAATCTAATTTTTCTGGAATAATGCCTTTGGAAATCATTATAGATACAAAAGTTAAAAAAGGAATTCAAAATTTAAAAAATTTAAGAAAAATAAATCAACTTGAAAATAAATTAAATTCTATCTCTGTAATATCTCAACCTTTATCGATGATTGGTTTTATTAAAGCTGCAAGACAATCTTATTATAATAATAAAATTAATTATTATGATTTGCCGAATTCTAGAGACCAATCTTTTATTCTTAGATACCTTTCAAGCGGTTATTTATCTGAGAATTTTCAAGGTAATAATATCTCTAGCTCATTTGTTGATTCTCTTGGTCAAAAGATTAGGATTTCTTTAAAAGTTGCCGATTTAGGATCAAAAAAATTAGATTCCTTAATAAATAATGTTATAAAACCTGAGGTTGATGAAATTTTTAACAATACAAAAATGGAAGCAAAAATAACGGGATCAACATTATTAGCAGTTAAAGGTAACAGGTTTTTGATCACGAATTTATTTCAATCTATGTTTCTTGCTTTTATTATAATAAGTTTAATTATGGGATTATTATTTAGAAATTTAACTATGATAATAATTTCTTTAATACCCAATATAATTCCACTAATAATAGCAGCGGGTTTAATGGGCTTTTTTGAAGTACCACTTAAACCAAGTTCAGCATTAGTATTTAGTATTGTTTTTGGGATTTCTGTTGATTATTCAATTCATTTTTTAGCAAAATATAGAAATGAATTACTGTTAACAAATAACATTAAGGAGTCTATTTTAAAAACTATTTCAGAAACCGGGAAAAGTATGGTATTTACCTCATTTATTCTTTTCTTTGGTTTTATTATTTTTACATTTTCCTCATTTGGGGGTACAATAGTTTTAGGAAGCTTAACTTCTATAATTTTATTTATTGCAATGATTACCAATTTAACATTATTACCTTCGATAATATTATATATTAATAAGAAAAAAATTTCCTAATATGCCTTATAAAGAATATAAAAGCATAAACTTTTATGATATTTCCAATCAAATTCAAAAGTATTGGGATGATAATAATATTTTTCAAAAAACAATAAGTTCAAGAAATAAGGATAGTAAAAATTTTATTTTTTATGAAGGCCCACCTTCTGCTAACGGCGAACCAGGAATTCATCACGTGATGTCTAGAACTGTTAAAGATGTTTTTTGCAGATACAAAACATTGAAAGGATTTAAAGTACTAAGAAAAGGAGGATGGGATACGCATGGCTTACCGGTCGAATTACAAGTTGAAAAAAAATTGAATATCAATAAAGATGATATTGGAAATAAAATTTCTGTAGAAGAATATAATAAAGAGTGTAGAAAGACTGTAATGGAATTCAAAAATAAATGGGAGGAATTAACAATAAAAATGGGTTATTGGTTGGATTTAGAAGATTCTTATATAACATATAAAAATGAATATATTGAATCTATTTGGTGGTCTTTAAAAACCTTATATAAAAAGGGACTTTTATATAAGGGATATACTATTCAGCCATTTTCTCCTGCTGCAGGCACAGGATTAAGTTCACATGAATTAAATATGCCTGGAGCTTATAAGGATATAAAAGATACATCTATTGTAGCTCAGTTTAAACTTTTAAAAAACAAATCGAGCATTCATTTTTATAAAAATATTAATACTGAAATATTTCTTTTAGCATGGACAACTACTCCTTGGACTTTACCAGCAAATAATTCTTTAGCTGTAAATGAAAATATGGAATATTCTATTGTTAAAACTATTAATCCATATACCAATATTTCTGTCACAGTTATATTAGCAAGCAGTTGTATTAATAGTTATTTCGAGAATAAAAATCTAAAATATGAATTATTAAAAACAATTAAAGGTAAAAACTTATTAGGATTTGATTACGAGCAGTTATTAGATTATGTGCCTGCAAAAAAGCCTGCTTTTACTATAGTTCATGCTGATTTTGTTTCTGCTGAAGAAGGTACGGGTATTGTTCATATTTCTAGAACTTTTGGGTCTGATGATTTTTTTATATCTGAAAAATATAATATTCCTGGTATTTTTGTTAAAGACGAGAAAGGAAATAATGTACCGATCGTAAATAAGTCAGGGAAATTTGTTGAGGAGATAACAGATTTTTCTGGTATGAGTGTAAAAAATTTTGGAGAAGATGAAGAATTGTCAACTGACATTCAGATTGCAATAAAATTAAAAAAAGAAAACAAAGCTTTCTTGGTTGAAAAATATGAACATTCATACCCTCATTGTTGGAGAACAGATAAACCAATCTTATATTATCCATTAGAATCTTGGTTTATTGCTACTACAAAATTCAAGAATGAATTAATTCAAATGAATAAAGAGATTAATTGGCAACCAAAATCAACTGGATCAGGTAGATTTGGAAACTGGTTAGAAAATATAGTTGATTGGAATTTAAGTAGATCAAGATATTGGGGGACTCCATTACCTATTTGGAGAACTGAAAATGGAGATGAAGAAATTTGTATAGGAAGTATTCAGGAATTAAAAGATGAGGTCAAAAATTCTATTAAAGCTGGATTTATGAAAAAGAAATTAACTGACGAATTCGATCTTCATAGACCATACATAGATGATATTATATTAGTTTCTAAAACTGGGAAAAAAATGAAAAGGCAAAAAGATATTATTGATGTTTGGTTTGACTCTGGCGCTATGCCTTTTGCTCAACATCATTATCCTTTTACTAATAAGAAAAGTTTTGATAATCTTTTTCCTGCTGATTTTATAGCTGAAGGAGTTGATCAAACAAGAGGCTGGTTTTTTACTTTACATGTTTTAGGAGTTTTATTATTTAATAAGATTTCTTATAAAAATGTTATTTCTAATGGGTTAGTTCTTGATAGCATTGGTAATAAAATGTCTAAAAGACTAGGCAATGCAATTGATCCTTTTAAAACTATTTATTCTTATGGTCCTGATCCAACTAGGTGGTATATGATGTTCAACTCTAATCCTTGGGAAAATTTAAAGTTTGCTACGGAAGGAATTGAGGAGGTTAAAAGAAAATTTTTTGGAACATTATTTAATACTTATAACTTTTTTGCCTTATACGCAAACATTGATAAATTTTCTCATGAAGACCATAAAATAGAAGAAAAAGAAAAGACAGAAAGTGATATGTGGATTTTAAGTAAGCTTAATTCTACAATATTAAATGTTGAAAAAAATTTGGATAATTATGACCCAACTAAAGCAATTAGGTTAATTCAAAATTTTGTAATAAATGATTTAAGCAATTGGTATGTAAGGTTAAACAGGAAACGTTTTTGGAAAGGAGAGTTTAATGAAGATAAAGTTGTTGCCTATCAAACATTATATGAATGTTTAAAAAAGATTTCAATTATTTCATCTCCTTTTGCACCATTTTATTGTGAAAAAATTTATTTGGACCTTCAACTGAATTATAATAAGCAAGAAGATGTTTCTGTACATTTGTCTGATTTTCCTAAACCGAATACTAAATTAATAGATGAAAATTTAGAAGAAAAAATGTTGTATGCTCAGCAAATCTCTTCTCTAGTTCATTCTTTAAGAAAAAAAGAAAAAATTAAAGTTAGGCAACCTCTTTATGAGATGATAATTCAATCAAAATCAAAAAGTATGGAAAAAAGCATCAAATCTGTTCAAAACTTAATTTTATCTGAGGTAAATATTAAAAATCTGAAATTTATTAATGATTCTTCCAAGATTCTTTCAAAAGAAATTAAACCCAATTATAAAGAAATAGGTATTGCTTATGGTAAAAACACTCAACTTGTAGCCGATTCAATTTTAAAATTCACCAAAAAAGACATTGATTTATTAGAAAAGAATAAAAAAATCAGTTTATCTATTAGTCAAATTGGTGAAATAAAGATAACAATAGATCAGGTTAATATTACATATACAGATATTCCTGGTTTGAAAGTTGTTTCCAATGATAATTTCACAATTGCAATTGATATTAATATTTCAGAAGATTTAAAAATGGAGGGTTTTGCTAGGGACTTTGTTAATAAGGTTCAAAACGTAAGAAAAGAAATGGAATTTGAAGTTACCGATAAAGTAGAGTTAAATATTTTTTGTGATAATAAGTTTTTAATAGAATCAATTAAAAATAATTTAGATTATGTGTGTAATGAAATTCAAGCAAAAAAAATAGGATTCATTAAAAAAGAAAATGACCTGAAAGAATTACAAATCAATGATAGTATAATATATTTTAATATATCAAAATCTTCTTAATTTAAGAATAATGGATAAAAAGAATTTTTATTTCGTAACCCTAGTAATAGTTATAATTGATCAACTGGTTAAACTTGTTGTTCATTTCAATATGCCTCTTGGCTCAGAAATAAATGTAATCGGAGACTTTTTCAAATTGCATCATATTGAGAATCCTGGTTTAGCTTTTGGTATTGATATAAATTTTAAATACGGTAAATTATTACTTACCTCATTTAGACTTGCAGCATCTTTTTTTATTGGTTATTATTTGTATACTCTCGTATCTAAAAAAGCTAACAACCTATTAATTTTAGCTATATCTATGATTCTTGCTGGTGCTATTGGAAATGTTATTGATAGTTTACTTTACGGAGTTTTACTTAATAATGCTCCTTTAAACTCACCTTTTTCTTTATTTTATGGCCAAGTTATAGATATGTTTTATGTTGATATCTGGGAGGGCTTTGTGCCTTCATATGTTCCCCTAATAGGCGGTTCATATCTTTCATTATGGCCAGTTTTTAACATAGCTGATTCATCAATATTTATTGGAGTCTTGATAATTATTTTATTTCAAAAAAAATTTGTTGACTATTTATAAACATTATATGAATACAACATTTTGAATTTCTTCATAATGTTTCTGAAATTTTTTTAGAGTAATTTTTTTTGAGTTTTCCAATTCACTCTTTAGAGGTGATGAATTTATTTTAATATAAATAATCATATTTTTACAATATACTCCAGTTGTTCTATCTTGAATAAATTTATCCGAAATGGTATTCCATATATTTTCAATTTTTTTATCAAAAAGCTTTAATTCTATTTTATTTTGATTCAAAAAATTAGAAGTTAATTTTTGAATGGATTCTATTTTTCGATGTCTTTTATTATTATTTTTCATCATAATTTATCTTCCCATTTTTTATTTTTATTAAATTAATATTGTAATCTTTTGAATTAAAAATTTCTAATCTATCATTTAATGCATCAGTTATAAAGATTTGTCCTCTTATTTTTTTTCTAATAAATTTCATAAGATCTTTGATCCTTTTATTATCTAATTTATCAAAAATATCATCAAGCATCATAAGAGGATTAACTGATAATTTCTTAGAAATAATATGATATTCACTCATTTTAAGGGTAATTATAAAAGATTTTTGCTGACCTTGAGACGCAAAATTTTTTATTGGTTTATTATTAATATAAAATAAATAATCATCCTTATGTATACCGAAGTTGGTCTTTTCAGTTAATATATCATATTCAAGGTATTTTTTATAAATATCATTTTCAATAGATTTTTCAACCTTACTTTTATAGAATATCTCTATTTCATGTTTTTCTTTTGTTATAGAACTATATATTTCAAAAAATTTTTTTTTAAATTCAATCAAATATTCTGACCTTTTATTTCTTATATAGACATTTAATTTAATTAGTAAATTATCATAATGTTCAATTTCATTTTTATCAACATATTTTTTTTTCTTAAATTTTTGTAAAACTAGATTTCTTGATTTTATAATTTTATTATATTTTATAATGCCCTGCAAGTAGTCTTGCTCAATTTGAGAAATAATCAAATCAAAAAACCTTCTTCTATAATAACTGGAATTTCTAATTAGATCACTGTCGTTTGGAGCTATAATTATGGCAGGTATTTTCCCTAAATGAAGACTAATTTTTTCATAAGGTGAATCATTAAATAAAATGATTTTTTTTTCATTTTTTTTATATTTGCAATCTACTGATATTGATTTTTTATCAATTTTATAATTACCACTTATTGAAAAAAAATTATCATCATTTTTAATATTATTTTCGTCAATTTTATTAAAAGCACTTTTAGTGAATGATAGATAATAAATTGCATCTAATAAATTGGTTTTACCAGAGCCATTTTCACCAGTAATAAAATTAATTTTATCTGAAAAATTAATATTTTCTGATTTATAATTTTTAAAATTTTTTAACTCAATTTTTTCCAGGTACATAATAATTTGCTCACTCTTATATTTTAATTATTTTTGTCAAAATTATAATTCATCTTTAAAATAGATTATAATATTAATTTATGCCAAGAAAAAAAGAAAAACAATCGGAAGTAATAAATTTAGCAAATGATTTTTCTAAGGAAACTTTTCTTTATTGGTACAAATCCATGTTATTAATGAGAAAATTTGAAGAGATGGCTGGAAAACTATATGGACAACAAAAAATTAGAGGATTTTGCCATCTTTATATAGGCCAAGAAGCTTGTATTTCTGGATGCGTTACCGCACTAAAAGAAGGTGATAAGTATATTACTTCATATCGGGATCATGCTCACCCATTAGCTTTGGGCACAAATCCAAAATTCATTATGGCTGAATTATTTGGTAAAGAAACGGGAATCTCAAAAGGCAGAGGAGGTTCAATGCATATGTTTGATAAGTCAAGACATTTTTTTGGGGGTCATGGAATAGTTGGAAATCAAGTTCCTATAGGGGCTGGTCTTGGATTTGCAGAACAATATAAAGGAACAGATAATGTATGTATAACTTTTCTTGGCGATGGAGCTGTTAGGATTGGAGCGTTTCATGAAGCTTTAAATATGTCAATGTTTTTTAAAATTCCAGTGATTTTTATTATAGAAAATAATGGTTATGCAATGGGTACCTCTGTGGAAAGATCATCAAATGTAACTGAGTTATATAAAATTGGAAAAGCTTATGAAATGCCTTCATATCCGGTTGATGCTATGAATGTTATAAAAGTTCATCATGCGGTTTCTAAGGCTGCTAAAAGAGCTAGAGAAGGATTAGGACCTACCTTACTTGAATTTAGAACTTATAGATATAAAGGTCATTCAATGTCAGACCCTGCGAGCTATAGGTCAAAAGAAGAATTGACCTTATACAAGGAAAAAGATCCAATTGAACAAATAAAAAAAATAATTTTAATTAAGAAAATCCTTAAGGAAAAAGATTTTGATTCAATTGAAAGTGAAATCAAAACTCAGGTAGTTGATTCAGTGAAATTTGCTGAAGAGTCTCCTTATCCATCAAAAGATGATATATATAAACATATTTATGAGCAAAGTGACTATCCTTTTTTAATTGAATAGTGATCAACTGTAGATTTTAATTAAATTTGTCAACTATTTTATAATTATGGTAAAAATAAAAAAACAAAAATCCAAAAAAGAAGATACTTTATTTGAGTCAAATGATGCTTTAGCGGGTAAGTTGTCTTCTTATGAAGAATTATTTGAAAAAAATAAAAATACATTTTCAATAATTTTTATTTCAATAATTTTAATAGTTACATTTTTTGGTATTGGAAACTATTATATTTCTTCTCAAAATAGACTTGCTCAAGAAGATATGTTTCAAGCCGTATATTATTTTGAATCTGATAGTCTTGTTAAAGCTTTAAATGGTGATGGGAATAATTATGGTTTTCTTGAAATTATAGATGAATATAATTATACAAAAGCCGCTAATATGTCTAATTATTATGCTGGCGTTTCTTATTTAAAATTGAAAGATTATGATAATGCAATAAATTATTTAAAATCATTTTCAAGTAATGACGAATTGATTCAAGCACGATCTTATTCTTTAATTGGAGATGCTTATACTGAGTTAGAAGATTATCAAAATGCAATAACATTTTTTAAAAAAGCAGTTAACTATAATCCTAATGAATTTTTTACACCTAATTATCTTTTGAAATTAGCTCTAGTCTATGAAGAATTAGGAAATTTAAATGAAGCATACAATTGTTATTCTAAAATTGTTGATTCATATAAGGATTCTTCAGAATATCAAATTTCTATTAAAAACAAATCAAGGTTAGAAGGTTTAATTTAAATTAAAAAATGTTTATTGAAAATAAAGGACTTGATTTAAAGCACAATAAATTATTTGCTTCTTCAAAAATTTCTATTATAGTTTCTGATTGGAATAGTGAAATAACGGATTTATTATATGATGGAGCTCTATGTAAATTATTAGAACATGGAGTAAAAGAAAAAAATATAAAAAAATATAATGTTTCGGGTAGTATGGAACTTGTTTTTTTATCACAATATTTATTAAATAAACATAAAAATTTAAGCGGTATAATTTCTTTGGGGTGCATAATTAAAGGAGAAACTGATCATGATAAATATATTGCAAATTCTGTTTCTAAAGGATTATTAGATGTTTCACTCAAGTTTAATAAACCAGTCATTTTTGGTGTCTTGACAACAAATAATAAAAAGCAAGCATTTGAACGAAGTGGTGGCAAGTTTGGTAATAAAGGTGAGGATTCTTCATTAGCTTTATTGAAAACTCTTAAAATAGTTAAGGAAACTAATTCAAAATAGAGTATTGTATAATGTAGGTAATTATTCCAGCTATGTAGCCAATAATTGCTAAAATTGTAAACTTTCTGACATACCAGAAGAATGGTATATTTTCTAACCCCATTATGGCAACTCCAGCTGCGGAACCGATTATTAAAGCACTGCCTCCAGTACCTGCGCAATATGCAAGAAATTCCCAAAAAAGGCCATCTTGTTCAAAAAACTCCATTCCACCTAATGGATACATTCCCATTGCAGCAGCTACTAATGGAACATTATCTACTAATGCTGAAAGTAATCCAATGATAGAGCCAATAAGGTATACGCCATTTTCCGTTGATGTGCCAATCTTATCATCAAGAAATCCAGCCATTTGATTTAATTGACCGGCGCTTTGAAGACTTCCAACAGCAAGAAGAATACCTAAAAAAAATAGAATGGTTGGAACATCCATTTTTTCTAGAGCATGAAATACAGAAAAATGCCTTTTTGTTTTAATATCATCTTTTTTATGCATGATATCAGTTATAAGCCACAGAACACCTAAACTGAGCATCATTCCCATAAAAGGAGGTAAATGAGTTATAGATTTAAATATTGGCACAAAAAGTAGACCGCTTACCCCTAGTCCAAAAACCAAATTTCTTTGTTGTCTAGTTGTATGATGGGCTGTTTTATTTTCTTCATCACTGGGTCGTTCTACATTTCCTTTCGTATAAAAGGACATTATTGTCAATGGAACTAAAAGGCAAACTAAACTGGGAAGAAAGACATTCAAAATTATTTGTTGAGTTGTAATTTGTTTTCCAATCCATAGCATTGTAGTTGTTACATCTCCTATTGGAGACCAAGCACCCCCAGCATTAGCTGAAATAATTACCATACCAAGAAACATCCATCTTTCCTTTTGATCTTTTATAAATTTTCTAGTTAGAGATACCATAATTATGGACGTAGTTAAGTTATCTAGGGCAGCAGAGAAGAAAAATGATATAATTCCAATAATCCACAATAATTTCAATTTATTTCTTGTTTTAATACGATCTGTAACAACTCTAAAACCACCGTGAAGATCAATAATTTCAACAATAGTCATTGCTCCCATTAAAAAGAATAAAATGCTAGATATTTCTGATAGAATTTCAAATAGTTGAACCTCAGTTACAAATTCTGCTATTGTTTCGTATGTAATCTCATCATTTACTGATTCATCACTCGTTTCAGTAATTTCTCCTGGGTAGGTAGAACTAAACTCATGAATAGCATGGTCTTTAACTTTATCTAAATCAACAATTTGTTCTTTACCAACAACATAAATTGTCCAACAAAGTATTCCTGTAACTAACGCTACTGCGGCTTTATCAACTTTTAGCTGATGTTCCAGGGTAATACAAAGATACCCAATCACAAAAACCACAACCATTAGTTCGTACATGATTAAAAAATTTTATCTAAAATATAAATTAAAAGCTGGTTTCAAAAAGATTTCCTCCTGAAATTTTAAATTTACAACCTGTTACGTCATTTAAAATATTTTGTTTATTCATTCTTTTTAATAAACCCATAAAAGCAAAAATTAAAGCTTCTTTGTAATTAACTAAATTATCATTTGGTATTATCCATTCATTTTTATTATTATCATAAAGCTTTATTTTTTCTATTAAATATTCATTGTATGCTCCTCCACCAGTGACTAATATTTTATTTTTCTCCCCATTAATATTTTTAATTAATTGGTATGCAATATGATTAGAAAATGTATTCATAACATCTTTTAAATTATAATTTAATTTATAAATAGTTGGATAAATATTTTTGTTTATCCATTCAATCCCAATAGTTTTTGGATAGTTTTTTTTATAATATTCTATAGAATTTAATTTATCAAAAAGTTTTGGTATAAGCTTTCCATTTCTTGCTATTTCTCCTTTATGATCATATTCTAAATTTAATTTATTAGAAATGTTGTTTAAAACTAAGTTGGAAGCAACTACATCATAGGCATACATATTACGTGGATCAATTTTTGTTAAATTCAGAATACCTCCTAGGTTTATGAAATAATTATAGCCTTTAAATAATAATTTTTCTCCTATTGGAACTAGAGGCGCTCCTTGACCACCTAAAATGATATCCAATTCTCTAAAATTATTAATCACAGGTAATTTTACAATTGATAAAATTTTGTTTGCATTGCCTATTTGAAGACCAATTTTTTCTTTTGGATTATGAAAAACAGTATGGCCGTGAGATGAAATAAGTTCAGGGTTTAGGTTGTTATATTTTATAAATTTATTTATTTCTAAACCAATAAATTCTCCAAGACTATGATCCAATTTAATTAAATCATATCCACTTAATTCAATTGATGATTTTAATTTATTTTTTAATTTTTTAGGATATTGAACTGTTATTGCTTTATCAATTTTGTATGTCCAATCTCTTGTTTCTTTAAACGTACAGTGAGCGATGTCTATTCCGTCTAAAGATGTTCCAGACATTATACCTATTATTTTAAAAATATTACTCATTTTTTTAAATTCTTAAATTCAAACTTATAATATATTTTCTTTTTTTATATAAACCTTACATCTTTGCTATCTTTGTAAATTTACAAAAATATACTTTTGAATTTTTGAATATAATGAAGCTAAAGTTTTTACTATTTATATCTTTATTTTTTACTTTAAAATTATTTTCTCAAACTACTTCACCCTTTACTTCTGTAACAGGCATTGGAGAGTTAAATGATTTGGGCTACTCCAATAATGTAGCTATGGGTGGTGTTGGGATTAGTAATGGATCTGTTTGGCATTTAAACAATCAAAATCCAGCAGCTTTAACTTCAAATATTTTTACCACTTTTGAAATGGGACTTTCCTCAGATCTAAGACAAGTATCGAATAATAAAATAACTGATTTAAATGGAAGTGCTAATTTAAACTATATTGGTTTTGGTGTACCAATTATAAAAAATGGAAAATGGGTTTCATCTTTTGGCTTTAATCCATTTAGTTCTGTCAATTATGTTTTATATAACGAAGAGGTTTTAGAGAATACTTCTGCTGTTGCAAGATATAGATATGAGGGTGAAGGTGGTCTGACTCAAGCATATTGGTCTAATGGGTTTAAAATTTCTAAAGATTTATCTCTTGGGCTTAAAGGGTCATATATTTTTGGAAATGTTAAAAATGAAACAAGTGTTATTTTAACTAATGAAGAAAAATTTTATACCACCCATTATGAAAGCTCTTCATACAATGATTATAATTTGACATCAGGATTATTCTATAAAAAAGAATTAGTAGAAGATAAGTTTTTAAAAATAGGTTTCATTTATGATTTAAAATCTTCATTAAATGCAGATCGTTTTTCTAGATTGGAAAGAAGGTTAGTTAACACAACTAATATTGTGCCAATAGACACTCTAATTAATCATGAAATTCAAAAGTTTTCTATACCAAAAAGTTATGGTATTGGTTTCTCTTATGAAAAACTAGACAAATTTTCTGTTGGTATTGAAGTAAAGCTACAGTCTTGGAATAATAGAAGTGGTTTTCAAGATAATTATGATAATGTAGTTTATAAAAACTTTTTGAAAATTTCTTCAGGAATTGAATTTATTCCAGATGCGCAAAATGTAGATAAATATTTAAAAAGATCTACTTATAGATTTGGTATTTTTTTTAAAAAGTCTCCATATTTGATAAATAACAATCAAATTAATAATTTAGGATTGAATCTAGGGTTATCTCTTCCAGTTGGTTCTTTGTCAAGAATTAATGTTGCTATGGAAATGGGTATTAGGGGGAGTGTAGATAAAACTTTTGTTAAAGAACGCTATTTTAAGTTTGTTTTAGGAAGTTCAATTAACAATATTTGGTTCATTAAAAGAAAATTTGATTAATTTTACTTAAATAACATTAGCTTATTATGAGATTAATTACCTTCTTATTTGTGAATTTCTTTTTTGTATCATTAGTTTCTGCTCAACCTGGGTGGAATTGGCCTGATAATAAAAGTTCAGCAGAAGAAAAAAATGTTTTATATACTGATTATTTAAAAGAGGGGAATTGTGAAGCAGCTCTCGAACCACATAATTGGCTTCTTGATAGTGTGCCAAATCTTCACGTTTCACTTTATCAAAACGGCATTAAAATCTATCAATGCCTTATTAAAAATGAAAAAGATAAAGATAAACGAAATCAGTTAATTGAAAAAGCACTTGAGATGTTTGATTTAAGGATAAAATACTTCAAAAGAGAAGCTTATGTTATTAATAGAAAAGCATTTTATGCTTATCAATATTATAAATCAAACAAGGATAAATTTTCTTACTTATATGAGCTATTTAATAGAGCTTATGAACTTAATGATGATAAAATTTCTAATAATAATATAGTTTCATTCATGGACTTAATGAGAAGGTATAAAGCATCTTTTCCAGATAATATTAGTGATGATGAAATTTTAGAAAAATACACCCTGATAACAGATGTTCTTGGTAAAAAAATTGCTACTGAAAACATGAATATTAGTATTCATAATGATGATGAGAAGCCTAAATATGAAAAAAACCTTGAACGTCTAAAAAAATATCAGAGTTTAGTAGACGAGTTGTTAACAAATACCGTAACTGTTGATTGTGATTTTATTTTTAATAAATTAGGTCCAAAATTAACAAACTTAACATCAAATTTTGATGGTGAAATCATGCAAACAAATTATGATGATGTTGCTCCTGTTTCAGATAATCCAGCAATTTTAAATCTTGCAAAAGAAATTTTTATGTTATCTAGAAAAAATAAATGTGGTTTCACAGGCATTGTATTAACTGCTTCAAAAATTATTTTTGAAAATACTCCAGACGTTGGAATTGCTAAGATTATAGCTTCTAATGTTCAAGATAATCTTTCAGAAGCCTTAGATTATTACGATAGGGCAATTGAAGTATCTAGTGACAAAAATCAAAAGGCAGAATTGCATTTACTGAAGGCTACATTATATAGAAAAAATAATCAAAAAGTTAATGCAAAGCAAAGTGCTTTGGAAGCTTTGATAGAAAATAATTCTTATAGGGAAGCATATAAATTTATAGGTGATTTGTATATGGCAAGTTATGAGGATTGTAAAAAAGGTCAAAGTAGAGTAAAAGATAGATTGGTTTTTATAGCTGCTCATAAAATGTATATGAGGGGTGGACATTCTTCACAAGCACAATCAGCTAAAGGGCAATTTCCTTCTGCTGAAGAAATTTTCACTGAAAACTATGAAGTCAAGCAACAACTAAAAGTAGATTGCTGGATTAATGAAACTGTAACTTTAGAAAAAAGAACAAATTAAATTTTATGAAATTAAATGCCAAAACAATACAAGACTTAATTGATAGTATTCCAATTGTAAAATTACTATCTAAAAATGTTGGTGCTGCAGGCGCTATAGGTTTTATTATCCAAGACTTTGTTCTCCCTTTGTACGGAGATTTCATTGTTCCAATTGTTTTGTCTTTGGCTGGTGCAGGATTGATAGCATTTGCTTTATGGTATTTTATATTTAAAATTGATACTTCTGATAATTTTAATCATGTATCTTTTCAAGCTTCAATTGTATGTGTATTATTATCAATGGTTATTTTTGGTTTTAGTTTTTTATCAAAAGCTCTATCAGGGGAAGATGGTAGAGGACTTTTAGGATCTCAGGTAGGTTTCGTAGCAGATTTACAAGATAATGCTAATGTATATAAAGAAGATGCAGCGGCCTTAGCTAAAATTGCTGAAAACTATTCTGATATGCAAATGCAATTAGCTACTCTTAATAATCAAATAGCGAACCAAATGTCACAAAATGGACAGTTAGATGATGATTTAAAGTCTCAAATAAGTGAAATTATGTCTACATCGGTTCCAGGAAATAATGATTCTTCACGAGTTACACAATTGGAGAAAGAACTTGATATTGCTTATGAGTTATTAAGACAGATGAGTATGAATAATCAAGTCCTTCAATCAGATGAAAAAGATAATTTTAAAGATAGAGTTCAAAATGCAAAAAATGATAGTATTTTTTCTATAATCGGATCTTTAAATACTCAAATAGAGAGTTTAGAAGAGGTGTCTTCAAGTATGTTAACTGATATTAAATCCTTAGATAAATCAGCTGAGCTTGCGGAATTAAAAAAATTAACACTTGAAATAATTGAAAAAGAAGATCAATTAACTAAAACAATTCAAGAATCGGAGAAGAGAGCTAATAAAACAATGAGAAAAGAACTTGATGAAATTTCATCCTCTATCAAAAAAAGGAATAATAAAGGAGACAAGGAAAGTGGAAAATATTTAGATGAAATTGTAAATTCATATGAAAAGGTCTTATCCAAAGTTGAAAATAGAAAATCAAGAAAAGATGAAAGAAATACAGAAAAACAATTAGCTGATACTCAGAAAGAGATAGATGAACTTAAGGGTAAATTAGTTGATTATGAGTCATCACAAAGTGAAGATGAATCTAATGAAGAGTTGAGTTCGTTAAAAACTTTAATTTCTCAATTGGAATCATATAATGATGTTCAAACTTCAAATGTTCAAACCCTTCAACAAGATACACAATCACAGATAGGTGAACTTACTAGCTCCATGTCTCAAATTTTAAATGATATCACTGATTTGAAGGCAATAATAGTTAACAGTGGAAATAATATTCAAAGTGCGCCACCAAATGATGAAGTAGAAATTACTAGTACATTCGTTGGAAATAATACTTTAATGTCAGAAGAATCACAAAGACTATTAGCTGGTATGTCAAATAATGAAACCGATAATCAATTAACAAATGATAATGTTGTTGCTAAGGCATTTAATGATGAGATTAAGGTTTTAGATAATCAACAATCAGATTTATATTATAAAAAAGCACAGATGTTAATTATTAGTAATAATTTTGAAGAATCACTAGATAATGCATTTAAAGTGATTGAACTATCTCCGGAAAGATTAGAGGCCTACACTTTAATTGGAAATATATATATGACGGCAATCAATAGATGTTCAGATATAGGCGAAGATCAGTTTTCAAAAAAATTAGTTGCTATTGCTGCATATAAGATGTATGAAAAAAGTCAAAACAATCAAAAAATGAATGAAGCAATGATGTTTTTTCCTACAACTGATGAAATTAAAAGTAGCGGATATTCAAAGACTAAATCAGTTGATTTAAATGTCTGTTGGGTTAATGAAGAAATCACTTTATTATCAAAAGGAGATTAATGTTCTTTAATCATAGATGAGAAGACTTTTATATTTTTCAATATCATATTTATTTTTATTAAGCTGCTCTTTAGATACAAAAACTCAATCTATTCCTGAAGATTATTCTGGGCCGGTTATTGAAATGTATAATAGTACGACATCATATAGTGATAATTCAAGATTACGATTAAAATTAAACTCGAAAGAATATTTTGTATATAAAAATGAAAATGAAGAATATCCACAAGGTCTATTTATGGAAATTTATTCAACTGAGGAAAAAAAAATCATTGCGACATTTGTTGCCAATCATGTTATAAAATTTTACAAAGACAATTATTACAAGGCTACTGGAAATGTTATCCTAATTAATCTTGAAACTAAAGATGTATTAAATACTGAAGAATTATTATGGTATCCTGAAAAAGAAAAATTTGTTACTGATAAATTTTTGACTATTAAAACAGATGATGAATTGCACAAAGGTGAAGGAATGGAATCTAATCAAGATTTTTCATCATATAGAATTATTAAACCAATGGGAAGTATACAATTTGAAGAGTAGTTACTAAATAAATATGTTTTAATTTTTCTATTTTAAAAATCAATTATTTTGTTAGATATATACTATAAAATACTTATTTCATTACTTTTTTCTGGTTTTTTTTCTGGAATAGAGATCGCTTTTGTTTCAAGGAATAAGTTAAATTTTGAACTTAAAGCAAAAAAGGGTGGTGTTATTGGAAGTATCTTTTCAATATTTAAGGAAAACACCTCTCATTTTATTGCCACAATGCTATTGGGTAATAATTTAGCTTTAGTTTTATATGGCATTTTTATGGCTGAATTGCTAGAGCCTGTTATTTTTGATCTTCTACCTGAAATAATTAAAAATGACTTTTTTGTTCTTTTATTTTTAACAATAAGTTCTACTTTCATTGTATTGATAACTGCAGAGTTCATTCCAAAAAGTTTATTTCTTGTTAGTCCAAATTTAATGTTATCATACTTTTCTATTCCTCTTTTTATAATATATCTTTTTTTGTACCCTTTTGTATGGGTTATACTTTCAATTTCTAAATTTTTTATTTTAAATGTCATGAATTTAGAATATTCTGAAGAAAAACCTGTATTTAGTTTAACCGATCTAAATGACTATGTTAAAAGAACAGTTTCAAAAGGTTCTAATAATTCAAAAAAAGAAGTAAATACTGATTATTTTAATAACGCTTTGGAGTTTAAGGCTGTTAAAGTAAGAGATTGTATGATTCCAAGAACGGAGTTAGTTTGTCTGGATGTTTCAGAACCTATAGATAAGTTAAATAAACTTTTTGTAGATACAGGTTTATCTAAAATTATTATTTATGATAAATCAATAAACAATGCAATTGGTTATTGTCACGGATTATCCTTATATAGTAATCCTAAAAAAATTAATGATATAATTAAACCGATAATTCATGTTACTGAAGCTACACTTGCAAGTGAATTACTAATTCAATTTATTTCAAATCATATGTCAATTGCAATAATTGTTGATGAATATGGTGAAACTTCTGGAATTATAACTCTTGAAGATATTATTGAAGAAATATTTGGAGAAATAATTGATGAATATGATGATTATAATTTGTTGGAGCAAATAAAAAGTAATGGAGTATATAATTTAAGTGCTCGACATGAGGTTGACTATTTAAATGAAAAATATAGTCTTTCAATACCTGATGGTGATTATGATACTCTTGGAGGTTATATACTATATCTTAATAAAAATTTACCTAAAAAATTTGAAGAAATTAATTCTAAAACCCATCAAATAAAAATTTTAACAATGTATGGTAATAAAATAGGAAATGTTAGAATTTTAAAAAAGTGATATTTAATTAACTATTTTATAACTTTTTACATTTAAAAAAATTAATTTTGGCTTCCTAAATTTTAATTATGTCAATAATAGGTACATTAAGAAATAAGATGGGAAAATTTCTAGTCTTTGTTATTGGATTCTCAATAGCATCTTTTGTATTAGGTGATATCCTGGGCCCTAACTCAACTTTATTTGGGGGGAACGATACAACTATTGGTACTATAAAGGGTGAAGATATAGATTTCACATCATTTCAATCTTTATATGAAGAGTTTTCATATAATTTTTCTTTGAATAGTGGAACTTCGCCTTCCCCTAATGATGTGCTTCTTTTAAGGGAACAAGTTTGGGAAAAATTTATTCAAGATATTGCATTTCAAAATGAATATGATAAATTAGGTGTTACTGTTACGAGTTCTGAGCTTGTAGAAATGGTGCAGGGAAATAATATCCACCCAGTTGTTAGACAAGCTTTTACAAGTCCTGAGACAGGAATTTTTGATTCAGAGCAGGTTGTTTTTTTTCTAAAGAATTTATCTAACCAAAGCGTTGAACAACAACAATTTTGGTCAAATTTTGAAAGAAACTTAATCCCTTTAAGACTAAGGGATAAATATGAAAACCTTATTTCTAAAACTAATTATGTTAATAAATTAGAATCAAAACGTGAATATATAAACTCTAATCAATCTTCTTCAATATCTTATTTATATGTCCCTTTTTATTCTATTAGTGATTCTTTAGTTTCTGTTTCTGATAATGAATTAAAATCATTTCTTTTTAATAATAAAGATGATTATAAACAAGAAGAATCTCGTTCTTTAAAATATATATCTTTTGATGTAAGTCCTTCTATTGAAGATACTCTTTATGTTAAGGAAGAAATGAATAATTTAAAATCACTTATTAATCAATCTTCTAGTGATTCTATTTTTTCTTCAATTAATTCAGACGATTTGGATTATTATATATCATTAAGAGAGGATGAAATAAAGAATTTGTTTGGTTCAAACCCTAATGTTGGAGATATTATAGATCCTCAAATTTTAAATAATCAGTATGTTTTATATAAATTATCTGAAATCATTAAGGAAGAAAAATTTAGTGCAAGAGCAAAGCATATATTATTAAAGTGGGATGATCAAAGTTTAAATTCTAAATCAGAAGTTAGAAATGAAGCCAATAGAGTTTTAAATTTGATAAGAAGTGGAAGTGACTTTGATGAAATGGCTAGAATGTATAGTCAAGATGGCTCAGCTAGTAATGGTGGTGATCTTGGATGGTTTACTGAAGGTCAAATGGTAGATCCTTTTGAAAGAGCAGTTTTTTCTAAAAGATCTTCAGGCTTAATTAATAGAGTTATTGAAACTGATTTTGGTTTTCACATAATTAATGTAAGTTCTACAAAATCTGATAAGATTTTTAAAGTTTCTAAAATTGTTAAAGATATAATTCCTAGCGATGTAACTAGAAATAATTCATATAGACAAGCAGAAATTTTTAGATCTGAAAATAATAGCATGAATGATTTCCTATCTGCTGCTGATAATCTTGGTTTAAAAATCTCTACTAACAGAATAAATAAGAATGATCAAACTGTTGGATCTTTACAAAACTCAAGATCTTTAATTATGTGGGCTTATGGAGTAGATGATTTAGGTGAAATATCTAATGTAATAGAATTGGATAACACATATGTGATAGGTATTTTATCTGAAATTAAAGAAGAAGGAACTTCTGAATTAGAAGATGTAGAGTTTTCGATTAGAAGAAAAATTATTAATAATAAAAAATTTGATTTTGTAAATGATAAATTATCTGGAATAGAAGGTTCCCTAGATGAAATTGCTGTTTCTTATGGTGCTAATGCTAATGTTTTTACTATGGACAATTTACTTCTTAGTACTAGTTCTTTAAATAATGTTGGGTATTCTCCAAATGCTATAGGAGTTGCTTTTTCTATGGATGAAGCTGAAAGAACTAAACCTTTTGCTACTGATGATGGTGTTTTAATTTTACAATTAAACTCAAAAGATACTTTTTCTGAACAAGAAGATTATTTTGGTTTTTCTAGTTCATTGCTGGAGGCACTTAACCTAGCCTCCCCTTTAAAAATAGATAAAGCAATTAAAGGATTTTCTGACATAAGCGATTATAGATACAAATTCTTTTAATTTGAATTGGAACAAAAGTAGTTTTTTAGAAAGGATCAATTCAGTCCATAAATTTCCTTGTAACTATATGTTTAAATTTATTGTTCCAATCTCGGAAAAGGATAAGCTTTTAATGTTATTTAAAAATGATGATTATAAGCTTAAAGAATCCTCTAGCAAAAATTTTATTTCAATTACATTATCTAAAATGATGAAAAATGCTGATGAAATAATTTATATTTATGAAAAAACATCCAAAATAAAAAACATTATCTTACTTTAATTATGTGGAATAAAGTTGACAATAAGCTTACTAAAAAATTTGAATTTAAAAACTTTATTGAAGTATGTGCTTTCTTTTCTAAAGTAGCTATTATTTCTGAGAAATTAAATCATCATCCTAAAATTATAGTTGAGTATAATAGGGTTGAGATAGAGTTGTTTACTCATGATAAGAACAATTCTGTAACTGAAAAAGATTATAATTTAGCAGATGCTATTGATAAATTATCATGAATGAAGAAACAAAATTATTTATTATTCCAACCCCAATAGGAAACCTAAAAGATATAACATTTAGATCAATAGAGATTATGAAGAATTCTGATTATATCTTATGCGAGGATACTAGAGTATCTAAAAAACTATTGAATCATTATAAAATAAATAAACCACTCAAAATATACCATGCTCATAATGAGCATAAGGTATTTTCAAAATATATTAATGATATGAAATTGGGAAAACAAATTTGTTTAGTTTCTGATGCGGGTACCCCCTCAATATCTGATCCAGGTTATTTATTAGTAAATGAAGCTAATAAGTTAAAATTAAAAATTGAATGTTTGCCTGGCCCAACTGCTCTTATTCCTGCATTAGTAAAATCAGGGTTGCCTTCTGAAAAATTTGTTTTTGAAGGGTTCCTCCCAACTAAAAAAGGAAGATCAAAAAGACTAAAATTTTTATTAAATGAAACTAGAACGATGATTTTTTATGAGTCTCCTTTAAGGTTATTAAAAACAATAGAAGAATTTAAAAATTTTTTTGGAAACGAAAGAAAAGTATCAGTTTCAAGAGAAATTTCTAAAATTTATGAAGAAACAATTAACGGATCTCTTTCTGAGGTTCATGAAATCCTTCTTAATAAAAAAATTAAAGGTGAAATTGTTATTGTTTTAACAGGTAGTAAAAAATAATGTACAGAATTATTCTTTTTATTTTCTTTTTTTCTTTTTCATTTAGTTTATTTTCATTTCAACTATCTAAAAATTCTCAAATTTCTGTAATTACTATTGGGCCATCTCAAAAAGAATTGTATAGTGCATTTGGTCATAGTGGAATTAGAGTTAAAGATGATAGTTTAGGTATAGATTATTTTTATAATTATGGTGTTTTTGATTTTGATCAGCCTAATTTTTACATCAATTTTTTGAAGGGAAAGTTACTTTATATGGTAGTTAGGTATAATTATAAAACTATAGAAGATCATTATATTTTTAATAATAGAGTTATTAAAGAACAAGTACTTAATTTAAATTCAACCAAGAAATTAAAAACATTTAATTTCCTTGAAAAAAACATATTAAGTCAAAATAAATATTATTACTATAACTATATATATAATAATTGTGCAACTAAGATAAGAGATTTATTTGATGAAATTTTTCCTAAATATGTTGAATATGATTCTATAAATAATGATAATTTATCTTACAGAGAATTAATGGATCTTTATTTATATGAACAAAGATGGGGAGATTTAGGTATTGATATTTGTTTGGGTTCCGAAATAGATAAAATAGCAGATAATTATAATTCTATGTACTTACCAGATTATTTATTTTCAAATTTAGATAATGCTAAGACTAGCGAAAATCAAAATTTTATATTGAAAGAAAATGAAATCTTTTCACCTAGCAAAACCAAGAATAGTTCAATTTTCTTAACTCCAAGTCTTGTTTTATTTACTCTTTTATTAATAACAGTTTTTCTTATTTTTAGAGAAAGAAAATATGATTTATGGTATAAAAAATTTGATTTTATTCTATTCTTTATTTCTGGAGCTATAGGTTTTCTTTTAGTTTATCTATGGTTTTTTACTGACCATCTTTCGTCATATAATTTTAACCTTATTTGGGCTTTTCCATTAAATATAGTTGTGGCTTTCTTTTTATTTAATGAAAAAATTTTAGATAAAATAAAAATTTATTTTTTAATTGTTTCTCTTCTTTTACTTTCTTTAATTTTATTGTGGGCTTTGTTACCTCAAAAATTAAGTATCTCACTTTTGTTTTTGGTTTTAGCAATTTTATTACGTTCAATTTCAATTTATTTAAGGTTGCATAATAGATCAATTTCGAATTGATATCATATGTATTTATTTATACTATCGAAAATTAAGTTTTTTTCATATCCTTTTTGATATAGATAATTAAATAGCTTTTGTTTTTTAAGTCTAACTTCTTCTTCTTTAATACTTTTTTTTTTATTTATTAATAAGTTTTTTAAAGTCTCCAAATAAATTTCATTATCAATTGATTCCAATCCTTGATTAATTTCATTTTCACCTATTCCTTTATTAATTAGATATGATTTTATTTTACTTTTACCCCATTTATTAATGTTAAACTTTCCTCTCGAAAATGATTTTGAAAACCTCAAATCATTAATTATATTATTTTTTTTTAGTTTATCAATTATTTTCTTAGAAGTATTAGAGTCATATCCTAATGAAAAGAGTTTGATTAATACCTCTTTGGAGGATCTTTCTCTGTAATTGCAGAAAATTATAATTTTTTCAAATGCCTCTTTTTCCGAAAGATTTTTCAAATTATTTAATATATCCTTTTCTTCTTAACACACTTTCAACAAATCTTATTTCATTATCAGAGTTAAAAACTTTAAAAGGAAGAAAAATTATTTGAACTTTATTTATCTTAAATAAAAAGCCATCTTTTTTTTTATAAGCTTTTTTTATGTTCTCCCATTTCATTGGCATTCCTTGATTTGAACTGACTTTTATAAGTATTTGTTGACTAGAAATCTCATAAGATAACCTTTCAAACATATATCTGCCTTGTTCAACTTGAGTCATTCCAGCAAATTGAATTAGCCAAAATAGAAAATATAAAAATAATGCTATTGATGAGCCGATTATCCACCATATGTTTGGAATTAAGAAATAACCAGAACATAATGCTATATAAATTAAAAACACCCACCACTGATCATTCAATAAATTCAATAAACCCTTTTTTATATATATGCTTTGTTTAAGTTGATATTTTCTGGTTTTAACTATCATGATATCATTCTTTATTTATAATTAATCTGCTAATTTTTAAGTCATCAAGTTTCTTTTTAATGAATACTATAATAGAATAGCTACTTTTCTCAGTTTTATACTCTGCTAAGATATAATTAATTTCATTACTAACTTCTCCCTCGTGAATGAAATTTAAAGATGTTAAAGGTTGAGTCTTAAAGAAATTTTTTAGAATTAATTCAGCTTTATTTTTGTTAGAATTAATTATCTCATTATCGATATTTAATTCATGCTCATCGTGTAATAGATTAATAATTTCTCTAGGACTGGTAATTTCAATTGCTTTTTTAATATTTTCAATAGAGTTCTCTTGATTAATAAATGATGTGTTTATACTCATTATAATTAATAGAATTAGATTTATAAAATATCTTTTCACAATAAATTGAATATTATTATACAAACATAATTCTCAATAAGTATTTTTACTAAAATGAATAAGAAAGTTCTATTAATGATTCTTGATGGTTGGGGAAAAGGTAAAGAGTCTAGTATTTCTGCTATTGATAAAGCCAATACACCTTTTATAGATTCACTCTACATGGATTATTCTAATTCTGAACTAAGTGCTTCTGGTAAAGACGTGGGTTTACCTGATGGACAGATGGGTAACTCAGAAGTTGGCCATATGAATTTGGGCGCTGGAAGGGTTATTTTTCAAGACTTAGTAAGGTTAAACAATGAGATCGAATGCAATAATTTTTCAGATAATAAAGAGTTTATTAATTGCACTAATTATCTAAAGAAAACAAAAAAATCCCTTCATTTGTTAGGATTACTTTCAGATGGTGGTGTTCATTCTCATTACGATCATTTATTTCATATTGTGAATATTCTAAAAAAAATGCAAATGGAAAATGTATTTATTCATTCCTTTTTAGATGGAAGGGATACTGCTCCTAATAAAGGGATTGAATCTATTGAAAAATTAAGTGCTTTAATTAGAGATTCAAAAATAAAATTGGCAACAATTATGGGAAGATATTATTCTATGGATAGGGATATGAGATGGGATAGAATGAAGCTAGCTTATGATGCAATGGTTAGAGGTAAGGGTGTTAAATCTTATAATTTTCTTGACTCAATTAAAAAATCATATGACAAAAATGTTTTTGACGAATTTATTTTACCAACGGTTGGCATGGAAAAGGATAAACCAATCTGTAAAATAAATGATGGTGATGTTGTTTTTACATATAATTTTAGATCTGATAGAATGAGGCAGCTAACTTCAGTTTTAACTCAAAAAGATTATATAAAATACAAAATGAAAAAAAAGAAATTATATTTTTTGACAATGACAAATTATGATGAAAAATTTAAAAATATTAATGTCTTATATAATAAACCTAATATTAAAAATACATTAGGAGAAATTCTAAGTAAAAATAACAAACTTCAACTTAGAATAGCTGAAACTGAAAAGTACCCGCATGTAACATACTTTTTTTCTGGGGGGAGAGAAGAAAAGTTCCTTAATGAAGAAAGAATTTTATGTCCATCTCCAAAAGTTAGTACTTACAATTTAAAACCTGAAATGAGTGCTTTTGATGTAGAAAAAAAAATTTTACAAAAAATCGGATTGGATTACTATGATTTTATTTGTTTGAATTTAGCAAACCCTGATATGGTTGGGCATTCTGGTGATTTTGAAGCTACAGTAAGAGCTTGCGAAGTGGTTGATAAATGTTCCAAAAAAATCATTAATGAAGCTCTTAGATTTAATTATAAGATTATTTTAATAGCAGATCATGGTAATGCTGATATAATGATAAATAAAGATGGAAGCCCACACACTTATCATACTACTAATCCTGTCCCATTTATATTAATAGATAAAAATTTTAATTCAAAATTAAAAAATGGAATATTGGCAGATGTAGCTCCAACTATTTTAGATATTATGGATATACAAATTCCTAAAGAAATGACAGGTAAAAGTTTAATATGAGAGCAATTAATTTTTTTATAGTATTTTTTTTATCAGCTTGTTCTAATATTAATGAAGTAAAAAAAATTTCCAGTTATTATAATATTGATTCTTTATTAAATTCTCAAATTATAATTTTACCAAATTCAAATGATTTACAAAAAGAAGTAACATGGAATTCTAAATCTGAAAAGTCAAATTTTTCTCCCTCCAATTTTGATTGGCAAAAGGAATTAAATGTTTTTAATCAAATCGATATAAACCAAGTTTCAAATAAAAGTTCGTATGAGGTTTTATCAAAAGATAATTTAATTGAATATAAAAAATTAGTTGATGAAGAAGGAATAATTAGTATTGATATAACTTTAGATAATAATGAAAAACCTAAAAGTATAATTGCATATGGTATTAAGAAAAACTTTCTTTTTAATTCATATAGAAACTATAACCTTTCTTTTGACTCCATTGGAAATTTAACAAACTATATTTTTGAAGATAAGCAGATACGAATTTTTAATGATACCTTGTTATATAAGGTTTCTGGTAATATAATTTGGTAACCATCTAAGTAACTCTATTTTTTTCTTTTTTTATTTTTTTGTAAGATTCAGTTTTTAATATTTCAATTAAAGCATTAATAGTATGATATAAATCCTGGAAAGATGTATATAAGGGTGATATCCCAAATCTTATATATTTATCTGGTCTATAATCACAGATAATTTTTGGAAATTTTTTACTTCCTTTTGCTAATGCCCTACAAATTTTCCATGATTCTGCATGTGATATTGTTACATGTGACCCTCTATTTAAAGGATCCCTTGGACTCTCTATTTTTACGTTATATGAATCAAGTTCCTGGTTTATTAATGATATAAAATATTCACTTTGTGAGATGCTTTTTTTTCTGATAGATTTTGTTGTAGCTTTAATTATTATATCAAGACCAGCTTCCATTCCTACCATAGACAACACTCCGGGTGTGCCAATATCAAATTTATTTATGTTATTTGCCGCTTCATATTTATCAAAAAACTTGAAGGGTAGCTTATGTCCAAACCAACCTTTAATTGGATTTTCTAATTTACTTTGAATGGAATTGTCTACAAATAAAAACCCTGGTGCACCCGGCCCTCCATTTAAGAACTTGTAACTACAACCAACTGCCGCTAAAGTATTTGTTTTTTTTAAATTAATATGTGTTGCTCCAACAGCGTGACTAAGATCCCATACAATGATGCTATTATTTTTTTTAGCATAATCATTTAGTTTTTTTAAAGGATACATCCAACCGCTTTTATAACTAACTAAACTTAAACATAAAATCCCAGGAGATTTTTTAATTGATTTTTCAATTAAATTAATTTCAGCTGAAATATCTTGAGAATAATTTATTATAGTTGGGTTTTTAATATTAAAATTAGAAGAGATGCCTTCTATTATATAATTGTCAGATGGAAAATTAAAAGAATCAGATATAAGGCTTTTCTTATAAAGATTTGATTTTAAAAGTGAAAAAACAATTTGATATAAATTTATAGATGTTGAATCTCCAATTTTTACTTCTCGCTTTTTCGCTCCCAGAATTTTAGCTAACTTTTTCTCTAAATTTCTGGATAAATCTAACCACTTTTCATCCCAACTTCTAACAAGCCTATCCCCCCATTCATAATCAATTGTTTTTCTAATCTTTTCAATTGATTTTATAGGTAACTTTCCAAGAGAATTACCATTAAGGTATATTTCTTTTTTTGAATTTAAAAAATGAGATTTATATTTTTTTAAACTGTCTTTCCTATCTAATTCAATTGCTTGTTTAAGTTTCATTTAATTCAGATTTTATTATATTTTTTTTCATGATTTCTTTTTCGAATTTTCTCATAACATAAAGATGTATTTTAGCTTGACTATTTTTGTAGATTATCCATGGAAGTTTTGGAATAAACTCATGAATAGCAATCATAATATAATTATTATTAAGTATTGATCTAAACTCAAGCCAGCCTAAGTTTTTTCTTTTTGTTAAAACACCTCCTGTAATATAAAAAAGCTTTCTGTCTCTACTACTTCTATTTCTAATTAACTCTAGTTTAAGAAGATTTATTTTGCCCAGATAAAAAATTAAATTATTTCCATCAAATTTTGGGTTTATAATATTTACAAACTTTTTGCTTATCCATACTGGAAAATAATCCGCTACTTTTTCTGCTGAATATTTATTTGGATTATATATTCTCTGTACACTTCTAACTGTATTTTTTTCGAATTTAATTTTATTGAAGCTGGGTAATTTTGGAGCTTCTAATTTAAGAGCTTTCACGATACTATCATCTAACTTTCTAAAGTTGATATTAAATAAATTTTGATTTTCTTTATCTGGAACCATTTTATGTTTCAGACTTTCAACTAATGGAGAAATAAGGTTTAAACTAGTATTAGTAAACAAACTAACCCAAAGCTTTGAGAGACCTAAAGAGAACAAAGGAATTGAAAAGATTAT
>JBELBJ010000003.1:82465-99845 GCA_042095375.1 Marinoscillum sp.
GCTCCTATTGAAGTCAATGGAGTTGATCTACTAGATAGTGTTTTTTCTACTTCATATCTTGAAAGAAGATGTTTAGAAATTTTTATTTTATCCTTAGGCAATATGCCTCCAACATATATAATCTGTTTTAGTTTGTTTTTTTCTGCTGCCCTGGAAAAATTATCTGCTAGAAGAAGATCTGTGTCTTCAAATTTACTTTGGTTTAATCTGCTTGATGGTTGCATTGAATGGACCAAATAAATTGCTACATCACAACCTTCTAATGCTTTTTCAGTACTGGTAATTGAATATAAATCAACTTTTTGCCATCGTATATTTTTATCTTGATTATTGGAAACTTCTTTTCGGCTTAAAGCTATAATATCGTATTGGTTTTTAAATTTTTTTATAATCCATCTACCAATAAATCCTGTAGCACCAGCTATAACAATTTTCTTTTTCATTAAACTTTAATTATTGAAATAATTTATTTTAATAAATTAAATATTTTATTATTATTATTAAAAAAATTATGGTAATACTTACCTTAGTTTATGATTAATAAAAAAGATATTTATGAATCTCAGAAAAAATGGGCTTTGGGTATTATTAATATTGGAAAAGCAAAAAATGATTTTACTCGTGCTCAAGAACTAACTCAAGAATTTTTGGAAAACCAGTACGATTTTAAAATTGGTAATGTTCAATTCAAACCTACTAAAGCATCCCTCCACCAGTTCAGAAATGATATATCATCAGCAATGTCCTATTTTATTGGTGAAAATAAATCTTTTGATGAGGATTCTGGTTTTGCATTAACGCCATGGTCAGAGGTTAAATTTGAAAATGATAGCATTCAGTATCATGATAACATAGCGTCTGCAATGGGAAATTATTTTTTTAAAGATTCTTCAAATAATGAAATTAAAGTAGAATATACGTTTGTTTATATTAAAAGAGCTGATGGAGATATAAAAATTATATTACATCATTCATCTCTTCCTTATGATTTAAACTTTAAATAACTGTTAAAAAGAGTCACCTAATAGTTGAAGCAAATCCATAAATAAGTTTATTATATCTAAATAGATGTTTATTGCTAAACTTACTGCAGTTGACCATGATTCATCTCCCTTTGCTGCTGCTTTTTCTAATCTATTAAAATCATAAACTAGATAAAGAGAAAATATAATTACACCACAATAACAGAAAAACCTTCTATATCTCGTGGACTTAAATATAAAATAATTTAAAAGCTCACCAATTATTAAAGCGGTTAAAGCAATAAATAAGAATAGACCTAAAAAACCAAAATCTATATCGGTCATAGAAACTATTAATAAAGCAAGAAAAATTGCCATAGAGGTAGATGCCATTGCTTGAAAAACAATATTTCTCCATTTTTCACTATAAGTGAAATGATCTTTTTCAATTACCTCTTTATTAAATTTATTTTTAATTTTTTCCATTTCATCGGAATCAGATTCAAATGGATTTAATCCATCATTTTCGTAATAAAAAAGTAGTTTTCCTTCGGATTCAATTTTTTTAACACCTATTGTTTTAAGGTATTCTTTAAATCGAAAATTTTTCCCAACCTTAACAATAAATGGCCCTAAACTCCATCCCACAAACCCAGAATATATCCCTACCATAACAATATTAATTGGAAACTGATCACCATAAACCCAAGCTAAAATTAAAAACAAAAACAGTCCCACTATTGTTATATACAATTCTTTCCAGGTCTCGAAATCTCTATTAATCCTTGAAAAAATAGTTGTAATAAGTAACATACCCCCAACTATTGAAAAGGTTTTGACAAATAATATATTTTCCATTTTACTAGTGGGTGATACTGGATTCGAACCAGTGACCCCTGCCCTGTCAAGGCAGTGCTCTGAACCAACTGAGCTAATCACCCGTTTGTTAAATATAGTAATAATCTATTTTAGTATAAATCTAAATAAATGGATAAAAGATAAGATTAATTAAATTTGTTATCTGAAAATATAGTTTTAGCATGAAAAAACAACCTATTGTATTGATAAATTTAATATTATTTATATCTCTTCTAGGTATCATTATATTTCAGTTTAGCTGGATAAATCAAATTGTGAAGCTTAATGATGAATCTTTTAAAAAAGAGATTCAAGAAATATTATCAATAGTTAGTGTTCGTTTAGAAGAAAAAGAAATATATGAGTTAACTAAAGATAATTTACAATCTAAAATAAATATTAAAAGGAGTAATCAAGATGGTCAGATTGAGTTAATTGAAAGCTCTTTTGTTAAGAAAATTTTGGACTCTATAAATTCAGAAAACACTTCAAATGATTTCTTACGTTTTAATTTTGAAACTGGAGATCAACAAACAGAAAAATCTTCTCCATCTAATACTTCTTTTTCTATAGAAAAAGGAAGAGATGATTTTAAAGTTGATTCTTCTTTACAAAATGAAATCAATAAATTGATAGTAAAATCTGAGGTAATTCAGTTAGTATTGAATCAATTACTTAATAAGGAAAAGGCTTTAGATCAGAGAATAGACAAAGAATTTATTAATACTTTATTAGTAAGAGAGCTTGAAAATAGAGGTATAAATTTAGAATTTCAGTTTGCTGTAATTGAATCATCAACAAACAATGAGATTGTTTCTACCATAGTAGATAAAGACTTGCTAAATAGTTCATTAAAAACACAACTTTACCCTAATGATATTGGAAATAAATCTGCAGAGTTGTTAATACATTTTCCAGATCAAGAAAGATATTTGTTTGGAAAAATTCTTTTTAGTCTTGTTTTATCATTGATATTTTTAGGGGGTATTATTTATTGTTTTTATTATGCTATCAGCACAATTTATAAACAAAAGAAACTATCTGATATAAAGAATGATTTTATTGATAATATGACTCACGAATTAAAAACACCTATTTCTACTATTTCTCTTGCTTGTGAGGCTCTAGAAGATCCTAAAATTAAGTCTGGTAAAAAGATGAATAAAAAATATTTAAAAATTATTGGAGATGAAAATAAACGATTAAGTCATCAGGTAGAGAAAGTTTTACAAATTGCTGTTCTTGATAAAAATAATTCAAAATTGAAATTTAAAAACATAAATCTTCATTCTGTATTAAAAGACTCTATTGATATTATTGGATTTCAAATTGAAAAAAATAAAGGAAAAATTAAAAAGAACTTTGTTGCATCAAATGATTTAATAAGTGGAGATGAAATGCACTTAATAAATGTTTTTAATAATCTATTAGATAATGCTAATAAGTATAGTAACAAAAACCCTAAAATAGATATCAATACTTTTAACTCAAATAATTCTATTACTGTTGAAGTAAAAGATAATGGTCTAGGGATGAAAAATTCTGTTACTAAAAGGATATTCGAAAAATTTTATAGAGAACCCAAAGGAAATATCCATAATGTTAAAGGATTTGGATTAGGTTTATCTTACGTTAAAAGTATGATTAAAGAACATGATGCTAAAATTTTTGTTAAAAGTAAAATAAACAAAGGCTCACTTTTTCAAATTAAATTTAAACTTTCAAATGAAAAAAAATAACTTATTAATTGTAGAAGATGATCCCAATTTAGGTAAGATTTTAGAAGATTATCTAAAATTAAAGGGCTATCGAATTACCTTGGCAGTAGATGGAGAAGATGGTTTATCTAAATTTAGTAAGGATAATTTTGACTTTATAATTCTTGATATAATGATGCCAAAAAAAGATGGTTTTTCTTTAGCAAAGGACATTAGAGACATAAATAATGTAGTCCCAATTTTATTTTTAACGGCTAAAAATATGAAGGATAATATAATTAAAGCCTTTAAAATTGGTGCTGACGACTATTTAACCAAACCTTTTAGTATGGAAGAATTGATTTTAAGAATAAAAGCAATCCAGAAACGAGTATCAGTAGATAAAGTAAAACCACTACCTGATAAATTTGATTTCAGCCAATTTACTTTTTATCATAAAGAAAATCTTTTGTCTATAAAGGAAAATAAAATAAAATTAACTACTAAGGAAAATGAATTACTTAAATTATTTTGTTTAAATATTAATAAAAAAGTTAATAGAAAAGAAGCACTAATAAAGATATGGGGGGATGATTCGTACTACAATGCTAGAAGTATGGATGTCTATATTGCCAAACTTAGAAAATATATGAAACTAAGTGATGAAAATGTTAAAATAATGACCCTTCATGGTTATGGTTTTAAGCTTTTTGCTTCTTAGTAATTTGTTTGTTTGATTTTTTTTTTATATTATCTAGTAAGCTAAATATTAAATATGAAGATAATAGGTTCTATATATATTAGAGGTAATGCTACTGTAAGAGCAACTTATGGAGATTTAAATAAATGCGAGGCTTATGATAAAAGTCCTATTGAAGTAGCTAACGAGTTTCAGGATAATGGAATTAAATTACTTTATTTGGTTGATTTAGATGGTGCTGTTAAAAAATCACCAAAAAATCTTCATGCACTTGAAATGATTTCTGAATTTACTAAACTAAAAATTAATTTTACAGGAGGGCTATATGAAAATGAACATTTAGGGCAGGCTTTTTTAAGAGGTGCTGATCTAGTCACGATATCTTCTGTTGCTGTTCATAACAAGGATTTATTTATGTCATGGTATTTATCATGGGGTAGGAAAAAGATTGTTTTAGCATGTGATGTTTTTGATAATTTTTTAAGAACTGGAGGGTGGAAAGAATCTTCGAAGATAAATATTTTTGATCATCTTGGCTATTACTATGAGAAAGGAATAAGATATATAAAAGTTACAGATATCTCAAAAGAAGGAAGTTTGTCTGGTCCTAGCATAAAATTATATGAAGAAATTATGAAAAGATTTCCAAATTTCTCGATTTATGCAGGTGGTGGCGTTAGGAATGTTGATGATTTAAAAAGATTATCAGACTTAGGTATATATGGCACTATTATCGGGAAAGCATATTATGATGGAAGGTTAAGTTTAAAAGACCTAAAGGATTTTACTTGATAATAACCTTATAAAATATTTCATATTTAATATTAGATTATCATCAAATCTTTAATTTTATAATTGATTGGAAATTAATGTATTTTTGCATTCATGAATTCAAAAATATTTGAAAAAAAACTAGGTATAATAGGAGGTGGACAATTAGGAAAAATGCTTTTGTCAGAATGCAATAAAATGAATATTCATACCTCTGTTTTAGATACTAATGAAAACTCTCCTTGTAAAAACTTATCAAATAAATTTTATTGTGGAGATTTTAATGATTATGATACAGTATATAGTTTTGGAAAAGATTGTGATTTAATAACTTTTGAAATTGAACATATTAATGTTGATGCCCTTGAGTCTCTAGAAAAAATTGGCAAAGCTGTTTATCCAAAATCTAAAACTTTAAGAATTATTCAAGATAAAAATTCGCAAAAATCTTTTTTTAAAAAAAATAATATTCCTACTTCAAATTTTAAATATTTTAAGTCTTTAGATGAGTTAAAAAGATCGATTGAAAATAATAAAGTTAAGTTTCCCTGTGTATGGAAAAAAACGAAATTTGGATATGATGGGTTTGGTGTTAAAATTCTAAATTCTATTGATGATATCAATAATTTACCTAACTCTGAGATGATTATTGAAGATTATATTCCTTTTGAAAAAGAGCTTAGTGTTATTGTAGCAAGAAATGTGAAGGGAGATATAAAATGTTATAGAACAGTTGAAATGGAATTCAATAATATTTCAAATCAAGTTGAATTTGTTATTAGTCCTGGGAATATTTCAGAAGAAATAGATAATGAAGCTCAAAAGTTAGCAATAAAATTATCAGAGTCATTAGATTGTGTTGGATTGCTTGCGGTGGAAATGTTTATGAGTAAAAATAAAATTCTAGTTAATGAGGTGGCTCCTAGACCTCACAATAGCGGACATTTTTCAATTGAAGCATGTGAGAGCTCACAGTTTCAGCAACACATTAGATCTATATTTAATTTAGACCTTGGAGAAACAAAGCATTCTGGTTCTGCTATAATGTTAAATCTAGTGGGAGGTAAAGGGTTTAAAGGAAAAGTATACTATGAGAACCTTGATGAAGTTTTTAAAGAAAAATCTGCTAATCTGCATATTTATGGTAAAGAGGAGACAAGAGCTAATAGAAAAATGGGGCATGTAACAATAATTTGTGATAAATTTGAAGAAGCATATGAAAAAGCTAAAACCTTAAAAGAGACTATAAAAATAAAAATAAAATAATTATGTCTAAAGTAGGAATTATAATGGGAAGTAAGTCAGATTATCCTATAATGAATGAAGCAGCTAAAGTTTTAGAAGGCTTTAATATTGAGTATGAAATTAATATAGTATCTGCTCATAGAACACCTGAAAAAATGATGGATTACAGTAAAAATGCTCATCTTAATGGTGTGAGTGTAATTATTGCAGGGGCAGGAGGTGCTGCTCATTTGCCAGGTATGGTAGCATCTAATTCTACATTACCTGTAATTGGTGTTCCCATTAAATCAAGAAACTCAATTGATGGTTGGGATTCTGTTTTATCTATATTGCAAATGCCAGCTGGTGTTCCAGTAGCTACTGTTGCTCTTGATGGTGCTAAAAATGCAGGTATTCTTGCTGCTCAAATTTTAGCTGTTTCAAATAAAAACTTATCTGAGAAAATAAAAGAATATAAAAATAATCTTGCAGATAAAGTTATTAAAGATGATTCAACTTTATAATAATTTCAATGAACCATATTGATTCATCTCATTTCAATGAAAATTTTTTAGAGCAAATTATCAAAAAAGATTTAGATAATGGGCTTGACAAAAAAAAATTAAAATTTAGGTTTCCTCCTGAACCTAATGGTTTTTTGCATATCGGACATGCTAAATCTATTTGTTTAAATTTTGGTTTTGGAAAAACTTTCTCATCCCCAGTAAATCTTAGATTTGATGATACAAATCCCGAAAAGGAGAGTATGGAATTTATTAATTCAATAAAAGAAGATATTAGGTGGTTAGGTTTCAAGTGGGACTCCGAGTGTTATGCTTCTGATTATTTTGATAAGTTGTATGACTGGGCAATTTATTTGATAAAAAATCAAAAAGCTTATGTTGACTCACAAGATCAAGAAACTATTTCTAATCAAAGAGGTATTCCTACAGCTCCTGGAAAAAATAGCCCATACAGAGATAGATTAGTGGAGGAAAATTTAAATCTTTTTGAAAAAATGAGATTTGGCGGTTTTTCTCCAGGTGATTGTGTTCTAAGAGCAAAAATTGATATGAAATCTCCAAATATGCACATGAGAGATCCCGTCTTGTATAGAATTATAAATTTTGATCATCATAGAACTAAAGATAAATGGAAAATATATCCTACTTATGACTGGGCCCACGGTCAATCAGACTATATAGAAGGTATATCACATTCGTTTTGTACTTTAGAATTTGAAGTTCATAGAGAATTGTATGATTGGTTCATAAATAACATAAATAATAAGATAGAACTTATACCTAAACAAAGAGAGTTTGCTAGACTAAATTTGTCATATACTATAATGAGTAAAAGAAAATTAGCAGAATTAGTTAATTCTGGATTAGTTGAAGGTTGGGATGATCCAAGAATGCCAACAATTTCAGGTCTTCGAAGAAGGGGTGTTCCTCCAGAATCTATTTTAAATTTTTGTGAAAAAGTTGGAGTTTCTAAAAGAGAAAATGTAATTGACTATAGTCTTCTTGATTTTTGTTGTAGAGAAGTATTAAATAAAATAGCTTATAGGCTAATGGTTATTTTAGATCCTATTGAATTAGAAATTATGAATTATAAAGATAAAGAGAAAGAAGTTTTAATTGCTGAAAACAATCCTGAGGATACTAGTTATGGAAACAGAGAAATTACTTTTTCTAAAAATTTAGTAATTGAAAAAGATGATTTTAAAGAGGCAGCGAATAGAAAGTTTTTTAGATTAACGTTGGGTAAAGAGGTTAGATTAAAAAACGGATATATAATTAAAGGTGAAAAGGTTGATAAGGATAATAATGGCAATATAAAAAAAATTTATTGTACTTATGATCCAAAATCGAAAAGTGGTTCTGGTACACCTGAAAGTTTAAGAAAAGTTAAAGGCACAATTCATTGGGTAGATAAAAATAACTTTCAAAAGATTTCTGTAAATATCTATGAAAAACTATTTAAAATTGAGTCTCCTGATCTAGATAAAAATGTAGATTTTAAGGAGTTAATTAATACTGATTCATTAAAAAAATACAATAATGCTTATGCTGAATCAAATATTAAAGATGTTATAAAATCTAAATATTATCAGTTTCAAAGAATTGGATATTTTAAGCTTGATAAAAATTCACCCAAAGAAAATTTGATTTTCAATAGAACGGTATCTCTTAGAGATTCCAAACCAAGGACTAAATTTGATTAAGATAATTTAATTTATCTAATAGTTTTCCTTCGATGGTAACAACTGAAGGTTTTGGGATGCCATCTTCATCATGAGGCCATTTGCTAGTTAAGTTTTTTAGAGATTTACTTTTTTCACCAGGATGCTGAACACTTAAAAATAATGTTTTATAATCTGGAGAAAACCATGGTCCAGTAAGTTCCGCATCATAAGGAGCACTAGCTACCTGAATAATTTTTCCTGCATCATCTCCATGTCTTATTAACACATAAACTCCATTATTTTTAAATTTAGGATAATATGGTCCTCTTTTATTCATTAAACTACCTGACATATCGGAAGTCAGCCATAAATTTCCTGCTAAATCAAAACAAAGATTGTCTGGACATGTAAACTCACTTTCCTTACCGCCTGTTAACATAATCTCAGATGAAAAAGATAGCTCATCATATTTATTATTTTTTTCATTAATTTTTAAAACACTACCATGGTAATCTCTTTTCCTTGCATTGTTAGTAAGTGCAATAATTATACTACCTGTTAATGGATCAATCTCTATATCTTCCGGTCTATTTTGAGGTGTTGCCCCTAACATTTTTGCCGCTTCCCTTACTCTTACTAAAACTTCGGTTTGATCTTTAAATTTCTCTTTTAATTTTGGTTGAGATTCGTAATCCAAAGATATCCATTTTCCATTTATAGAATCAGCAACATAAAGAGTCCCTTCTTTTAATGAATTAGGTATCGAGGAAATAAATTTGTAAATAAATTGATTATTTTCATCGTCTCCAGAATATGCAACTATTCTTTCATCTTCAAGCTTAATTAGCGTACAACATTCGTGTTTATATCGACCAAGGGCAACATGTTTTTGACATTCACCGGTAAGGGGATCCACTTCTACAACCCAACCATAATGTTCAGGTGGGTAATTATAGAATTTTTCCCAATCTAATGGACTATTTTCATGTATTGGTTTGTTATTTTGATCATATATTGTATCTCCAAAAAACATATCATAATTTTCCTCACATGTTAGGATAGTCCCCCATGGTGTAACTCCTCCAGAACAATTACTATTAGTTCCGATAGGGTATTTTGTTCCCTTAATTGGCTTATCCCAATTAAATTTCATTCTGGTTTTAGCATCAATTCTTTTATTGAGTTTATCATCATTTATAAACTTCCATTTACCATTCTCTTTTTTGACTCTTAATATTGATCCTCCAACAGATTTCATCTCTTTGTCAATTTGATCAATGGACCTTCTCATTCCATAATCATAAAAATCATATCCCGAAACAAATAGAGGATTAGTGTATTCATGATTTACCCATAATAAACCATCATTAGGGTTATTATCTATTGGAATAAAGCATGTGAAATCATTATTATAACCGAAAGTTTCTCTTTTTGAAATTCTATCATTCCATTTTATTAAAACATCATATGAAAGACCTTCTGCTAATTCTAAGTTATCAGAAGCTGTTGCTTGTAATGAGTTTAGAGGAAAATCTTTTAAATCGTCAAATTCTTTTTTATTCAGTTTGGAAGGGGCTGCTATTAAATTATTAAAATTTCCACAGTTTGCTAAAATGTATGGAATAGCTAAAGTTCCTAAGCTATTTTTTGATAAAAGAGATAAAAAATTTCTTCTAGTAATTTGAGTCATCTTTCCTTTAATAATAAATTTATCATAAGTAACGATTAAGTAATATAAAAGTTAACTTAAATAAATTTTTTTTTACTAAATTAGTGGCTTTTATGCCAAAGTGGTGATTTATTTTGAATTTATTTATTAAATATGGAACCTGATAATTTAGACTTTTTAAGTGATAAGAAAAAGAAAATTGATTTTCAAAATGAGATAAAAATTGATGTCAATAATAAAAGCGATGAAGAAAAAATAATTGTTATTGAAGAATTATTTAAAAAAATTATGATAGAATTAGGGTTGGACTTGAATGATGATAGTTTAGCTGGAACTCCTAAGAGGGTAGCAAAAATGTATGTTAAAGAAATATTTTCTGGACTAAATAATAAGAATAAACCAAAAATTTCTCTTTTTGATAATCACTTTGAATATAATAAAATTTTATTACAAAAAAATATTGAACTGACTTCTACATGTGAACATCATTTTTTGCCATTTACTGGTAAAGCACATATTGGTTATATAGCAAATGATAAGATTATAGGTCTTTCAAAATTGAATAGGATTGTGAATTTTTTTTCTAAAAAACCTCAAGTACAAGAAAAGCTCACAAAAGAAATATTTGTTGAATTAAGAAACATCCTCCAGACCGATAGTGTTATTGTCTATATTCATGCCAATCATTCTTGCGTTTCTTGTAGAGGTATCAAAGATAATTCTAGCTCTACCGTTTCTATGGAATATGGAGGTGATTTTCAGGAAAAATCTATGAGAAAAGAATTTTTTGATATGGTTCTTTAGGCTTTTTTATTTTTTTCTATAAACCTTTTTAGGTATAAGTATTCTTTTTTTAGTTTTCCATTTTTAGTAATTGTTGCTTTGCTTATCCTTTTTTTATTTTTATGATTTATTAATAATAAGGGCTTAATCACGTATCTAATTAATTGATTCCCAAAATCTATTGATGAGTCAATTGGTAATTCTGATGGTAAATTATCAATCGACATTACAGTTATATTATTATTTGATTTAAATTCTTTTTCTATTTGATTTTTTATAGGATTATAATCATAAAAAGGTGATTTAATTGTTGTTGACTTTAGAGTACAAGGGATTAAGCCTTTTATATCACAGCTAATATCAGCTATCAATTTTATTTTAAAATTTTTCAATTTCATTTGCTTTAATGTAAAAATTCTTGGAATTCTATCATTCCAATATGTAGCGTTTATTAGAATATCGATTGATTCAAAGTATTGTTCAAAATTTGACTTATGTTCAGCTGGATTATTATAAAATATTTTTTTTGAAAAGTTATTATTATCGTTTCTAATATAATAATTTTTTGCTATTAGTTGACAAAACACTGGATATTGAAATTCTTCTTTTTTTAATTGAGAATTATTTATTTCAACTATATTAAATTGTTTTAACATTTCAATGCATCCCTTAGCAACTTTTCCATTTCCTAAAACGACTATTTTCATTTTAGACAATTTAATTTTTTTAATTTCTCTTTTTATTGATTGATAATTCTTAAACTGAAAGCATCGTTCTAGCTTATATTTTTTTGTTTTTTCCCCATAACCTAAAATAGCATTATATGCTCCCACAATTCCAGCTATTTTTCCAAATGCAACTAATCTTTTTCCTTTTTCATCCCTTATGCATTCATAATCAATTAAAGTAACTTTTTCTTCAATAATTTTGTTAATCATATTTCGGTTATATTGTTGTTCTTTTATTGTATGAGAAAAGAAAAAATATTTTTTACCTGAAATAATTTTATTTTCATCTATTTCTTTTACACCAAAGAAAACATCACATCTAGAAATATCTTCTAACACTTCGATGTTTTTATTTCTATATTCTTTATCGCTAAAACATCTTACTTTACTGCTCTGACAATATATTTTTACATTAAACTTTTCTTCAAGAAATTGACATTGATCTGGACTAAATGGAACCCTTTTATCTGTTTTAACTTTTTCTTCTCTTAATATTCCAATTTTAATCATTTATATCAATTAGATTTTTATTGATTCGATTAATTGATTCTTCGATGCCCAATATTTCAATTATTTCAAAAATATCAGGTCCAGTAGGGTTTTTAATTATGCATAACCTTAGAGATTGCATACCATCGCCAACTTTTATTTCATTTTTATTTAAAATATTTATATAAGATTTTTTTATTTCCCTTATTGATATGTTTTTTGAGTTCTTAATTAACTTTATTATTTCAATGATCGAATTATAAATTTTTTCATTCCATTTTTTTTTAATAAAATTCTGATCTAAGTCTTGATAGTTTGAATCTAGTATGTTTCTTGCTTCTTTGATAAGTTCTTTTTTAAAAGTTATTCTTTCTTTAATCAATTCAATTAATTTTTTACTTTTAGATTCTTTACCAACTATTTTTAAGAGGTTTTTATCTATGTTATCACTGATAAATTTTAATGTAGATTCATCGGAAATTTTTTTTACATGCTCATGATTAAACCATTTAGCTTTTTCAAAATCAAATTTTGCTCCTGATTTGTTTATTTTATCCAACGAAAAAATAGTTTCTAATTCTTTCAATGAAAACACTTCTTTTTCATCACCAGGATTCCATCCAATCATACAAATAAAATTTAAAATTGCTTCTGGTTCAAAATCCATTTCTTTAAAACCTAAATATTTTATCTTTTCTTTTGAGTCATTCCATTCAATTGGATAAACAGGTATTCCAAATTTTTGACCGTCTCTTTTACTTAATTTGCCTTGTCCTGATGGTTTTAATATCAATGGTAAATGAGCAAACAAAGGCTTTTCCCAATCAAATGCTTCATAAATTTTGAAATGTAATGCTAAAGAAGGAAGCCATTCTTCTCCTCTTACAACATGAGTAATTTTCATAAGATGATCGTCAATAATATTTGCTAGATGATAAGTTGGCATACCATCGCTTTTATAAATAATTTTATCATCTAAATTTTTTAAATCAATTTTAACTTTTCCCCTAATTATATCTTCAATATAATATTCATCTTTATCTTTTGATGGATCATAGGTTTTAAATCGAATAACATATTCACCTTTGTGAACTAAATTTTTTGATTCATCCTGATTTAATGATAATGAATTTTTGAGTTTATCTCTATTTAGCCAATTATAAATAAAAGTTTTACCTTCTTTTTCATTTTTTTTTCTCAATTCATTTAATTCATCTTTTTTATCAAAAGCATAATAAGCTGATCCGTTTTTTATTAATTTTTCAACATATTTTTTATACAAATCTTTTCTTTTAGATTGAAAATAAGGACCAAATTTTCCAGGGTTTTTTGGGCTCTCATCAGGAATAATGCCACACCAATTTAATGAATCTTCAATATGTTTAATTGCTTTTTCATCAAACCTATTTAAATCAGTATCTTCTATTCTTAATATGAATTTCCCTCCAAGTTTTTTAGTAATGAGATAGTTATATAAAGCTGTCCTTAAACCGCCAATATGTAATGGCCCAGTTGGGCTTGGGGCAAAACGTAATCTTATATTATTTGACATTCATTTTTTTATTGCAATACAAGAAATTTCAACATTAACATTTAAAGGTAATTTTGATACTTGTACAGTTTCTCTAGCAGGGGGAACATTATCTTTAAAATATTTTCCATATTCTTCATTAACTATTGAAAAATCATCCATGTTTTTTAAAAAAATTGTGGTTTTAACTATATTATCAAAGTTCATTCCTCCTTCTTTTAAAATTTCACTTATATTCATCATCACTTGATTGGTTTCGTCTTTAATTCCTGATTCTATCAGCTTTTCCGATTCCGGATTAAGAGGAATTTGCCCAGATACAAATAGGAAATTTTCAAAAGATATTGCTTGATTATAAGGTCCAATTGGTAATGGAGCTTTTTTTGTTAAAATAGATTTTTTCATATTAATAGTTGTTTTAATACAATATACAATTTTTATTTTTTTTGTAAAAAGTTTTCAGCAATCATACACCTTGCGCTACCTCCTCCTATTTTTTCAATAACATCTAAGTTACTATGTATTATTTTACCATGCTTACTTAATTTCTCTATTTGATTTTTTGAAAAACAGTTATAAGCTTTTGAACTCATAACTATAAATTTTTCTCTTTTTTTATTTTCAACTTGAAGTAAATTTCCAGCAAAATTTTCTACTTGTTTCTCATTGATTTCGATTATTTCTTTTTTTAATTTTTTTAAAAGTGAAATAATTTTTGATTTTTCAGTTATATCATCTATAGATTCTAAACATATTACAACAAATTTTTCACCTAAACTCATCATAACATTTGTATGATAGATTGGAACCCTATTATTATTATATGTTTGGTTGGCTTTAAATGTAAATAAATCATAATGAAGTATATCACAAAGCTCTTTTAGAACTACACTTGATGTTCTATTTGAAATTGCAGCAAAACATATTTTATTTATTCTATCAAAAATCATACTCCCCGTACCTTCTAAAAACTTTTCTTTTTTTTCCCAATCTGTTAAATCTATTATTTGATTAATAAAGTAATTATTATTAAGATAACTTTTAACAAAGCTATTTTCTCTCTCTTTTCTTCTATTTTTGGAAAACATTGGATATAAAATCACTTTTCCTTCTTCATGTAATGAAATCCAATTATTTGGAAACACGCTGTCTGTTGTAATTATATTTTTTTCGTCGTCAAATACTCTAACTGATATGTTTTCTTCCTTAATTTTTTTAACCAACTCATTAAATTCCTTATTTGCTTTTTGTTTTATTTCTATTTCTGAAATTAAATCATCATTGATTTGATAATGATTATCTTCAGCTGTTTCTATGTTAAAGCCAAAATGTTTGGGTTCTATCATAATTAAATCTGAGGAATTTTGTTTAATAATTTTCATTTTATGAAATTTTTTATATCATTTATTGTAAAATTTATGATATTTTATTATAATGTATCCTATAATGTATCCTTAGTTTTATAACTTAAAAGATTTCTGTGTTTGAAAATAGATTTCTTTTTTATCTTTTTAGTTTTATTTGTTTCAATGTTATATGATTTTTCTAAATAATCAATATTTTGATCAATATTATTATTCATGTTATCATAATATCTTTTTGTGATTTCAACATTTTTATGTCCTAATTTCTCTGCTACTAAATAAATGTTTTTTGTTTTTTCATATACCTTATATGCAAACGTATGTCTTGTATCATGAAATGTTTTGTTATTTATTATGCCTGCTTTTTTTTTCCATAACTTAAATGCTTTTGATCTATTTGAAATTTTATCAGGTAATTTAAAAATTTTACTCCCCCCCTTCCTTTCTTTACCTAAGAAATCCATTGCCTTTATTGGAAATGAATTTTGTTTTTGATATTCTTTGGATTCATTGTAAATATCATAAAAGTAAATTTTTTTTCCATTCTTTTTTGTCGTCTTTATATTATCCCATTTCAAATTATAAAGCTCTCCTATACTTAACCCGGTATAGCAAGCAAAAAAGAATGCATTCTTAATATCTTTCCATGAATCAGGATCAGTTAGATTCAGTTTATTTAGTTCTTTATTTGAGAAATAAATTTTTTTATTGTTTTCGATTTTTGCTTTTATATTTTCAATATTTGGATACTCACATAACCCTTCTTTATGTGCTTTTTTTAATGTTGATTTAAAGCTTTCCCAGTATTTGATTAGTGTTGACTCTTTTATCTTTGTATCTTCATTTAGATTTTCCCATTTCTCTTTAATTGATTTTAAGTAGTTTCTTTTTACAACTTCATTTAATCGGTGTGTACTTATTTTTTTATCGCAGAGAAGAAGTAATTTATAAACAGATCTTGCGTTATTTGAATAACATAAATCAAAAAAAATATTTTTAAAATATATTTTTGTTTCACTTTTATTATAAACATTTAGCCTTTTATTTTCTAAATCATCTTCTTTTCTTCTCTTAGTTTCTAGATATGATTGCTTAACCTCTTCATTGTGTGTTTTTTCATTTTGATTTATAGGTGCAACCCATTCCCATAAATTTAAACTCTCTACATAAGCTTTTTTTTGACTGAATCTATATCTTATATATATGTAGTTTTTATTTTTCTCCTTATTTTTCCTTTTCCATATTTGTATTTTCATATGTATCCATTAATGTATCCTATACAAAAATATAAATTTAATACTTAAAAATGATTATTATTGATATTTTAGGCTTCTCTTTCTATGGGTAATGTTGAACATCTGAAAAGTCCACCAAATTTTGATATTTCATCATATCTTATTTTTTCTACCTTATACCCATGATTTTCTAGTGTAATATTTAGTCTTCTAAATGATATATTTGATATTATGGTTTTATTATTAATTGAAAAAATATTTGTGTTTAAATTATATAATTCTTCATTACTTATTTTTATAATATTACTTTTTCCAAAAAGTTTATTAATCAATTCAACATCACTTTTATTTTTAAACCCATCTTCATATAAAATCAATTTTTTATTCCCTATAGGCTGCATACTACAATCTAAATGTAATACATTTGAATAAGGATCATAATCGTTTTTTATTAATTCAAACCCATAAGTTTTTTTGTTTGGAAAACTATTTTTTATAAACTCAAAACCTTTTTCGTTAGTTCTTGACACTTTATAATCATCAAATGATGATTTTTTTGAATATCCTACAAAAATTATGTCATCATATAGTATAACATCTCCACCTTCAATTTTTATTTCTTTTGGTATATAAATTTTATTTTCAATATTTCTTACAATTTCATCAATTCCTTTTTTTTCATTATTTCTTTCTTTTATTATTTCAGGAATAAATAATTTATTTTCAATAACAAAGGCAATATCTCTTGAAAAGATTTGATTTAAATTTTTTATATTTTTAGGTCTTAATACTTCAACATCATATTTTAATAATATTTTAGCAAACTCTTCAATTTCATCAATACATTCTTTTTCATTTGGATAATTATTTTTTATTATACTATCTCTTGTTTTAGGATCTATACAATTACTAATATTTGGTTTATCTCCAATGTCATTAGCAATGCCTAGTACAACGGAAACTAATTTATTTGTTTCATTATTTACATTGAGATTCATTGATGACGTTTTAGATATTATAACTTTAAATTAATTTCCAAATATTTCTTTGGGGCAGTAATAGCATTTAATACGTAAAATGTTAAATTATTTACATCAATTTTATTTTTTGTCTTCAAAGAAATTTCTGAAGTACTTTTTGGTGAGATTAAGATTATGTCATTGTTCGTTTCAAAAGTAAAG
>JBELBJ010000004.1:0-42212 GCA_042095375.1 Marinoscillum sp.
AGATTCTATTTTTTTTGATCTCAAGAATCAAAAAATGACACTTTATGGTAATGCTATAATGGATTATGGGGATATTAAACTCGATGCTAATAAAATTGATATGGATTGGATAAATCAAACAATCGATGCAAATTTTGTTTATGATTCTACCGGTAAAAAGATTGGGAAGCCCATATTTACTGACAAGAATGAATCATATGAAACTGATAAAATTACTTATAATTTTAAATCCAAAAAGGCACTAATTTCAGGTATTGTAACTCAACAAGATGAGGCATATATGCAAGGTGTAAAAGTAAAAAAAAATGAATTTGATGAACTTTTTATTAGTGATGCAAAATATACATCATGTAATCTAGCTGAACCCCATTTTCATATTTCAGCTAAAAAAATAAAAGCTATACCAAAAAATAAAGTTGTTTCAGGGCCTTTTCATTTAAAATTTGGTAATATTCCAACTCCTATTGGTTTTATTTTTGGTATTTTTCCCCAACCTAAAAAAACTGTTTCTGGGATTATTGTACCAAGTTACGGTGAAGAAAAGAGAAGAGGTTTTTATTTAAGAGATGGTGGATATTATTTTGCTGTAAATGATTATTTAGATTTAAGAGTTACAGGTGATATTTATTCAAAAGGCGGATTTGGAGCTTCAATAGGTAGCAATTATAAAAAAAGATATGCTTTTTCAGGATCACTAAACTTTGACTATAATAAATCAAAGACTGGGGAAATAAATAATCCCATTGAATCCAATGATTTCTCTCTTTCTTGGTCACATAGTCCAGATTCAAGAGGAAAATCAAGTAGGTTCTCATCATCAGTAAATATTAGAACAAATTCTTATAGTCAAAATAAGAATCTTGTTTATAGTGACTTTGATGAGAGTATATCTTCACAATTTAATTCGAACATTTCATATTCAAAAACATTTAAAGGAACCCCATTTAATTTTTCAACTAATTTAAGACATAGTCAAAATGTTCAAACTAAGGTTGTTAATCTAACTCTTCCGAGTTTAAACTATAATATGAATAGGATTTACCCATTCAAAAATTTAGGAAAACTAGGTAAAACTTTCCTAGGTAAATTAAACTTCAGTCATAGGTTTTCTAGTCAAATACAATTATCTAATGCATCATCAGGATCCTCATTCGATAATAATATAATAAATAACTCATCTAACTCCGATCAACTAGATTTCGATCTGGAAAATATTGATAAAATACTAGATAGATCTAAAATTGGTGGAAGACATTCTATACCAATTTCTACTTCATTTAATTTATTTAAATTTTTTACATTTAGTCCATCAGTAAATTATGATGAAATATGGTATCTTAAAAAGCTTTCTTATTCATATGATGAAGTTGAAAAAGGAGTTAGAGTAGATACACTTAATAGATTTTCTAGAGTTTGGTCATATAATACGTCATTATCGGCATCTACTCGTATTTATGGAACATTATTTTTTAAAAAAGGAAAAATAAAAGCAATTAGACATGTAGTTACACCAAGAATTGCAATGTCATTTAGACCAGATTTTACAAAAGATAGGTATGGGTATTATAATGAAGTTCAGATCAATGATCAAGGTGATACCAAAATATATAATAACTACCAAGGCTTTTTATTTGGAGGCCCTTCAATGGGAAACTCAGCTGCATTAAATTTTAGTATTGGAAATAATTTAGAACTAAAAGTTGTAGATGAAAATGATTCTATTAGTGGAACTAGAAAAATAAAAATTTTTGATAATTTAGATTTTAGTTCTAATTATAATTTTTTAGCTGATTCTTTCAAATTGAGCAAAATAAGATTTTCTACAAGAACTTCATTTTTTAAAAATCTAATAAGTTTAAGTTTAAATGGCAGCATTGATCCTTACTCATTTAAATTAGATAGTATTAAAGAAAATTCCGATGGTTCCAAATCATTTTATCAAAGAAGAATCAATCAACTTTCAATAAGTAATAAAGAAGGAATTGGTTCTCTTGATTTTATCAATATGTCTGTTGGTTTCAGGTTTACTCCAAATGATTTTCAAAATCAAAATAATAATACAAATGAATCAGAATATGGTAATGAAGAAGAGATTGATTATATAAATTCAAACCCTGAAGAATATGTTGACTTTAAAATTCCTTGGAGCATAAATGGAAGTTATAACTTAAATAGAATAAAAATTGGATTTAGAGATCCAATAATTACCCAAACTTTTAATTTATCTGGTGATATAAGTTTAACAGAAAAAACAAAAGCCACATTCAGATCTGGATATGATTTTAAAAATAAAATGCTAACCCAAACAAGCATTAATGTTGTTAGAGACTTACACTGTTGGAGGTTATCATTTAACTGGGTTCCTTTTGGAAGATTTCAATCATTTAACTTAACCCTTAATGCAGTTTCTTCTCTTTTACAAGATTTAAAATTGGAGAAAAAAAGTAGATTTTTTGATAACTTATAATGTTATTTTTTTTTTGGTTTCATCTGAGGAAAAAATATAACATCTTGAATTGATTCTGAATTTGTTAAAATCATTGTTAATCTGTCAATTCCAATTCCAATTCCTGCAGTAGGTGGAAGACCATATTCTAATGCTTCGATATAATCATCATCAAGTATCATTGCCTCATCATCCCCTTGCTTACCTAGTTCAATTTGTTGATTGAAACGTTCTTTTTGATCGATTGGGTCATTAAGTTCTGAAAAGGCATTACATAACTCTTTTCCGTTACATATCAATTCAAATCTTTCTACAACTCCTTCTTTTGTTCGATGCTTTTTTGCAAGAGGAGACATTTCAATGGGATAATCAGTAATAAAAGTAGGTTGGATTAAATTTTTCTCACACTTTTCTCCAAATATTTCATCTATTAATCTTCCTCTTCCCATTGAGTTATCATTTTTTATTTTCAAATCTTTACACAACTTTGAAAGTTCCTCTTTACCCATATTGGTTACATCAACTCCTATAAATTTCTTTATCACTTCATACATCGTATATTTTTTCCAAGGTTTTTTAAAATTAATTTCATTTTCACCACATTTAATTTTTGTATTGCCATTAAGATCTAAACAAACTTTAACAAATAAATCCTCAAGAAAATTCATCATCCATATATAATCTTTATATGCTACATATAATTCACATTGAGTAAATTCAGGATTATGGAACCTTGACATTCCTTCGTTTCTAAAATCCTTACCAAATTCATATACACCTTTAAAACCACCTATTATTAATCTTTTTAAATATAATTCATTAGCTATTCTCAAATACAAAGGTATATCTAAGGTATTGTGATAAGTTTTAAAAGGTCGAGCTGAGGCACCTCCATAAATAGGTTGTAGAATTGGCGTTTCAACTTCTAGGTAATCATTTTTATTAAAAAAACTTCTCATTGAATTAATTATTTTAGATCTTTTAATAAATGTTTTTCGAGATGATTCATTAATTATTAAATCTAAATATCTTTTCCTATACTTTGTTTCTTTATCAGTAAATGCATCATACACAGCTTTATTACCTTTATCATCAGTAACTTCTTTTACAACAGGAATAGGTTTAAGAGATTTAGAAAGAAGTTTTAAACTCTTAACGTGTATTGTTATTTCTCCTAATTTTGTTTCAAATACAAATCCAGAAATACCTATAATATCACCCAAATCTAATTTTTTTTTGAAAATATCATTATATAAACTTTTATCATCACCTTCACATATATCATCTCTTCTAATATAAAGTTGAATTTTACCTGATGAATCCATAATTTCAGCAAAAGAAGCCGAACCCATAATTCTTCTAGACATTAGTCTTCCTGCCAAAACAACATCCTTAAATTTTTTATCATTTTTTTTAGTTGAATAATTCTCCTTAATATTTTTTGAAGAAATATTTATTTCAAATGATTCTGAAGGATATGGGTTTAAACCAATATCAATAATCTCATTTAGAGATTTTCTTCTTTCTAATTCCTGTTCATTATAATCCATATATTATATTAAAGTTAAAATTTTTCTCCTTTTGATTTCATTTTTTACTAAAAGAAATTGTCTACTACTCTGACCCTTAACAGAACTATTTTCTTTAGCTCTTCTAATCAAATATGGAATCGTTTTTTTTATTGGACCAAAAGGTATAAGAATTACAACATTGTAACTCAATTTTGCTAAATTAAAAGATATATTTTCACTCATACCATAAAGTTGGGAAAACCAAACTCTTTTATCATCTTTCTTTATATTATTTTTATCCATTAAAGAAGCTATTCTGATAAAAGAATCTTCATTATGACTACCAATCCACATGGACATATTAGTTAAATTTTTAACACAAAATTCTATTGAATTATTAAACTCTATATCGGTATTATTTTTGGAATCATGTATTGGACTATCATATCCATGTTTTAATGCTCTTTCTCTTTCTTTTTCCATGTAAGCACCCCTAACCAATTTCACTCCTAATTTAAAATTATTTTTCTTTGATATATCTAAATTTTTTTTAATTCTATCTAATGCACCTTTTCTATAGCATTGAAAAGTTAAATATAAAAAAACACTTTTTTTATTATACTTGCTCATTAGATTCAATGAAACAGAATCTATAGAATCTTGAATCCAGGATTCTTCAGCATCAATAAGTAGACTAACATTATTTTCTATTGCAGATAAAATAATTTTTTCCAACCTCTTCTTTAATTTTAAATATTCATTTTTGGAAAATTCTGAATTTTTATTAATACTTATTTTTTCAAGAGAATTATATGATATCAATCCCGTTAATTTCACAACATAAAATGGAAGCTTAGATTTTCCAATAGAATCTATTATTCGAATTGTCTTATTCATATTATCTTCAAATCCTTTTTCTGACTCTTCTCCTTCAACAGAATAATCTGGCATAGAGAAAATATTATGCTTTGATAAAGTCAAAACTATTTTATTACATTCATCAAGAGTTTCACCACCACAGAATTGGCTAAAAATAGTTTTTTTTAAAATACTTTTAATAGGAAAATTTAATTTTAAAAAAAATTGAAGTAAAGTAGTTCCTATTTTTGAAAAAAACTGATTATTCAATGACCAAAAAATTAAATAAGATTTTATTAAATCACTATTCGACTTACTAATGTAGGCAAGCCTTGTATTGTTAAACAAGTTTTTGTTAATTTGTTTCTTCAATTATTATTATTATTGTTTAAACATAATATTAAATGAGTACAAATTTAAATATTGCACCAATTAATACTTGGATAAATACTGACAATAAATCTTTTATAATTTCAGGTCCATGTAGTGCTGAAAGCTACGATCAACTCTATGCTACATCAAAGGAATTAAAATCTATAGGAATTGAAATAATTCGAGCTGGAGTATGGAAACCTAGAACTAGACCTGGAACGTTTGAGGGTAACGGAGAAAAAGCATTAAAATGGATAAAAAAAATAAAAAATGAATTGGATGTAAAATTTGCAGTTGAAGTAGCTAATCCTAATCATGTAAAATTATGTCTTAATTATGGGATTGATATTCTTTGGATCGGAGCAAGAACAACAGTAAATCCTTTTTCTGTCCAAGAAATCGCTGAATCATTAGAAAATATAGATATACCTATTCTAGTTAAAAACCCAATTAACCCCGACCTATCTCTATGGATTGGAGCTTTAGAAAGACTTAATAAAGTTGGATTAAAAAAAATTGGTGCTATTCACAGAGGTTTTTCTACACCTGACAAAACAAAATATAGATATGCACCTATGTGGAAAATAGCCATTGACTTGAAAAGTAGTTTTCCAAATTTACCTATTGTATGTGATCCATCTCATATATGTGGGAATAGAGAAATGATTCATGATATTTCACAAAAAGCTTTAGATTTAGGTTATGAAGGTCTTATTATTGAATCACATATTGATCCAGAAAATGCTTGGAGTGATGCCAAACAACAAATCACTCCTAATTCTTTAAAAGAGATTATAAGTAATCTGAAGAAAAAAAAGAAACTTGAAAAAAATGAAAATTATAAAATACTTCTTGAAGACTTAAGAGACTCAATAGATAATGTAGACAAAGACTTGATTGGAGTTTTAGAAAAAAGATTTGATCTTGTTAAAAAAATTGCTGAATTTAAAGAAAATCAAGATCTTACTGTATTCCAAGTTAAAAGATGGAATGAAATTTTTGAATCTAGAAAAAACTGGAGTAAAGAAAAAAACCTTGATATGAAGTTTGTTGAAGAACTATATAAATTAATTCATATTGCATCAATAAAATCCCAGACGGAAATATTAAATAAAAAATAATAATAAAATTATAATATGGTATCCTCTAAAATATTATTTGTAAATAATATAAAATCCGCTTTAGCGGATTTTTTTTCTTATAATAATTATACAAAAATTGGCATTTTAGTAGATGAAAACACTGAAAAACTTTGTTTACCTTCAATAATTAACAAAAATGAATCTAGTGATTTTTTGGTTTTTAAGATAAGAAGTGGAGAAAAAAATAAAAATATTAATTCATGTATTAAAATTTGGGACAAATTAACTAGTCAAAAATTTGATAGGAACTCCTTATTGGTTAATCTAGGTGGGGGTGTAATAACAGATATGGGAGGATTTATAGCAGCAACATATAAAAGAGGAATTGATTTTATAAACATCCCAACTACTCTACTTGCTCAGGTTGATGCAAGTATTGGTGGTAAATTAGGAATTGATTTTAATAATTATAAAAATCAAATTGGTATTTTTAAAGAATCTAAATTAACATTTATTGATACAAAGTTTTTATTAACATTATCAGAAAGAGAACTAAATTCTGGATATGCGGAAATAATAAAGCATTGTCTTATTAAAGATAAATCTAAATTTAATGAAATTTATAATCAGAAATTGGATGAAAATAATTGGGACAACTTAATTAAACATTCTATAGATATAAAAACTAAAATCGTTGAATCAGATTTGAAAGAAAATGGGTTAAGAAAAATTTTAAATTTCGGACACACAGTTGGGCATGCTATTGAATCAACTTATATAAGTAAAGAAAAAAAACTTCTTCATGGAGAAGCAGTTGCAATAGGAATGGTCTGTGAATCATTTATTTCATATAAAGAAAAAAAATTAAAACTTGATGAACTTAAAAAGATATCAAATATTATAATTAAATATTTCAACCCAAAAAAAATTAATTTTTTTGATGAAATTATTGAGAAATCTTACCATGATAAAAAAAACATAAATAATAAAATTAAAATTTGTGTACTTGATGAAATAGGAAAATGTAAATATGATTATGAAATAAATGAAAGTTTAATAGTTAAAAGTCTAGAATACTATAATAATATTCTATAATGAAGAAACTAAAAATTAAGTTTAAAAAATTAATAGAAAACACTATAGAATTAAATTCATCTAAAAGTGAAAGTAATAGACTACTGATTATAAAAGCCATATCTAAAAAAAAAATTATAATTAATAATCTATCAAATGCAAATGATACAATCATTTTAAAAAATTTAATTGTAAAAAACTCTAAAAAAATATGGGATGCTGAAGATGCAGGAACTACCATGAGGTTTTTAACATCGTACCTAGCATTAGTAAAGGAAGATGTTATTATAACAGGTACAATCAGAATGAAAAAAAGGCCTATTAAAATACTAGTTGATGCATTAAATAAAATTGGATCAAAAATTTATTATACTGATGAAATAGGATATCCTCCCTTAAAAATTGATAAAAAAATTAATCAAAAAAACAATACAATAAGTATAAGAGGAGATATAAGTAGTCAATATATTTCTTCGTTGCTAATGATTGGACCTAAACTTAAGAATGGATTGAATATAATTATTGAAGGACCATTTTATAGTGAACCATATGTTTTAATGACACTAAATCTTATGAAAAAATTTGGAATTTCAAGTTTAATTAATGGAAATAAAATAATAATAAATAATCAAGAATATAGAGATGGAAGTTACACAGTTGAGGCAGATTGGTCAGCTGCTAGTTATTGGTATGCAATAGTCTCGATAAATAAAAATATTAATAAAATTAAACTTAAAGGTTTACGAAAAAATTCTTTTCAAGGTGATAGCGTTTTATCAACAATGATGGTATCATTTGGAGTTGATACTGAATTTTTAGAAGATGGAATTATTATTAAGAAAAATAATAATATAAAAAATTACTTAAAAATTGATTTTAAAAATTTCCCAGATTTAACACAATCTATCTTAGTTGTTGCTGCTTACCATAAAATTAAACTGGAAATATCAGGTGTAGAAAGTTTAAAAATTAAAGAAACTGATAGACTTTCTGCTATGAAAAAAGAATTAGAAAAGATAGGATGCGATTTTTATAATAAAAAAGAGTCTTGGATTTTAGAAAAAAGAGTTAATGTTTTCCCAAAATTAGTAGTTATCGATACCTATAAGGATCATAGAATGGCAATGGCATTTGTATGTATCTCATCAGAAATGGAAATGTATATTAAAGAGCCAAGTGTAGTAAATAAATCATATCCTAATTTTTGGAATGATTTAGCTAAAGTAGGTTACGAAACTACTTAATATACCTAAAATCTTGGCCTTTCTTTAATTTTAATAATGATTCATAAATTAATTTGATACAATTTTCAACATCATCTTTATGTACAGTTTCTACTGTTGTATGCATATATTTCAGAGGTAAAGAAATTAAAGCAGATGCAACTCCTTTATTGGAATAAGCAAAAGCATCAGTATCAGTCCCAGTTGATCTAGAGGAAGCCATTAATTGATAAGGTATATTACTAGACTTTGCAGTATCAATAATTAATTTTAATAAATTATTTTGAACTGCTGGACCATAAGTAAGTGCTGGACCAAGACCTGATTTAATATCACCACTTTTTTTCTTATCATACATAGGTGAATTTGTATCATGCGTAACATCAGTTACTATAGCTACATCTGGATTAATTCTTTCAGCAATCATTTGTGCTCCTCTTAAACCTATCTCTTCTTGTACTGAATTTACTATATATAATCCAAAATTTAATTTTATCTTATCAATACTTAATCTTTTGATAACTTCAGCAATCATATAACCTCCCATTCTATTATCTAAAGCCCTTCCGGAATAATATTTTTTGTTTAGTTCCATCATTTCATCTTCGAATGTAATTACAGAACCAACATGAACTCCTAATTTTTCAACTTCCTTTTTTGATGAACACCCTACATCTATAAATATATTTTTTAAAGAAGGACTTTGTTCAGTTTTTGGGTCTCTAACATGAATAGCTGGCCAACCAAAAACTCCTTTTACAATCCCACTGTCAGTGTGAATATTTACTCTCTTTGATGGAGCAATTTGATGATCAGACCCACCATTTCTTATTACATAAATATAGCCATCATCAGTAATATAATTAACAAACCATGATATTTCATCCGCATGGGCTTCAATAACTACTTTGTAATCTGAATTTGGGTTAACTACACCTACAATAGTACCATAAGTATCAGATATATAATCATCAATATATGGTCTAATATAATCTAACCATATTTTTTGTCCAGAAGACTCAAATCCCGTAGGTGAATGGTTATTTAAATATTCAAATAAAAAGTTTTTACTTATAGAATCATTCATACTTATTTTTAAAATTTATTATTGATCATCTGAAACGTAATAAATATCTTCAGATTTTTTTTTCATCATATAATTTTCTCTTGCAAATTGTTCAAGTAATTTATCATTCTGATCGAATGCTTTTCTCTCTAATTCAAGGTTATTTATTTCTTCCTTATAATAATCAATTTCATTACTTAGTTCATTTGTTTCTTTGTTAAGATTATATCTATTTCTGATTCCATTAGAATCAATAAATAACATCCAAATCAAAAAAAATATAAAAAAAAGAAAATAAAAGTTTCTAAAAAGATTTTTTAAATTAAAATTAATCATCTCTCAAAGATATTAAATATTATTTTGATTTATACTTTGCATGATTTCCTAAATATTCTTCAATTCTTAATAACCTATTATATTTTGCAATTCTTTCTGAACGAGATATTGAACCAGTTTTAATTTGACCAGTATTAAAAGCAACAGCAAGATCAGCAATAGTTGTATCTTCAGTTTCTCCAGATCTGTGAGAAATAATTGAACTCCAACCAGCACTTGATGCCATCTTAATTGCTGAAATAGTTTCAGTTAAAGTTCCTATCTGATTTGGTTTTATTAATATTGCATTACCGCATTTTTGGTTAATAGCTTTCTGCAAGAATTTCACATTGGTAACTAAATTATCATCTCCAACTAATTGACATTTATTTCCAATTCTTTTAGTTAATTCTTCCCAACCATACCAGTCATTTTCAGCACAACCATCTTCAATACTATCAATAGGATAGTTATTTATTAATTCTTCTAAATAATCTACTTGTTCAATAGACCTTCTTTTTTCTCCAGAAATCCCCTCAAAAATTGAATAATCATATAAATCATCTTTATAAAATTCAGATGCGGCACAATCTAATCCAATCGAAACTTCATCTTTAATTTTATAACCCGATATTTTTACAGATTCAATAATTTTTTCAATTGCTTCTTCAGTTCCATTAATAAGATTTGGAGCAAAACCTCCTTCATCACCAACTGCTGTACTATATTTTTCTTTTTTCAAAAGTTTCTTCAAATTATGAAAAATTTCGGCACCACACCTTAATGCTTCTTTAAAAGAATTTAAACCTACCGGCCTTATCATAAATTCTTGAAAAGCTATTGGAGAATCAGAATGTGATCCTCCATTAATTATATTTATCATAGGTATTGGTAGTAAATTGGAATTCTCTCCTCCAAGGTGTTTAAATAGAGGAATATTTTTTGATAAAGAAGCTAATTTAGCTACTGCGATTGAAACTCCAAGAATTGCATTAGCTCCAAGATTAGATTTATTTGAAGTTCCATCAATTTCAATTAATAAATTATCAATTTTTTCTTGATCAAAAGTAGAATAACCTTTTAATTTTGGTGAAATTATTTTATTCACATTTTCAACTGCATTAATTACACCTTTACCTAAATATTTTTTTTCTCCATCTCTTAATTCAACAGCTTCATTAGAACCAGTTGAAGCTCCAGAGGGAACTGAAGCTCTACCTAGCAAATTATCTATTGAAATTGCTTCAACCTCAATTGTTGGGTTGCCTCTAGAATCTAATATCTGTCTAGCAAAAATATTTTTTATTTTTGTCATAAATTAATTCATCATTTTAACAAAATCATCAAAAAGATATCTAGAATCATGGGGCCCAGGAGATGATTCTGGATGATACTGAACAGAAAAAGCATTTTTATTCTTCAACCTTATACCTTCTACAGTATTATCATTTAAATTAATATGAGTTAATTCAATATCTTTAATTTTTTTTAAATCTTCCAATTTAACAGAAAAACCATGATTTTGGGAGGTTACTTCAGATTTTCCAGTTAAAATATTTTTAACAGGGTGGTTTATTCCCCTATGTCCATTATGTAATTTATAAGTTGATATTCCACATGATCTAGCTAATATTTGATGCCCTAAACAAATTCCAAATGTAGGGATATTTTTACTTATTATATTTCCAACAGTATTAACAGCATAGTCCATAGAAGCAGGATCCCCAGGGCCATTTGAAATGAAAAATCCATCTGGTTTCCAATTTAAAATTTCTTTTGATTTAGTTTTAGCAGGGAAAACCTTACAAAAAATATTTCTACTTTCAAAATTCTTTAAAATTGACTTTTTACAACCAAGATCTAATACAGCAACTCTCTTTTTAGATGATTTATCTCCATAAAAATAAGGTCTTTTAGTAGAAACATAAGATGCTAGTTCTAAATTTTTCATTGATGGAACTTTTTTTAATTGAGATTCAAGATAATCATCATCAAGGTTATTTGTAGAAATAATACAATTCATTACTCCTTTACTTCTAATATGTTTTACTAACTTCCTAGTATCTATATTATAAATACCTAGTGTATTATTTTCTAACAAAAAATCAGATAAGCTAAACTTAGTAGAATTTCTACTAAAAATTTCAGAATATTCATTGATGATTATCCCTCTTACTTGACTATGAGAACTTTCCTGCTCATCTACTTTAGTGCCATAATTACCAATATGTGAAGCCGTATTAATAATTATTTGACCGTAATATGAAGGATCTGTATATATTTCTTGATATCCAGTCATACCTGTATTAAAACAAATCTCTCCAGATGCTATACCCTTAATACCCAAAGATTTTCCAACGAATTTACTACCGTCTTCTAATAACAATTTAGCTTTAGAATTAGAAGTTTTGTTCATATAATAAATATACTTTAATTCAAAAAAAAATAATAAAAAAGGGATTAAAATTTAATTAATCCCTTTAAGTAAATTATTCAAAATAAATTACTCTTATTTATCATCATTTTTTTTTGAAGATTTTGATTCCACTTTCTTCTTTGATTTAGAAACTCCCTTATTATTAGGTTTTGATTCAGAAATTTTTGGTGAATCAGTAGCTTTAGTTTTAGATTTTCTTCTTCTTCTAGTCTTTTTCTTTCCAGCAGTAGCTATATCACTCTCTTTTATGAATTGATTAAAATCAACAAGTTCAATCAAACATAAATCAGCATTATCGCCTAACCTATTTCCTAACTTTATAATCCTAGTATAACCCCCAGGACGATCCGAAATTTTTTGGGATACTTCATCAAATAATTCCTTAACTGAATGCTTATTCTTTAAATAAGAAAAAACTATTCTTCTTGAGTGAGTAGTATCATTTTTAGATTTAGTAATTAAAGGTTCAACAAACTTTCTAAGGGCTTTAGCTTTAGCTAAAGTTGTAGAAATTTGCTTTTCCAAAATCAATGATGAAGCCATATTTGATAACATAGCCTTTCTATGAGATGGAATTCTACCTAAATGATTAAATCTTTTACCGTGTCTCATTAATTTAAATTAATCTAAATTGTAAATCTTTAAATCCATTCCAAAATTTAATCCTTTATTCTCTACTAATTCTTCTAGTTCAGTGAGAGATTTTTTTCCAAAATTTCTAAACTTCATCATATCAGAAATTTCAATACTTACTAAATCACCAAGAGTTCTTATCTCAGCAGCTTTTAAACAATTATACGCTCTTACTGAAAGATCTAAATCAGTAAGAGAAGTTTTAAGAAGCTTTCTCATATGTAAAAGCTCTTCATCAACAGCTTCAATTTCGCCAGATGTATCTTCAGCAAATTCCATATCTTTATCTGAAAATAAAACAAAATGTTTAATGAGTAATCTTGCAGAGTCCTTCATGGCATCTTCTGGATGTATGGATCCATCAGTCTTAATATCTATAACTAACTTTTCAAAATCAGTCTTTTGCTTAACTCTAGTGTTTTCAACAAAATACTTAACATTTAATATCGGAGAAAATACTGAATCTATACTAATAAATCCTTTATCACTAAATTTTGAGCTGTTTTCTTCGGCAGTAACATAACCTCGACCTTTTTCTATTTTCAAATCAATAGAAAGTTTAATGTTTTTATTTATTGTACAAATCAAAGTTTCAGGATTTAAAATTTCATATGAACTTGTTGATGCTGCTATATCTTTGGCAGTAAAATCACCTTTTTTTGAAATTTTAACTGATATAATATCATCTGGATTTTCAACTATAGACTTAAATCTAATTGATTTTAGATTTAAAATTATTTCGGAGACTTCTTCTACAACTCCCTCAATAGTTGAAAATTCATGAAGAATCTTCGGTATTTTAATTGCAGTTATTGCATATCCTTCTAATGAAGAAATTAAAACTCTTCTTACAACATTACCAATTGTTACACCATATCCTGGCTGAAGAGGTTTAAAAGTAAAAAGTCCATGAAAATCATCAGACTTTTCCATTACTATTTTATCAGGTAATTGAAATGAAAGTAGTGACATAATTTTATAATTTATTTTAACATTTTTTATTTTGAATAAAGTTCTACAATTAATTGTTCATTAATATTTTCTGGAATGGATTCTCTATCTGGATAATTTATCAGTTTTCCAGAAAAGGATTTTGTATCCCAATCAAGCCAATTATATTTAGAATTATTTGGATCATTAATGCATTCATTTATAAAGGAAATAGATCTAGACTTATCTCTAATACTAATAATATCCCCTTCTTTAAGAGAGAAAGAAGGTATATTAACCATTTTTCCATTAACTAATATATGTTTATGAGTTACTAATTGTCTAGCTGATCGTCTTGTTTTAGAAATACCTAATCTAAAAACTACATTATCAAGTCTTGATTCAAGTAGTATAAGTAAATTTTCACCAGTTATACCAGACTTACTTGATGCTTTTTTAAATAAATTCCTAAACTGCTTTTCCAAAATTCCATAAATATATTTTGCTTTTTGTTTTTCAGAAAGTTGAATTGCATATTCAGAAGGTTTTTTCCTTCTTCCTCTACCATGTTGTCCAGGTGGATATGGTTTTTTTTCTAATGCTTTAGTATCACCAAAAATTGGTTCACTGTATCTTCTTGAAATTTTTGATTTTGGTCCTGTATATCTAGCCATAATTTATATATTATACCCTTCTTCTTTTTGGTGGTCTGCATCCATTATGAGGAAGAGGTGTCACGTCATTAATAGATAAGACATCTAATCCTGTATTTTGAATAGTTCTAACAGCTGAATCTCTTCCGGAACCGGGTCCTTTAATAAAGATATCAACTTTCCTTAATCCTAAATCGTAAGCAACTTTTACAGCATCTTCAGTAGCAGTCTGTGCAGCATAAGGTGTGCTTTTTTTCGAACCTCTAAATCCCATTTTTCCAGCAGAAGACCATGAAATTACTTGTCCAGAAACATTAGTTATTGAAATGATAATATTATTAAAAGAACATTTGATGTGTGCCTTACCAATATTACCTACAATAACTTTTCTTTTCTTTTTCGACTTATCTATTTTCTTTTCGCTCATTTTAATATTATTTAGTTACCTTTTTTTTATTAGCAACAGTTTTTCTTTTACCTTTTCTTGTTCTAGAGTTATTTTTTGTTTTTTGTCCTCTAACCGGCAGACCTTTTCTATGTCTTAAACCCCTATAAGATCCTATGTCCAATAATCTTTTTATACTTAACTGAACCTCGGATTTTAAATCTCCTTCAATAGTATATTCATCCCTAATTAGTTTTCTAACTAAATTTGATTCATCATCTGTCCATTTTCCAATTTTTTTATCAAAATCAATACCGGCTGATTTCAATATTTTTTTTGAAGATGATCTCCCTATACCAAAAATATATGTTAGAGCAACTTCTCCTCTTTTATTATCTGGAATATCTATACCTGCAATTCTCATAATATTAACCTTGTCTTTGTTTAAATCTTGGATTCTTTTTATTAATCACATATACTCTTCCTTTTCTTTTAATAACTTGACAATCATTACTTCTCTTTTTTACCGATGCTTTAATTTTCATAACATTTATTTATATCTGTATACAATTCTTCCTTTAGATAGATCGTAAGGTGACATTTCTAACCTTACTTTATCTCCTGGTAATAATTTTATATAAAACATTCTCATTTTACCTGAAATATGAGCAATAATAATATGTTCATTATCTAATTTAACTTTGAACATAGCATTAGACAATGATTCTACTACGACTCCATCTTGCTCTATAGGTTTCTGTTTAGCCATATTAAATTTAAATTAAGTACTTCTTCCTTTTACTTTACCTGATTTCATCATTCCATCATAACTTCTCATTAATAAATAACTTTCAATTTGTTGTAAGGTATCAAGAATAACTCCTACCATAATCAATAATGAGGTTCCCCCATAAAAAGTAGAAAAACTTTGACTTACACCAAAAATCATTGCAAAAGCAGGTAAAACAGCTATAATTGCGAGCAATAACGATCCTGGCAACGTCACTCTGTCCAATACACCGGAAATAAAATCAGAAGTTTCTTTTCCAGGCTTAATTCCAGGAATAAATCCATTATTTCTTTTCATATCATCAGCCATTTGATTTGGATTAATTGTAATAGCAGTATAAAAAAATGTAAACAATATTATTAACAAAGCAAATGTTAAATTGTACGGCCATGATTGCATATTAGAAAATGAAGTTGCAATATATTGAAAAAAATCTGAATTTTCTGCAAACTGCAAACCAATTATTGCAGGTAAAAACATTAAAGCTTGAGCAAAAATTATTGGCATAACACCAGATGAATTTACTCTAACTGGAATGTATTGTCTTTTACCTCTGTAAAGATTTCCTCCTATAACCTGCTTTGCATATTGAACAGGAATTCTTCTAATTGCCTTTACAACCATTACTGTAAACATTACTACACCAAATAAGACTGCAATTTCAACAATAAATAATAAAGCTTGGCTCATTCCTTTAGATAAGGCTTCAGCAACTAAGCTTCCAGGAAATCTAGAAATTATTCCAATCATTATAAGCATTGAAATTCCATTGCCAATACCTTTATCAGTAATTTTCTCTCCTAACCACATACAAAAAATTGTTCCTGAAACTAAAATTATAACACAAGAAACAGTGAAAAATAATTTATTAGAAACTAAAATTGCCTCAGGAGGGATAGTTGCACTTATATATGCAATACTTTGGAAAGAAGTCAATGCTATTGTTAAATATCTTGTAATTTGATTAAGCTTTTTTCTTCCACTATCACCATCTTTTTGTAGCTTTTGAAAATAAGGCATAGTTACACCTAATAGTTGAACTACAATCGAGGCAGATATATAAGGCATAATACCTAATGCAAAAATTGATGCATTACTAAAAGCACCTCCTAAAAAAGTATCTAACAATCCAAAAATTCCTGAAGCATCAGTCTGTAATTTAGAAGGATCAATTCCAGGCAATACAACAAAAGAACCAAGTCTGAAAATCATTAAAAAGAAGACAGTATTTAGAATCCTTTCTCTTAATTCTTGAATAGAAAAAATATCTTTTATAACTGTAAATAACTTAATCATTAGAAATAATTTGAGCTTTACCCCCTAATTTTTCAATTGCCTTTATAGCTGATTTTGAAAACATATGAGATTTTATATTAACCTTGGACTTTATTTTACCTCCTCCTAAAACTTTTATTAAACTATTTTTTTTAGCTAAACCATTTTTTATTAATGTATCTGGGGTAATTTCTTTAAGTTTTAGTTTATCAACTAAATTTTGCAAAACATCAAGATTAATTGGCTTTGCCTCTATTCTATTTGGTGATCTAAAACCAAATTTAGGGATTCTTCTATAAAGAGGCATCTGACCACCTTCAAAACCAAATTTTCTGGAATAACCAGAACGAGATTGAGCTCCTTTATGACCTTTTGTTGAAGTACCTCCCCTACCGGATCCTTGACCTCTTGCAATTCTTTTTCTTGATTTTATTGAACCATCAGCTGGTTTTAGGGTATGTAATTTCATAATTATATCTTTTTTACTTGAATTAAATGATTTACAGTTTTTATCATTCCAATTATTTCAGGTGAAGCCTTTTTTGTAACAGATTTATTAATTTTACCTAGACCCAATGCTACAATAGTTTTTTTTTGTTTTTGATTTTTTGAAATCAAGCTTTTAACTTGAGTAATAAATAATTTTCCTTTATAATTATCCATGAAATATCTTATTTAAACTAACTCCTCTTTGCTTTGAAACAGCTAAAGGATCTCTTAATTTTAGTAATCCACTAAAAGTAGCTTTAATAACATTATGAGGATTAGATGACCCTTTAGATTTTGCAAGAACATCTTTTATACCGGCATTTTCAAAAACTGAACGCATAGCACCTCCAGCAATTACACCTGTACCAGGAGCAGCAGGTTTAATTAATACAAAACCCCCTCCATATTTACCTGTTACCTGATGAGGTACAGTATTTTTTAAAATAGGAATTTTAACTAAATTTTTTTTAGCGTCATCTGTTCCTTTGATAATAGCATTGGTAACCTCATTTGCTTTTCCTAAACCATATCCTACAACACCTTTTTCATTACCTACTACAACAATAGCAGAGAAACTAAACCTTCTTCCACCCTTTACAACTTTAGTTACTCTACTAATTGAAACAACAGTTTCCTTTAATTCTAATTCACTAGCTTTTATTTTTTTCATAATTTAAAATTTTAATCCTCCTTCTCTAGCCCCTTCAGCAAAAGACTTTACCTTACCATGATATTTATAACCACTTCTATCAAAAACTACATTTTTTATACCCGCTGATATAGCCTTTTTAGCCAAAGCAAGTCCTACTTCTTTTGAAATAGAGATATTTATACCTTTTTTCTTTATTTCATTTGAAGAGCAAGAAATGAGAGTATTACCTTTTATATCATCAATAATTTGAGAATAAATTGATTTATTACTCTTATATAATGATACTCTTGGCCTAACATCAGATCCATTTATCTTTTTTCTGATACTAAATTTAATTTTATTTCTTCTTTGATTTTTATTTACACCCATATTTACATTATTAACTTGAACTAGCTGCTGCAGCTTTTCCAACTTTTCTAATTACATGTTCTCCAACTAATTTGATACCTTTTCCTTTGTAAGGTTCAACAGGTCTTAATGATTTAATTTTAGCTGCAATTTGACCTATAAGTTGTTTATCCATTCCCATAAGTTTAATTAGAGGTGGGCTACCTTTAACCGATTCAACATTTACTTTTATCTCACTAGGAATTTCAAAATAAATAGAATGTGAATATCCAAGAATAAGATTAAGAACGTTTCCTTGCAATGAAACTTTATAGCCAACTCCTACCAACTCTAATGACAATTCATAGCCTTCAGATACACCTATAACGCAATTGTTAATCAATGACCTATAAAGTCCATGGAGAGACTTATGTCTTTTTTGTTCAGAAGGTCTTGAAATTAATAACATATTATCATTTTCTTTTATAAAAAAATCAGCATCAAAATCTTGAACAATCTCACCTTTAGGACCTTTAATAACGATAGAAGATTTGTTAATTACAACAGAAACTCCATCAGGTAATAAAATGGGATTTAATCCTACTCTAGACATAACAATTTACTTTAATAAACATAACATAAAACTTCACCACCAATATTTAATTTTTTTGCTTCTTTGTCTGTAATAACTCCTTTAGAAGTTGACATTATAGCAATTCCTAATCCATTAATTACACTAGGAAGGGTATTAGAATCAACATATTTTCTTAAACCAGGTCTGCTAATTCTTTTCATGCTAACAATAGCTGAATCTTTAGTCTTTGAATTATATTTTAAAGCAATTTTTATTTTGCCTTGGTATTTATCTTCTTCAAACTTATAGTTTAATATAAAACCCTTATCAAATAACACCTTTGTCATTTCTTTTTTAATATTTGAAGAAGGAATTTCTACAATTCTCTGATTTGCTTTTATAGCATTCCTTATTCTTGTTAAATAATCAGCGATTGGATCGGTCATAACTTATATTAATAATTTAAAAAACTTGCAATTTTAATTAATTTTAATCTCATAATAAAATTTACCAACTAGCTTTAGTAATTCCTGGTATTTTTCCTTCAGAAGCTAACTTTCTAAATTCTAATCTAGAAATACCAAATTTTCTCATATAACCTCTTGGTCTACCTGATAAATTACATCTATTATGTAATCTAACACTAGAAGAATTCCTAGGTAATTTATCAAGACCTTCCCAGTCACCTTTAGCTTTTAGTTCAGCTCTTTTATCAGCATACTTTTTTACTAACTTATTTCTTTTAATTTCTCTTACTTTTACTCCATTTTTTGCCATAATACCTAATTATTTAAAACAAAAGGCATACCAAAAGCCTTTAATAATTTAAATCCCTCTAAATCACTAGAAGAATTAGTTACAATTGTTATATTCATACCTGATATTCTATTAACCTTATCAATAGAGATTTCAGGAAAAATAATTTGTTCTTTTATACCAAGTGTATAATTTCCATAACCATCAAATCCTTTTTGATTTAAACCTCTAAAATCTCTAACTCTTGGAAGAGCAACAGATATTAATCTATCTAAAAACTCATACATTATATTATTTCTTAATGTAACCTTTGAACCAATAGGCATTCCTTCTCTTAACTTAAAATTTGAAATTGAAGATTTTGCATAAGTGGAAACAGCTTTTTGTCCAGTTATCTGAGAAAGCTCATCGACACTCAATTGTATTAATTTTTTATCATTAACAGCAGCACCTAATCCTTGATTAATACTTATTTTTTCTATTTTTGGAACCTGCATAACTGAATTAAAGTCAAAATGTTGCTTCAGCTCAGGAACAATTTCTTTTAAATACTTTTCTTTTAGTCGAGGTAACTGCATTATTTTAAAATTTTATTAGTTTTTTTAGAAAATCTAAAAAGTTTACCGTCTTTATTTACTTTTCTATAAGTCCTAGTTGGCTCACCATTTGAAGGATCAACTAGCATTAAATTACTTAAATGAATAGAAGATTCTTTCTTTTCAATTTTACCTTTAGGATTATCAGCAGAAGGTTTAATATGTTTCGAAACTAAATTTATACCTTCAACTAAAGCTCTGTTTTTAAAAGGAAATATCGACAAAACTTTAGCAATTTTTCCTTTATCATTTCCAGATATAATCTTTACTGTATCTCCTTTTTTTATATGTAACTTCATAACAATTAATACTTTATAAAACTTCAGGGGCTAGTGAAACAATTTTCATAAATTTTTTTTGTCTTAATTCTCTCGCAACAGGGCCAAAAACTCTTGTTCCTCTAGGCTCATCATTTTCATTTAACAAAATTGCTGCATTATCTTCAAATCTTATATATGATCCATCTTTTCTTTTTATTTCTTTCTTAGTTCTAACAACAACAGCATTTGATATGCTGCCTTTTTTTACATTACCATTAGGTAAGGCATTTTTAATTGTAACAACAATCTTATCCCCTAAAGATGCATATCTTTTTTTAGTTCCACCCAAAACTCTTATACATAAAACCTCTCTAGCGCCACTATTATCAGCAATTTTCAATCTACTTTCTTGTTGAATCATATTTATTTAGCTTTTTCAATTAAATCTACAAATATCCACCTCTTCCTTTTACTTAAAGGCCTTGTTTCCATAACCCTAACTTTATCACCAACCTTGCATTCATTTTTTTCATCATGAGCTAGAATTTTTGTTGATCTTGACATGTATTTACCATAGATAGGATGCTTTACCTTTCTTTCTAATACTACAGAGATAGTTTTATTCATGCTATTACTGAAAACAATTCCTTCTCTTTCTTTTCTTAAATTTCTATTCATTTTTATTTTTTAATATTTTTTTTATAATTAATCTCCGTCATAATTTTAGCAATCAATTTTCTAGACTTATAGATTTTAGATGGATTTTCAATAGGGGTAACTGAATGTGAAAATTTTAATTTACTTAAATTTTCTTTTTCATCCAATAACTTATTTTGTAAGTCATTTAAATTTAAAGCTCTTAATTCTGAATTATTCATTTTTATTCAACGTAATCTTTTCTTATAACAAATTTTGTTTTAATAGGTAATTTTTGAGCAGCTAATCTAAGTGCTTCTTTAGCCATTTCTGTTTTAACCCCACCAGCTTCGAACATTATAGTTCCTGGTTTTACAACTGCTACCCAATATTCTGGAGCACCTTTTCCTTTCCCCATTCTTACTTCAGCAGGTTTTTTTGTAACTGGTTTATCAGGAAAAATCCTAATCCAAACCTGACCTTCTCTTTTCATTTCTCTAGTCATTGCTATTCTTGCTGCTTCAATTTGTCTAGAAGAAATCCATGCAGGTTCTAATGATTTAAGACCAAAAGAACCAAAATTGATAGTATATCCTCTTTGTGCTATACCCTTAACCCTTCCTTTTTGTTTCTTTCTAAATTTTGTTCTTTTTGGTTGTAACATTATTTATTTATTTAAACTTTTTTCTATTCTCTAAATTCAAAGTAACATCTCTCTTACCAATGATTTCTCCTTTAAAAATCCAAACTTTAATACCTATTTTTCCATATATTGTGTTAGATTCAGAAAAAGCATAATCAATATCAGCTCTAATTGTATGCAATGGGATTCTTCCTTCTTTATATTGTTCAGATCTAGCCATTTCTGCTCCACCAATTCTACCAGAAACCTTGATTTTTATACCTTTGGCTCCCACTCTCATTGCTCCAGCAAGTGCTTGTTTCATAGCTCTCTTATGAGATATTCTAGCTCTTAGTTGTTGTGCAATAGAATCTGCAATTAATTTAGCATTAATTTCAGGTCTTTTTATTTCAAAAATATTAATTTGAATATCTTTTTTAGTTAATTTTTTAACTTCTTCTTTTATTTTTTCAACTTCAGAACCTCCTTTTCCAATGATAATACCTGGTCTTGCAGTATGAACTGTAATATCTATTGTCTTAAGGCTTCTTTCAATAAATATTTTTGCAATTCCAGCCTTTGGAAGTCTAGCAAAAAGATATTTTCTTATTTCATAATCTTCTTTTAAATTAAAAGAAAAATCTTTTCCACCGTACCAGTTAGAGTCCCAACCTTTTATAAAACCTAATCTTACACTTATTGGATTAATTTTTTGTCCCATCTTCTTTTTTATTTATTTTTTTCAAATTATCTAAAACAAGAGTTACATGATTAGATCTTTTTCTAATTCTATGTGCTCTACCCTGTGGAGCTGTTCTAAGTCTTTTTATCATTCTTCCACCATCAACATAAATATTTTTTATATATAAATCAGAATCTTCTATTTTACTATCTTTATTCTTCTCCTGCCAATTTGAAACAGCAGATAATAATAATTTTTCCATTTTCCTAGAAGAATATTTAGAATCAAATTTAAGTTGGTTCAAAGCGCTATTTACCCTTTTACCTCTAATTAAATCAGCAATTAATCTCATCTTTCTTGGTGAGGTAGGAACATTTTTTAATTTAGCGATTGCTTCCATATTTATTTAAGTTTTTTACTTGAATGACTTTTAAAATTTCTAGTTGGAGAAAATTCACCTAATTTATGCCCAACCATGTTTTCAGTTATAAAAACAGGAATAAATTTTTTACCATTATGAACAGCAAATGTATGACCAACAAAATCTGGAGATATCATTGATCTTCTGGACCATGTTTTTATGACTTTTTTATTACCAGATTCATTCATAACATCAATTTTTTTTCTTAATCTAAAATCAATATAAGGGCCTTTTTTTAAAGATCTTGTCATTTTATATTACTTTCTTTTTTTAACAATAAATTTATTCGAATATTTATTTTTCTTTCTAGTTTTAAGGCCTTTACTATATAATCCTTTTCTAGATCTAGGATGGCCACCTGAAGCTTTACCTTCTCCTCCACCCATAGGGTGATCAACGGGATTCATCGCAACACCTCTAACTCTAGGCCTTCTCCCTAGCCATCTGTTTCTCCCAGCTTTACCCAAAATAACATTCATATGCTTCTGATTAGAAACTGAACCCATCGTAGCCATACAAGAAATTAAGACTAATCTCATTTCTCCAGAAGGAAGTTTTAAAGTAGCATATTTATCTTCTTTAGCTAAAAGTTGAGCATAAGTGCCGGCACTTCTAACTATTGATCCTCCATTCCCTGGAGTAAGTTCAATATTATGGATTATTGAACCTAAAGGAATCTTTGACAACGGTAAACTATTCCCAATTTCTGGAGAGGAATCTGGTCCACTTATTACTTCTTGACCAACTTTTATTCCTTTTGGTGCAAGGATATAACTTTTCTCTCCATCAACGTAATGAATTAAAGCTATATGAGAAGATCTAGATGGATCATACTCTATTGATTTTACTTTTGCAGAAATACCAATTTTTTTTCTTTTGAAATCAATTATTCTATATTTTCTTTTATGTCCGCCTCCTATATTCCTAACAGTCATCTTACCTTTATTATTTCTTCCACCAGATCGTTTAGAAGTTACTAATAATGATTTTTCAGGCTTTGAAGTTGTAATATCATCAAATGACTGAGGGATTCTAAATCTTAATCCTGGTGTTACTGGTTTTATTTTTTTTATTTTCATTAATTATTAATTAAACTTGGGAGTAAAAGTCAATAAACTGTCCATCAGATAACTTAACAATAGCTTTTTTATAAGATGGTTTTCTACCACTAATTATACCTCTTTTAGTAAATCTAGATTTTAATTTACCCAAAACATTAATAGTATTTACACTCTTTACTGATACTTTATATGTTTTTTCAACAGCCTTTTTAATGTCTATCTTATTTGCATCCTTTTTAACAATAAAAGTAAATATCCCTTTTTCATTAGATGAAGATGCTTTTTCAGTCAATAAAGGTTTTATAAGTGTTGTATTCATATTACTAATTCAAAATAGATTTTAATTTATCAATAGAGTTTTCGGTTAATATTAAATTATCTGATTTTATTATATCATAAGTTGATATATCAGCAATGTTTTTTACAGAAGAATTATTAACATTTCTAGATGAAAGTAATAAGTTTTGATCATTTTCACCAATAAAGAATAAGCTTCTTTTTTTAATAATAGAAAGAGCATCTAAAATAGAAATAAATTTCCTTGTTTTTATTTCATCGAATTTGAAATTTTCCAAAATAGTTAAAGATTTTTCATTAATCTTATAAGAGAGAGCAGACTTTCTAGCAAGGGTTTTCAACTTTTTATTCACTTTAGATTTATAATCTCTTGGCTTTGGACCAAATATTTGTCCTCCACCCTTGAAAAGTGGTGACTTAATACTTCCAGCTCTTGCTGTCCCAGTACCTTTTTGTTTTTTTATCTTCTTGGTAGAACCTACAATTTCTCCTCTTTCCTTAACTTTACTTGTTCCCTGTCTTTGATTAGCACGGTGATTTTTTATATCTAAATAAATAGCATGGTCATTTGGTTTTATACTAAAAATTGTATCTGGAATACTTATTTCTTTTCCAGAGTTTTTACCATTTATTTTCTTTAATTTGATTTTCATAACTTATTTTTCTAAAATAACATAAGAATTTTTATAACCAGGAACAGATCCTGAAACATAAACTAAATTTTCAGCATCATTTATTTTTAATATTTTAAGGTTTTGTTGTTTAATACTTTTTCCACCCATTCTTCCAGCCATTCTCATACCTTTGAATACTCTTGATGGTGTTGATCCAGCACCAATTGATCCAGGTGCTCTTTGACGATTATGTTGACCATGAGTACTTTCACCAACTCCACTAAAATTATGTCTTTTAACAACACCCTGAAAGCCTTTACCTTTTGAAATTGATTTAACATCTAAAAAATCGTTTTCACGAAAAACATCATTTAATTTTAACTCCATTCCAAGTTTTAATAATTTAAGTTCTTTATTTCTAAAGTTTTTAAATTCAACTATTTTTTTCTTTGGCTGTGAATTAGATTTTTTAAAATGACCAGATGCTGGCATGTTAATCTTTTTTTTTCTTAGATCATCATAGGATAACTGAATAGCATCATAACCATCTTTACTCTGATCTTTAATTTGAGTTATGGTACATGGACCAGCCTCAATAACTGTGCAAGGTCTAATTCTACCCATATCATCAAAAAGACTTGTCATTCCTATTTTTTTACCAATTAATCCAGACATTTTTATTTTATTAGTTTATAAAATCACGTAAAATGTGTGCAAAGATAACCATTTCATCTTTTTGTTCAAAGATTAAAATATATTTTTATCAGCTAAATTTTATCCGAAATAAATGTAGAATTATACCCTTATTTCAATATCAACCCCATTTGGCAACTCTAACTTCATCAAAGCATCAACGGTCTTACTATTATTAGAATATATATCAAGCAATCTCTTATATGTACATAATTTAAACTGTTCTCTAGAGGTTTTATTTACATGAGGTGAACGTAAAACTGTAAAGACCTCCCTTCTAGTAGGAAGCGGAATTGGTCCACTAATTACAGCACCAGTAGTTTTTACAGCTTTAACAATCTTATCTGAACTTTTATCAACCAGATTATGATCAAAAGATTTTAATTTTATTCTAATTTTTTGTCCCATTAAAATTAAGCGTTTACTTTAGAAATAATTTCATCTGCAATATTTTTTGGTACTTTCTCATAATGAGAAAAGGTTAAGGATGCAGACGCTCTCCCTGAACTTATCGTTCTCAAATCTGTCACATATCCAAATAATTCTGATAAAGGAACATCTGCTTTGATTATTTGAGCATTACCTTTCATATCCATACCTTTCATAATACCCCTTCTCTTATTAAGATCTCCTGTCACAGGACCTGTAAATTCATCAGGAGAAACCACTTCAACAGCCATTACAGGCTCCAATAATGAAGGTTGGGCTTTTTTGGTTGCCTGCCTAAAAGCAATCCCAGCAGCTAACTCAAATGATAATGAATCTGAATCAACATCATGAAAAGATCCATCATATAACCTAACTTTCATATTCTCAATTGGATAACCAGCCAAAGGACCATTTTCCATAGAATTTTTAAAACCTTTTTCTACAGCTGGTATAAATTCTCTTGGTATTTTACCACCTACAATTTCATTAATAAATTGAAGCCCTTTATCATTATAAGATTCATCTTTAGGGCCGATCTCAAAAACTATATCAGCAAATTTACCTCTACCTCCAGATTGTTTTTTGTATACTTCTTGATGTTTTATAGAGTTATTAAGTGATTCTTTATACGCAACCTGTGGTGCTCCTTGATTTATTTCAACTTTAAATTCCCTTTTTAATCTATCAATAATTATTTCAAGGTGTAATTCTCCCATCCCCTTAAGTACAGTTTGACCAGTTTCTTGATTTGATTCTACAACCAAGGTAGGATCTTCTTCAATTAATTTAGAAACAGCCATACCAAGCTTATCAACATCAGCTTGTTGTTTAGGCTCAATAGCATATCCTATAACAGGATCTGGAAAGGACATGGACTCTAAAATAATTTTACTTTTTTCGTTACTTAAAGTATCTCCAGTTTTTATATCTTTAAAACCAACACCAGCGCAAATATCTCCCGCTTCTACTTTTTCAATAGGATTCTGCTTATTTGAATGCATTTGCATTAATCTAGAAATTCTTTCTCTTTTTTCATTTCTATTATTAAAAACATATGACCCAGCATCTAACTTACCTGAATAAACTCTAAAAAAACATAGTCTACCTACAAAAGGATCAGTAGCAATTTTAAAAGCTAATGCGGAAAAAGGCTCATCATTTTGTGGTTTTCTAACTTCTAAATTATCGTTATCAGGATTTTTACCTTCTATTGGAGGTAAATCTAAAGGTGATGGTAAATAAGAACAAACCGAATCAAGTAAGGCTTGGACACCTTTATTTTTAAATGCAGAACCACATAAAACAGGTGAAAAAGACATATCAATAACTGCTTTTCTAATTGCAATCATCATTTCTTCTTTTGTAATTGAATCAGGATCATCAAAAAACTTTTCTAATAAATTATCATCATACTCAGCAACACTTTCTACCAATTTTTGTCGCCATTCATCAACGACATCATTTAGCTCTTCAGGAACATCGATAACTTTATAGGTCATCCCCATATCTTCTTCATTCCAGACTATTGCTTCTCTTGTTAATAAATCAACAACTCCCCTAAAATTATCTTCAGATCCAATAGGAATTTGTAATGGAACAGGTTTAGAATTTAACTTTTCTTCAATTTCCTTTACAACATTCAAAAAATCAGCACCGGCTCTATCCATTTTGTTAACAAAACAAATTCTTGGAACTTTATATTTATCAGCTTGTCTCCAAACAGTTTCAGATTGGGGCTCAACTCCTGAAACAGCACAAAATAAAGCTACAGCACCATCTAAAACTCTAAGTGATCTTTCTACCTCAACAGTAAAATCAACGTGACCTGGAGTGTCAATAATATTAACTCTATAATCTTTTGTTTCAGGTAAAGTATTTCCTTGTTTAGTTGGGTATTTCCAAAAAGTAGTAGTAGCAGCAGAAGTTATAGTAATTCCTCTTTCTTGTTCCTGCTCCATCCAATCCATTACAGCTGCCCCATCATGAACTTCTCCAATTTTATGACTTAGTCCAGTATAATATAAAATTCTTTCAGTTGTAGTTGTTTTACCAGCATCAATATGAGCCATTATTCCAATATTCCTTAAATAATTTAAATTCGAATTACTTGTCATATTTTTAACTTAAAATTTGAAATGAGAAAATGCTTTATTTGCTTCAGCCATTCTATGTGTATCATCTTTTTTCTTTACTGCAGCACCCTCTCCTTTTGAAGCTGAAATAATTTCATTTGCTAATCTTTCCTTCATTGAATTCTCTTTTCTAAGCCTAGCATATTTAATTAGCCATTTTTGACTTAAACTGATCTTCCTTGATGGTCTTACTTCAATAGGAACTTGAAAATTTGCCCCTCCAATTCTTCTACTTTTTACCTCAACAGATGGCATAACATTGCTTATAGCTTTTTTCCAAACTTCTATACCTTTTTCTTTTGTTTTATTTTCAACAATTTCTAATGAATCATAAAAAATAGAATAGGATATACTCTTTTTACCTTGTAGCATTAAATTATTAACAAACTGAGTTACAAGAGAATCTTTATAAATAGGATCAGGTAAAAAATATCTTTTCTTTGGTTTTGATTTTCTCATTTTAATTATTTTTTATCCTTTGGTTTTTTAGAACCGTATTTTGATCTTCTTTGTAATCTATCATTGACACCAGCAGAATCTAAAGTGCCTCTGATAACATGATATCTTACGCCAGGAAGATCCTTAACTCTACCGCCTCTAATAAGAACTATAGAATGTTCTTGTAAATTATGGCCTTCTCCTGGGATATAAGCATTAACCTCTTTACCATTGGTTAACCTAACTCTAGCAACTTTCCTCATTGCAGAATTTGGTTTTTTTGGAGTTGTAGTATAAACCCGAGTACAAACACCTCTTTTTTGAGGACATGAAGTCAGTGCTGGTGATTTTGATTTAGAAGACAGTTTTTTTCTTCCTTTTCTTACAAGCTGTTGTATTGTTGGCATGTTATAGTTATATCTAAAATAATTCGCAAAAATATAAATTAAGAGGTCTTAAACAAAATTTTTTTCGTTTTTCATTAAATGAATTTATTGAGGACTAGAAGGATCTGAATCTATTGGAAACTTTGGTATCTCATCAAAATCTTTTATTTCACTATATTTTTTTTCATATTTTGAAATATTATCTAAAAGAGCAGAAGAAAATTTTTTTGCATGTTCAGGGGTAATTATTATTCTAGACTTAACTTTTGCTTTTGGTACTCCCGGCATAAGCTGAATAAAATCCAAAACAAACTCACTACTTGAATGGGCAATCATAGCAAGGTTTGCGTAAGTTCCTTCCGAAATACTGTCATTTAATTCTATATCTATTCTATTTGTCTTATTATTATTCATATTTGTGTTATTATCTGTAATTTTTACTTAGTAACATCAGACTTTTTAATATTCTTGTCAGAATCTAAATCCTGATCTAATTCAGCATCATAATCACTATCAGCTTTTTGTTTATTATTTTCTAATAAAGAATTATACTCTCTTTCCTGATAAACAATCAAATCCTTATAATCTCTTGAACCTGTACCAGCTGGTATTAAATGGCCAACAATAACATTTTCCTTTAAACCTTTAAGGTTATCTACTTTTCCTCTAATAGAAGCCTCGCTGAGTACTTTAGTAGTTTCTTGGAATGATGCAGCGGAAATAAAACTTTCTGTTCCTAAAGATGCACGAGTTATACCTTGTAAAATTGGTTTAGAAACAGCAGCTTCAGCATCCCTAACTTTTACTAGGTTTTTATCATTTCTTCTTAAGAAAGAATTTTCATCCCTCAATTCTCGTTGAGAAATTAACTGTCCCTCAATAAATTTCTTAGAATCACCTATATCTGTAATAACTTTTTGTTCAAAAATCGCGTCATTTATTTTCATAAAATAACTTTTATCAATTTTTTCATCTTGAAGTAAAGTTGTATCTCCAGAATCTACAACAATAATTTTTTGCATCATCTGCCTAACAATTACCTCAATATGTTTATCATTTATCTTTACACCTTGTAACCTATAAACTTCTTGGATTTCGTTAACTAAATAGTCTTGGACTTTGGTTGGGCCTTTAATTGATAATATATCTGCAGGGGTTATTGCACCATCAGAAAGAGGGGTACCAGCTTTAACAAAATCATTATCTTGAACAAGTATGTGTTTCGATAATGAAACCAAATACTTCTTTTTAGTACTATCTTTAGCTTCAATAAAAATCTCTCTATTACCTCTTTTAATTCCCCCATATGAAACAACTCCATCAATTTCACTAACTGTTGCTGGATTAGATGGATTTCTAGCTTCAAATAATTCTGTAACTCTAGGTAGTCCACCTGTGATATCCCTGGATTGACCAATCATTCTAGGAATTTTAACTAATATTTGACCAGCCTTTACTTTATCATTACTATTAACAGATAAATGAGCACCGACTGGAACGTTATAAGATTTTTCTCCATCCTTTCCTATAACTTTTACAGTAGGGTTTTTTGTTTTATCCTTACATTCGATAATAATTTTTTCCTTATGACCAGTTTGTTCATCAAATTCTTGTTTATAAGTTACACCCTCATCAATTGATTCAAATTCGACTTTACCATCAAATTCAGATATAATAAGAGCATTATAAGGATCCCACTTGCATAGAAAATCATCTTTTTTAACTTTTTGACCATCCTTAACATTAAGGTGTGAACCATAAGGAATGTTATTTGAAATTAAAATATTTTTCTTTGAATCCAAAATTCTAATTTCACCAGTTCTTGCCATTATAATATTTACCAAATTATTATCATTATCCTTTGTTTTAACTGTTCTTATATTCTCAAATTCAACAACGCCATCAAACTTAGCTTTAATATTTGCATTAACAGCAATATTTGATGCAGTACCTCCAACATGAAAAGTTCTTAAAGTTAATTGAGTACCTGGTTCACCTATTGATTGAGCTGCTATTACACCAACAGCTTCACCATTATTAACTAAATCTCCAGTAGCAAGATTTCTACCATAACATTTAGCACATACACCTCTTCCAGTTTCACAAGTTAATACTGATCTGATTTCAATACCTTCAATGTTTGTATTTTCAATCTCTCTAGCAATTGATTCAATAATTTCTTCACCAGATCCAACTAAAAGTTTTTTAGATATTGGATCATAAACATCATGAACAGATACTCTACCCAATATCCTTTCAGACAAGGGCTCAACAATGTCCTCATTATCTTTAAGAGTAGAAATATATACCCCCCTTAAAGTACCACAATCTTCTTCATTAATAATAACATCTTGGGCAACATCTACTAATCTTCTTGTTAAATATCCTGCGTCAGCAGTTTTTAATGCTGTATCAGCCAAGCCTTTTCTAGCACCATGAGTTGAAATAAAATATTCAATTACATCAAGTCCTTCTTTAAAATTGGATAGAATTGGATTTTCAATGATTTCACCAACAGAACCAGCAAGATTTTTTTGTGGTTTAGCCATTAAACCCCTCATACCTCCCAATTGCCTAATTTGTTCTCTAGATCCTCTAGCACCTGAATGCATCATCATATAAATCGGATTAAACCCTTGAGAATTGTCTTCTAATTCATTCATCAATCCAGTAGTTAATTTTGTATTTGCTCTTGTCCAAATATCTATTACCTGATTATATCTCTCATTATCAGTAATTAACCCCATATAGTAATTATTCCAAACTTCAGCAACTTCTTTTTTTGCTTCATCAACCAAAGTAGATTTTTCTTCAGGAATTTGTATATCACCTAATCCCATTGATAATCCACCTTCATAGGCCATTCTAAAACCTAACTCCTTAATATTATCCAAAAACTCAGAAGTTTTAGAAACTCCACAAATTTTGTAAACTTTTGAAATAATTTGTTGTAATTTTTTCTTTGTAAGAAGTTCATCAACATAACCAACTTCTTCCGGAATAAATTCATTAAATAAAACTCTTCCAGCAACAGTTTCAATATTTTTAGTAACAAATTCTCCATCATCAGACCTTAGCTTAACTCTTAATTTTATAAAAGCATTAATAGATAACTTTTCTTGATTAAGAGCAATCTTAACTTCAGATATTGAAGAAAACCTTAAACCCTCTCCTATTATAGGGTATTCTTTACTATCTTTTCTACCCTTAGTAACATAATAAAGACCTAAAACCATGTCTTGAGAAGGTACAGTTATTGGAGCTCCATTGGCAGGATTTATTATATTATTTGATCCTAACATTAAAATTGATGCTTCCACAATTGCTTCATGGCCTAATGGAACATGAACAGCCATTTGATCGCCATCAAAATCAGCATTAAATGCAGTACAAGATAAAGGATGTAACTCAATAGCTTTTCCTTCAATTAATTTTGGTTGAAATGCCTGTATACCTAGCCTATGTAGTGTAGGCGCTCTATTCAATAAAATAGGATGTCCTTTAAGAACATTTTCAAGAATATCCCAAATCACTGAGTCTTTAGAATCAACTAATTTTTTTGCAGACTTTACTGTTTTTACAATACCTCTTTCAATTAGTTTTCTAATTATAAAAGGTTTGAAAAGTTCAGATGCCATATCTTTTGGCAAACCACACTCATGCATTTTTAATTTGGGGCCAACAACAATTACAGATCTACCAGAATAATCAACTCTTTTACCTAAAAGGTTTTGTCTAAATCTACCTTGTTTACCCTTAAGCATATCTGTTAGGGATTTTAAAGATCTATTACCTTCAGATCTTACAGCATTAATTCTTCTAGAATTATCAAACAAAGAATCAACAGCTTCTTGTAACATTCTTTTCTCATTTCTTAAAATAACCTCAGGAGCTTTTATTTGAATCAATCTTTTTAATCTATTATTTCTAATAATAACTCTTCTATATAAATCATTTAAATCAGATGTAGCAAACCTACCTCCATCAAGAGGAACTAAAGGTCTCAATTCAGGTGGGATTACCGGAATCAATTTAACTATCATCCATTCTGGTTTATTTTGAATATTTAACTTTGATTCTCTAAAAGCTTCTACTACTCTTAATCTTTTTAATGCTTCAGCTTTTCTTTGTTGAGAAGTTTCTGTAGATGCCTTTGTTCTTAAATCAATGGATAACTGATCTAAATCAGATTTTGATAAAAGATCTGATATAGCTTCAGCTCCCATTTTTGCAATAAACTTTTTAGGATCATCATTTGGTAACAAATTATTATCTTTTGGTAAAGTATCTTCAATATTAAGATATTCCTCCTCTGTTAAAAGATCGCAAGATTGTATTCCATCCTCCTCTTTGACGCCAGGTTGAACAACAACATATCTTTCATAATAAACAATTTGATTTAATTTCTTTGCAGGGATACCCAACATATAACCAATCTTATTGGGTAGTGTTCTAAAATACCAAATATGAGCTACTGGAACTACTAAATCAATATGTCCCATTCTTTCTCTTCTTACTTTTTTCTCAGTTACTTCAACACCACATCTATCACAAATAATACCCTTGTATCTAATTCTTTTATATTTACCACAATGACATTCCCAATCCTTTACAGGTCCAAAAATTCTTTCACAAAACAATCCACCCATTTCAGGTTTAAATGTCCTGTAATTAACTGTTTCTGGAACTGTAATTTCCCCAAAAGAACTTTCTAATATTGATTCAGGAGAAGCAAGACTAATTATAATCTTTGAGAAATCTATTTGTTTTTTATTTTTATAATTTTTCATAAAATTCAAGTATAAATTTATTTCATAGTTATTTCTAATGATAATCCTCTTAGCTCATGTACCAAAACATTAAATGATTCGGGTACATTAGGTTTATGCATATTTTCACCTTTAACAATAGATTCATATGCACGGGCTCTACCAATAATATCATCAGATTTAATAGTTAAAATTTCCTGTAAAATATGAGAAGCACCAAAAGCTTCGAGAGCCCAAACTTCCATTTCACCAAATCTTTGACCACCAAACTGTGCTTTACCCCCTAGAGGTTGTTGCGTGATCAATGAGTAGGGTCCTATAGACCTAGAATGCATTTTATCATCTACTAAATGCCCTAGTTTTAACATATAAATAACTCCAACGGTTACAGGCTGATCAAATTTTTTACCGGACATACCATCATATAAATATGTTCTTCCAAATTCAGGTAACCCTGCCTCCTTAAGTTCTTTTCTCACCTCTTCAGTTGTAGCACCATCAAAGATTGGTGTCATATATTTTTTGTTTAATTCTAAACCAGCCCAACCTAAAGCTGTCTCATATAATTGACCAATATTCATTCTTGAAGGTACACCTAATGGATTTAATACTATGTCAACAGAAGAACCATCCTCGAGAAAAGGCATGTCCTCTTCTCTAACAATTTTTGCAACAACACCTTTATTCCCATGTCTACCAGCCATTTTATCACCAACTTTTAACTTTCTTTTTTTTGCAACAAATACTTTTGCCATCTGGACAATTCCAGGGGCTAATTCATCTCCAACTTCTAAAGAATAGTTTTCTTTTTTAAAAATGGAAATCAAATCATTCCTTTTTATAATGTAGTTTTTTACAGCTTTTGCTACAAGAATATTAATCTTATCATCATCAGTCCAATTTTCTAAAACAATGTCATTTAACAAACTAGACTCTTCTGGAACATTTAAACTACTCTTGTCATAATAAATATTATCTATTGGAAAAAGTTTTTCAGAAATGTTTTTTTTATTAAAAATTGTACCTTTTTTTATTACTAAGTCACCATATTTATGATAAATATCTTGAGATTTTTTAGATTTTAGTAAAATTTCAAACTTACCAATCAATTTACTTTTTAAATCATTTAAAGACTTACTATAATTCTGCTTTAATTCATCCAATTCTTTTTTAATTAATTTTTTTGATTCTTTATCCTTTTTTTGTCTAGAAAATATTTTGCTTCCAACAACAACCCCATTTAATGATGGGGGACCTTTTAATGAAGCATCTTTAACATCTCCAGCTTTATCACCAAAAATTGCTCTCAATAACCTCTCTTCTGGGGTAGGATCACTTTCTCCTTTGGGAGTTATTTTTCCAATAAGAATATCTCCTTCTATCACATTAGACCCCTCAACTACTACACCATTTTCATCTAAATTCTTTACTGCTTCATCACTTACATTTGGTAATTCTGAAGTAAATTCTTCTTGTCCTCTTTTAGTATCTCTTACTTCCAATTTAAATTCTTCGATATGAAGAGAAGTAAAAATATCATCCTTAACAACTTTTTCAGAAATAACGATTGCATCTTCAAAATTATACCCTTGCCATGGCATAAATGCTACTTTTAAATTTCTTCCTAAAGCTAGCTCACCGCCATCAGTAGCAAATCCTTGACATAAAACTTGACCTTTAGAAACTTTATCTCCAATTTTAACAATTGGTGAAATATTGACACATGTGTCCTGATTTGATCTTCTAAATTTCACCAGGTCATAAGTTTTTCTATTATCATTATCATCAAAAGAAACAAGTTTTTGATCCTTATTTAAGTCATAAACTATTTCTATTTTATGAGAGTCCACATAAGTAACTTTACCTTTTCCCTCAGCAACAATTGTTGACCTTGAATCTCTAGCTACTCTAGATTCAATTCCGGTTCCAACTATGGGTGCTTCAGGTTTCATTAAAGGAACTGCCTGTCTCATCATATTTGAACCCATCAAAGCTCTATTTGCATCATCATGCTCTAAGAAAGGAATTAAGGAGGCTGCTACAGAAACAATTTGATTAGGTGCAACATCCATATATTTAATTTCTTGACCTTTCACTAATGGAAAATCCCCCTCATATCTAGTCTTAACTAAACTATTTTTAAATTGGCCAGATTGCTTTAAGTCAGCATTAGCTTGAGCAATATATGAATTATCTTCATCTTCAGCTGTCAAATAAAAAGCATTGCCAGACATATCAACTTTACCTTTATTAACTTTTCTATAAGGAGTTTCAATAAAACCCATATTATTAACCTTAGCATGCACACACAAAGATGAAATAAGTCCTATATTTGGACCTTCAGGAGTTTCAATAGTACATAATCTTCCATAATGTGTATAATGAACATCTCTAACTTCAAAACCGGCTCTTTCTCTCGACAATCCACCAGGACCTAAAGCAGACATTCTTCTTTTATGAGTTATTTCAGCTAATGGATTTGTTTGATCCATAAATTGAGATAATTGATTTGTGCCAAAAAATGAATTAATAACAGACGTAAGAGTTCTAGCATTAATTAAATCCACAGGTTTAAAATCTTCATTATCTCTTACATTCATTCTCTCTTTAATTGTTCTTGACATTCTAGCTAATCCGACACCAAATTGAGAATAAAGCTGTTCACCAACAGTTCTAACCCTCCTATTACTTAGATGATCTATATCATCTACTACAGCTTTTGCATTTATTAAGGTTATCAAATATTTAACGATTAGTATTATATCATTTTTTGATAAAACTCTAGTTTCAAAATCATCATTTATACCTAATTTTTTGTTGATTCTATATCTCCCAACTTCACCCAAATCATATCTTTTATCACTAAAAAATAAATTTTGGATAATATCTCTTGCAGTTTCTTCATCAGGTGCTTCAGAATTTCTTAATTGTCTATAAATTTCTTCTAAAGCCTCTTTTTCTGAGTTAGAGCTATCTTTTTTTAATGTATTAAATATTGTCATATACTCAGCAATATTAATATCTTCTCTGTGAACAATTATTGAATTTGACTCAGAATCAATAATAGTTTGAATATCTTCCTTTTGTATTTCATGATCTCTTTCTAAAATTACCTCATTTCTATCAACAGAAATTAATTCACCGGTATCCTCATCTACAAAATCTTCAATCCATGTCCTTAAAACACGTGCTGCAAGTTTTCTACCAATAATAGATTTTAAATTTGACTTTGAAACAATTACCTCTTCTGATAAGTTAAAGATATCTAAGATATCTTTATCTGTACCGAAGCCAATAGCTCTTAATAATGTAGTGATTGGAAATTTCTTTTTTCGATCTATATAAGCATACATTATATTGTTTACATCAGTAGCAAATTCAATCCAAGAACCTCTAAATGGAATAATTCTTGCTGAATATAAAGGTGTCCCATTAGTATGTTTACTTTGAGCAAAAAATACTCCTGGAGATCTATGAAGTTGAGACACAACAACTCTTTCAGCACCATTTATTACAAATGATCCTTTCAAGGTCATGTAAGGAATATTTCCTAAAAAAACTTCTTGTTCAATTGTTTCAAAATCATCATTATCCTCATCATTACATATCAACCTTAATTTTGCTTTAAGCGGTAAAGAATAAGTTAATCCCCTATCAACACATTCATTAACATTGTATTTGGGAGGATCAACTGTATAATCTACAAATTCTAAAATAAAATTATCACGAGAATCAGAAATCGGAAAATTCTCCATAAAAACCTTATAAAGACCTTCATGTGTTCTATTTTCAGGAGCTGTTTCTAATTGGAAAAAATCTTTGTAAGACTGTAACTGAACATCTAAAAAGTCAGGATAATCTAATATCCTTTTAATTTTAGAAAAGTCAATTCTTTTTGAAGTATTATTATTTTTCAATAGTATATATTTAAAGCTATTTAATTAAAAAAATATTCATTCATAAAAAAAATTAAGCTATTATTTTAGCTCAACCTCTGCACCAGCTTCCTCTAATTGCTTCTTCGCTGTTTCTGCTTCATCTTTAGCAACGCCTTCTTTAACTGCTTTTGGAGCAGCATCAACTAAGTCTTTAGCATCTTTCAACCCTAAACCAGTAATTTCTTTTACAAGTTTTACAATTGCTAATTTAGAAGCTCCAGCCGATTTTAATATTATATCAAAATTTGACTTTTCTTCAGTTGCTTCAGAAGAATCTGAACCACCAGATGAAGATGCTGATGAAACCACAGCTGCAGCTGCAGGTTCAATACCATATTCATCTTTTAAAATATTTGCTAATTCATTAACATCTTTCACTGATAAATTAACAAGTTTTTCAGCTAACGATTTTATATCTGCCATTTTATTATAATTTTAGTTTTTAATTATTTTTTTCTTCTAATTGTTTAATAACCCCAGAAAGTTTACTTTCTGCACCTTTTAAAGAACTTATAATATTTTTAATTGGTGATTTTAATAATGAAATTATACTCCCAATCAACTCATTTTTACTCTTTAACTTGCTTAAAGAATTTAAGTTTTCATCTCCTATATAAAATTCTAAATCAATAGAAGCTGCTTTTAACTTTAAGTAATCTTCACCAGTAATTTTTCTAAAATCTTTCAAGATTTTAGCTGGTTCACTAGGACTTAACTTAGAAAAAAGTATACCAGAAAATCCAGAAAGCACATCTTTATTAATTAATGGGGAAAAATCATTTTCATTATTTTCTAAAGCTTTTTTAATAAATGAGTTTTTAACAACCTTATATTCAACATCTTTTTTAAAACATTTTTCTCTAAATTGATTTACTTGAGAAACTGAAAGACCTGAAGCGTCTGTAATATAAAATATATTATTATTATCAAATTTTTTAGATAAATTTTCAACTAACAATAGTTTATCCTCTTTATTCATATTATAAATTATTTACTATTGATTTATCAATTCTAATAGAGCTACTCATAGTACTTGAAATAGAAATACTTTTAAAGTAAGTACCTTTAGTTGAAGCAGGCTTTAACTTAAGAATTGAGTCGATTAATTTAGAAGCATTTTCTTCAATTTTAATAGGAGAAAATGATACCTTAGCTATAGAAGAATGAATGATTCCATTTTTATCAACTTTATAATCAATTTTTCCACCTTTAACTTCTTTAATTGCTTTAGCAAGGTCATCAGTTACAGTTCCAGACTTAGGATTAGGCATTAATCCTCTTGGACCTAGAAATTTTCCAAGCTTACCTAAAGTTGGCATCAAAGATGGTTGAGTTATAATTATATCAAAATCAGTCCATCCACCTTCAATTTTTTTAATGTATTCATCTAACCCAACTAAATCAGCCCCTGAACTTTTAGATTCTTCCTCTTTGTCTGGATTACATAGGACCAAAACTTTATTCTTTTTACCGTTACCATGAGGCAATACAACAACTCCTCTTACCATCTGATCAGCTTTTTTTGGATCAACTCCAAGTCTAATATCCATATCAACTGATGCATCAAATTTTGCAAATGAAATTTCTTTAATTAATTCAGAAGCACTTTTAAGTGAATAAAAATCATCAGTTTTATATCTTTCTAATCCTTTTTTTATATTTTTTGATATCCTACTCATTTTCTTAATTAATTTAATTATTTGGAAAGTCGCCTTTAACTTTAACTCCCATACTCCTTGCCGTTCCAGCAATCATCTTCATTGCAGATTCAATTTTAAATGAATTTAAATCTTTCATTTTTGTCTCAGCGATAGATTTAACTTGACCCCAACTGATTGATCCTATCTTATTAATATTAGATTGATCTGATCCTTTCTTTTTATTGGCAGCTTCAAGAATTAAAACAGAAGCTGGTGGTGTTTTGATAACAAAATCAAAAGATTTATCCTTATAAATTGTAATTACAACTGGTAATACCTGTCCTTTTTTATCTTCACTTCTAGCATTAAATTGATTGCAAAATTCCATTATATTCAAACCTTTACTTCCTAACGCAGGACCTACAGGAGGTGAAGGATTTGCTTGTCCACCTCGAATTTGTAACTTAAGATATGTATCAATTTGTTTAGCCATCTAATTTGTTTTTTCAACTTGATAGTAGTTTAACTCAACTGGTGTACTTCTTCCAAAAATTTTGACTGTAACATTAATTTTTTTCTTTTCTTCAAATATTTCTGAAATATTCCCAGTAAAACCGTTAAAAGGACCATCCATAACTTTTACACCTTCACCAACTACAAAAGATGTTAAAGATGAAGCTTCATCCATTTTAGACTCATCTACTTTTCCAAAAATTCTATTTATTTCATCTTCACGTAATGGAATAGGAATTTTAGAAGCTCCTTTACCTGAGCCGAGAAATCCAATAACTCCGGGTATGTTATTAATTAGATGTTGTACTTCACCATGAGAAAAATCTGCTGAAACCAAAACATATCCAGGGAAATAGTTTCTCTCCTTAATTTTCTTTTTACCATCCCTCATAACATATATTTTTTCATTAGGAATTAGAACATCAGGAATAAACTTTTCAAGCTTTTTTCTGACAATTTCTTTTTCTAAATATGTCTTTATTTTGTTTTCTTTGCCACTTATAGCCCTTATAACGTACCATTTTACACTCATATTAATAATTAAAAGGATTTATAAAAAACTGACATTAAATTTTCAAAACTTAAATCAATTAACCCAATAAAGATTGCAAAGATTAGAGAAGCTACTAAAACTAATATTGAACTATTCTGTAAACTATTTAAACTTGGCCAAGATACTTTATGAATCATTTCTTCGTAAGACTGGGTAAGATAATTTATCAAGTTTATCATAATAAAAAAAAAAATTTAACTCCCGTTTGCACGGGTGGAGAGACTCGAACTCCCAGCCAACGGTTTTGGAGACCGCTACTCTACCAATTGAGCTACACCCGTTTAAAGAACAAATGAAGGTCAAATGACCTGCAAATTTAGAGTAATTGTTTATATAATACAAACAATTACTCTAAAAGATAACCAAAAAAATATTAATCTAATATTTCAGTTACTTGTCCAGCTCCAACAGTTCTTCCTCCTTCTCGAATAGCAAATCTAAGCCCTTTTTCTAAAGCTACTCTATTAATCAATTTTACTTCAATAGTAACATTGTCACCTGGCATAACCATTTCTATTTTTGCAGGAAGAGAGATTTCTCCAGTTACATCAGTAGTTCTTAAATAGAATTGAGGTCTATATTTCTTAAAAAACGGTGTATGTCTTCCACCTTCTTCTTTAGATAATACATATACTTCTGCTTTAAAATGTGAGTGTGGTGTCACAGAACCTGGCTTACAAATTATCATACCTCTTTTTATATCTTCTTTCTCAATTCCACGTAATAACATACCCGCATTATCACCAGCTTCACCTTTTGCAAGAATTTTTCTAAACATTTCTACACCAGTAATTGTAGACTTTAAGTCTTTAGCACCCATTCCAATGATATCAACAGCATCTCCAGTATTAACAGTACCTCTTTCAATTCTTCCAGTAGCAACAGTTCCTCTACCAGTTATAGAAAAAACATCTTCAACTGGCATAAGAAAATCTTTATCAGTTTCTCTTTCAGGTTGTGGAATATATTCATCAACAGATTTCATAAGTTCCATAATTTTCTCAACCCATTTTTCTTCGCCATTTAAAGCACCAAGAGCTGAACCTTGTACTATTGGAATATCATCACCTGGAAATTCGTAAAAAGTAAGTAATTCTCTTACTTCCATTTCAACAAGTTCTAATAACTCAGCATCATCAACTAGGTCAACCTTATTAATAAACACTACTAATGCAGGTACTCCTACCTGTCGTGCTAACAGAATATGCTCTCTTGTTTGAGGCATAGGACCGTCAGTCCCTGCAACAACAAGGATAGCACCATCCATCTGAGCAGCTCCAGTTACCATATTTTTAACATAATCAGCATGCCCAGGACAATCAACATGAGCATAATGACGATTTTCAGTTTCATACTCAACGTGAGCAGTATTAATTGTAATACCCCTTTCTTTTTCTTCTGGAGCATTATCAATTTGTTCGAAATCCTTTTTCTCTGCTAATCCCTTATCAGCCAATACTTTGGTAATAGCAGCAGTCAAAGTTGTTTTTCCATGATCAACATGACCTACAGTTCCAATATTAACATGAGGTTTTGATCTATCAAATGTTTCTTTAGCCATAATTTTTAATTTTTAATACAAATTTAATTCAATAAAATAATTTTTCAATTATTTAAACTATCTTTTCCAGAGCCGATGACGGGAATTGAACCCGTGACCTCTTCCTTACCAAGGAAGTGCTCT
>JBELBJ010000004.1:42222-96302 GCA_042095375.1 Marinoscillum sp.
AGGATTCGAACCTGCGAAGACATAAGTCAACAGATTTACAGTCTGCCCCAGTTGGCCGCTTTGGTATCCCCCCCTATGTAATAATAAAAAAGAATACCTTTTTTTTTGATATATAGAAGCTCAAAGGTTTGCAAAAATATAACCTTTTTTATTTTATTCAAATTTTCACAAATATATTATTTTAATCATTTTTTTATTTATTTAGATATACATCAAAATTGAAATATTATATTTGTGTCAAAATTCCTTAATATGAAGTTTAAAAGAGTTCTATTAAAAGTTAGTGGAGAAGCATTAATGGGAACTAAGAATTTTGGAATTGATCCTGTAAGATTAGAAAGTTATTCTAAAGAAATAAAAGAAATAAAGAATAAAGGAGTACAAATTGCAATAGTTATTGGTGGAGGAAATATTTTTAGGGGGATTGAATCAGAAAAAAGTGGAATAGAAAGAGTTCAAGGTGATTATATGGGTATGTTAGCTACATTAATTAATTGTATGGCATTACAAAGTCAATTAGAAAAAATAGGATGCGATACAAGACTCATGTCTGGATTTAATATTGATCAAGTATGTGAACCTTTTATCAGAAGAAGAGCTATAAGACACTTAGAAAAAAATAGGATTGTGATTTTTGGTGCCGGATTAGGGAAACCTTACTTCACCACAGACTCTACAGCCAGTCTAAGAGCTATTGAAATAGAGGCTAACGTAGTTTTAAAAGGGACAAGAGTAGATGGTATATATTCATCAGATCCTGAAAAAGATAAAAATGCAAAAAAATTTACAGAAATAAGTTTTGATGATGTATATAAAAATAACCTTGGTATCATGGATATGACAGCCTTTACTTTGTGTAAAGAAAACAAATTACCAATAATTGTTTTTGATATGAACAAACCAAAAAATCTAATATCAATAATTGAAGGCAAAAAAATTGGAACATTAGTATATTAATTATGGAAGAAATAAATAATATTTTAGAAAAAACGAAAAAAACAATGGATAAATCTGTAGAATTTATGATCAAAGAGCTTTCTACCATCAGAGCTGGTAAAGCTAATCCAAATATTTTAAATAATATTTCCGTTGATTATTATGGTAATATGACCCCGATTAATCAAATAGCATCTATAACTACGCCTGACCCAAAAACTATAATGATTAAACCGTGGGACAAAAATATAATACCAGAAATAGAAAAATCAATAATGAATAGCGAAATGGGTCTAAATGCTCAAAATGACAGTGAAACTATAATTATTAATATACCTCCTTTAACCGAAGAAAGGCGTCTCATTTTGGTAAAACAAGTAAAAAATGAAGGAGAAAAATGTAAAATAAGCATTAGAAATATCAGAAAAGAATCAAATGATTCTATAAGAAAATTAAATGATGAAGGATTATCGGAAGATTCAATCAGATCTGGAGAAAATGAAATTCAAGAAATTACTAATTCATTTATAAATAAAGTTGATAGTTTAATTAACACTAAAGAAAAAGAGATTCTCACTGTGTAGTTTTTATAAGTAATAGCTTTTATCTTTTATTAATTCATTAATTTTTGGTGGAACATATTTTCTTACTGATATTCCCAACTTAATATTTTCTCTAATTTTTGAAGATGAAATATCTATTAATTCATCATCTAATTTTATAGCACTGTTAATACTTACCTTTTTTTCCGAATTATTTCTAGGATAAATTATAATTTCATAATTTTTTAATATTCTAGAATAATTTTTCCAAAATTTAATTTTTAAAAAATTGTCTTCACCAAGAAGTAACTTAAACACAAAGTCTGGATATTTTTTTTTAAAAAAATTAAGAGTGTCAATTGTATAGTTGGGGATTTTCATTTTAAATTCTTCTTTGCATAAGAAGATTTTTTTTTCTTTAGATAATGCAATATCTATTAATTCTGCTCTTACATTTTTATCTAATATTTTTTTATTTTTTTTAAATGGACTCAGCGGAGTTAATACAAACCAAACCTGATCTAGTTTTAATTTATTAATAGCTTTTTTAGCTATTAATAAATGTCCATTATGGATCGGATTGAATGTTCCAAAAAAAAGTCCTATTTCCATATTTAATTAATTATAAACTTGTAAACAATATTTTTTAAATTTTGAAATGTATTAGATAAATCATCATTTTCTACAATAAGATCAAATTTATTTTTTAATAAAAATTCTTTTTTAGCTTTAATTAATCTTTCCTTAATATCATCATCTGATTCAGTTCCTCTATTTATTAACCTTTCCTTAAGAGTATTAATATTTGAAACGTTTATAAAAATAGATAATCCAGATTTTCCAAAATATTTTTTTAAACTCAATCCACCTTTTACATCAACATCAAAAATTATATTTCTTTTTTTTGAAATAATAGATTCAACTTCAGACTTCAGGGTGCCTTTAAAATCACCATTGTATACTTCTTCCCATTCTACTAATTTATTTTCTAAAATTAATTTTTTAAACTCTTCTTTTGAAATAAAATAATAGTCCTTACCATCTTTTTCATCTTTTCTGATTTTTCTAGTAGTAACAGAAACTGAAAAGGATAAGTTTTTAAATTCTTTTATTAAGAAACTAACAATTGTTGATTTTCCAGCTCCAGAAGGGGCAGAAATAATAATAACTTTTCCATTTAACATATTGCTAAAATAGAAAATATTAGATTAATAAAATTAAATGATTTGAAATTTAATATCTGTAATAATCAGGTTTATATGGTCCATTTTTATTTACACCAATATATTTAGCTTGATCTTCACTTAAGGTTTCTAGTTCAACATCAATTTTATCTAAATGAAGTCTAGCAACTTTTTCATCTAAATGCTTTGGTAACATATAAACCTTGTTTTCGTAATTTTTGAAGTTTTTCCATAACTCAATCTGAGCTAGTACCTGATTGGTAAAAGAGTTTGACATTACAAAAGAAGGATGGCCAGTTGCACAACCCAAATTAACTAATCTACCCTCTGCTAAAACAATAATTTCTTTTCCATTAAGGTTGTATAAATCTACTTGAGGTTTTATTTCCACTTTTTTATCACCATAGTTTTTATCCAACCAATTCATGTCTATTTCATTATCAAAATGTCCAATATTACAAACTATTGCCTTATCACGCATAGCCATAAAGAGAGACTTATTTATAATATCCTTATTTCCTGTAGCTGTTACAATAATATTAGCTTCGTGAATAACATTAGAAATTTTCTTTACCTCAAAACCATCCATTGCAGCTTGTAAAGCACAAATTGGATCAATTTCAGAAACAATTACTCTTACTCCAGCACCTTTTAATGAAGCTGCTGATCCTTTACCAACATCACCATAACCTGCGACAACTGCAACTTTGCCAGCTAGCATAACATCAGTAGCTCTTCTAATTGCATCAACAAGAGACTCTTTACAACCATACTTATTATCAAACTTTGATTTTGTAACAGAATCATTAATATTAATGGCTGGCATAGGTAATTTTCCATCTTTAACTCTTTCATATAATCTTGCAACTCCAGTGGTTGTTTCTTCAGATAATCCTTTAATATCATCAACTAACTTTGGAAATCTATCTAACACCATATTTGTTAAATCACCTCCATCATCTAATATCATATTCAAAGGCTTATTATCTTTAAATGAATATAATGTTTTCTCAATACACCAATCAAATTCATCTTCACTCATGCCTTTCCAAGCAAAAACTGAAATATTTTCTTTAGCTATGGCAGCAGCTGCATGATCTTGAGTTGAAAAAATATTACATGAAGACCACGAAACTTCAGCCCCTAAATCAATAAGTGTTTCAATTAAAACAGCGGTTTGTATTGTCATGTGAAGACAACCAGCGATTCTTGCACCTTTTAAAGGTTTTTCTTTTGAATATTCTTTTCTTAATCTCATTAAGCCGGGCATCTCAGCCTCAGCTAATTTTATTTCTTTTCTACCCCAGTCTGAAAGACTCAGGTCTTTAACCTTATATTCAACTTTATTTAAAATTTTATCCATTACTGTATATTATTTAGTTATATGAAAATCACCGACTGAATATTCCTTATAATTATCATTTATTTTAATCAATAATTTTCCAAATTTAGTAATTCCTTTTAAAATTCCCGTACGTTTTTTATTTTCTCTGCAAACCACAGTTTCATTTAACATAAATAATCTTTTACTATAATTTGAAAATAAAGTTTCATATTTTTTGTTTTTTAATAGATTATAATTCTTCTCAAATTCAACTAAAATGGATTTTAATATTTCATTTTTATTTAATTTAATAGGTTTTATATTAAAAATAGAAACTGTATTAGAAATTGGAAATGCTCTTTGATTTACATTTATGCCAAATCCAATAATTGATTTTTGAATATTTTTATTACTAACAATATTTTCAACTAGTATTCCAGCAATTTTATTATTTTTATAATAAATATCATTAGGCCATTTAATTTTGATATTTGTATCAAGAATTGAAAATAATACTTTTTGTATTGTTAAAGAAGATATAATATTTAAATAAAATTGATAAGATATATTTAATTTAGGCTCAAGTAATAGAGAAAATGTAAGGTTAGCATTTTTCTCTGAAATCCAATTATTACTTCTTTGACCTCTTCCATTTGTTTGAAAATCAGCACTTACAACCATTCCCTCTTTATAAGACGAATTTTTATTTAAATTAATCAAAAAATCATTTGTAGAAGAACATTCTTTTAGATGGATAATTTTTTCAATATCAAATAAAGATTTTCCTGATGTTTTATGCAACTAAATTTTGTAATTTTACGTCAAATTTAAGGTATTTCATGAAGGAAAAAAACCAAATAGTAAATTCAAAAAAACTAAGTGATATTATTGCAAAAAGCATGAAAGATAAAAAAGCTATAGAAGTTTCTATTATAAATCTTGAAAAGATTAAAAACTCTATTTGTGATTATTTTGTAATATGTTCTGGAAACTCAGATATTCAAATAGATTCTATTGCGGAAAATATTGAGAAAAAAGTTTATAAAAGTTTAAATGAAAAACCATGGAAAAAAGAAGGGGAATTTAACAAAGAATGGTTAATATTAGACTTTGTAAATGTTGTAGCTCATATTTTTCTTAAGGAAAAGAGATATCATTATAATCTAGATAAGCTTTGGAGTGATGGAAATAATATAATTGAAAAATGAAAAAGGAAAAAGGAAAAAGTATTCTTAATAATAAGCCAATTTTTAATAACCAAATTTGGATAATCATTGCTGTTTTATCTATTGTTTATATAGCTATTGGTTTACTAATTAGCAAACCAATCACAATTGATTATAATCGTTTTAAAAATATGGTTTTAAGCCATGATGTTAGAAAAGTAGTTGTTATCAAAAACCAAGAATATGTAGAGGTTACTCTAAAAGAAGAGTCTTTACAAAATATTGATTATAAAGATGAATTAGAAATAAATGGTCTTGAAAGTGATATTTCAGGTCCTCATTATACTTTTGAAATAACTTCTCTAGAAAGTTTTGAAAAAAGATATTTCGATCTTACTAATAGCATGAAAAAAGATAACAGTGATGAGGTTGAATACTTAACAGAAAAAAGATATGATGCCTTTTCGTTTTTTCAAACTTGGGGATTTACAATTATAATATTAATAGGATTTTGGTACTTATTGAGAAGAATGTCAGTTGGATCAGGTGCAGGAGGTCAAATATTTAATATTGGAAAATCTAAAGCCTCATTGTTTGATTCAGAAAGTAAAATAAAATTAACTTTCGAAGATGTAGCAGGTTTAGATGAAGCTAAAGAAGAAGTTAAAGAAATAGTTGAGTTTCTTAAAAATCCAAAAAAATTTACTAAACTTGGAGGTAAAATACCTAAAGGAGCTCTACTAGTAGGCCCTCCTGGAACTGGTAAAACATTGCTTGCTAAAGCTGTAGCTGGTGAAGCAGCAGTACCATTTTATTCATTATCAGGATCTGACTTTGTAGAAATGTTTGTGGGTGTTGGAGCTGCAAGAGTAAGAGACCTGTTTAAAAGAGCTAATGAAAAAGCTCCTTGTATAGTTTTTATAGATGAGATTGATGCTATTGGAAGATCAAGGGGAAGAGGCCAAATGCCTGGATCAAATGACGAAAGAGAAAATACACTAAATTCTCTATTGGTTGAGATGGATGGCTTTAGCACTGATTCTGGAGTAATAATTCTTGCAGCTACAAATAGACCGGATGTATTAGACTCAGCACTTTTAAGACCAGGAAGGTTTGATAGACAAATCAGTATTGATAAACCTGATTTGATTGGTAGAGAAGCAATTTTTAAAGTACATGCTAAGAATATTAAATTAGACCCCAATGTTAATCTTAAACATTTAGCAGCTCAAACACCTGGATTTGCTGGAGCTGAAATAGCTAATGTATGTAATGAATCTGCATTAATTGCAGCAAGAAAAAATAAAAATTTTGTTGAGATGGACGATTTTCAAGATGCGATTGATAGAGTTATAGGAGGATTAGAGAAAAAGAGCAAAATAATTTCACCAGAAGAGAAAAAAATCGTTGCCTACCATGAAGCAGGACATGCAATTACCGGGTGGTTTTTAAAATATGCTGATCCACTAGTAAAAGTTAGTATTGTTCCAAGAGGAATAGCCGCATTAGGATATGCTCAATATTTACCAAAAGAACAATATTTATACCAAACAGAACAGTTATTAGATGATATGTGTATGGCTCTTGGAGGAAGAGCTGCTGAAGAACTAGTTTTTGGAAAAATATCTACTGGAGCCTTAAGTGATTTAGAAAGAATAACTAAAATGGCTTACAGTATGGTAACAATGTATGGAATGAATAATGTAATAGGTAATATATCTTTTTTTGATTCTAAAAAGACTGAGTATAGTTTCACAAAGCCTTATTCGGATTCAACAGCTGAAAAAATAGATTATGAAGTTAAAAGAATAGTAGAAAAAGCATACCAAAGAACAATTAATTTATTAAAAGAAAAAAAAGATCAATTAGAATTAATCGCAAAAGAACTTTTGAAAAAAGAGATTCTATTTCAATCTGATATTGAAAAGTTAATTGGGAAAAGACCATTTAAAACTACTGAAATTAAATTAGGTAAAGAGAATATTGACAAAGTTGATGAAAATAATAGTTTGAATAAGGAAAAGAAAATAAATGAAAGAAATAACGATCTCTCTGAAAAATAATGATAAAGCATATTTTTTAGGAGATTTTCATCTTGGATCACCTGACAAAACCCAAAGTAAAAAAAGAGAGTCTAAAATTTTATCCTTCTTGAATTCAATTGAATCAGATCTTAAGGAGTTATTTTTATTAGGTGATATTTTTGACTTTTGGTTTGAATACAAAGAAGTAGTTCCCAAGGGTTTTACCCGATTTTTAGGTAAAATAAGTGAATTATCAGATAAAGGAGTTAATATACATTTGATACTTGGAAATCATGATATGTGGGTATTAGATTACTTTCAGAATGAGTTAGGTATAAATGTATATGATAGTTCAATTAAATTAAAACTAAATAATAATTTATTATTAGTTGGACATGGAGATGGTATAGGTGCAGGTGATCTTGGATATAAATTATTAAAATTAATTTTTAAAAATAAAATATTAAAATTCTTATTTAGATGGATTCATCCTGATATCGGTATGAAATTAGGAATATATTTATCTAAGAGAAAAAAAATTGAAACAAAAAATTATTCTATAATTAATAATGAAAGAATATATAATTATTGTAAAAAAATAGAAGATAATACTCATTATGATTATTATGTTTTTGGCCACTCTCATCAGCCAGTAGAAAAAAAAATAAATAATTCTAGTAGATATATAAACGTAGGAGATTGGATTAAAAATTCAAAATATTTAGAAGTGCACAATAAACAATTTCAATTAAAAAACTTTAGAGACTAAATTTTTCTTAAAGTTCTCATATGGCTCCATCTGGATTAAATCTTTTTTATTAGCATTTGTATAGGTATGCAGTTTTATTTCTGAATTAGTATTTGTAAATCTTTCAATATCTAAATCGCTAAATCTAGAAATTAAATCATCATCATTGTTTATAAGATTATATCCCAAATTCTTCAAAGGCTTAATAGCAATGCTTTCAAATATTTGAAGTTCTTCTTTATTTAAATTTTTAATGAACTTTGAGCTGTTATTTATAAGGATAGGCTTTGATAAATTACTCCACATTTCACCAGCTGAAGCTGAAACTTTAGATTCATTAGACTTGTAATAATCTAAAACCTTATCATTGTATTTTACTTTAATTTTTTCACAAATGTAAAACAAGGTTTTCTTTGGATGTAAAATTAAATCTTCATATTTGACAGAAATAAATCTGGATCTAGATACATTAGTTTTAATTTTCTCACATATAGTTTGATCATTTAACCATTTTTTTGCAGTAAAATAAGAGTGCTTTGGACCAACAATGGCTTTCTTAAATGAAAGATCCACATCTCTTCCATCTCTATAAATATAAATGTAAATAGGGTTTAATTTTTCTTTTTCTATCTGATTAAAGTAATTCATATTTATCAAACTTTTACACATCCAAAATTTCGAATCGAATTGATCAGCATATAATTCATAAATTGATGAAAAAATTTGAAAAATGGATGGATTTTTTAATTTAGACTTAATCATATCAACTGAAATAGAAAGATTTTCCCATTTTATTGGATTTAATTTTATACATTCTATGACATCAAGAATTAAATAATCTAAATTTTTTGATTTTTCCAAATTTCCATATTTACTCAAAATTGGTAAAAATACGGAAAGAATATGAGGAGGATGAGGGGCACAAATCCCATCTAACTGGTTTAACATTAATCTTAATAAATTTGAACCTGACCTCTGAGTTCCAATTAATTGAATATACTTCATTAAACTAAATTTTTAAAAAATAACCTGTTAGCCCAGAAAGAATTATTAAAATAACAGGATGAACTTTTGTCTTTATCAAAATTAAAATTGAAGAAATGAAAACTATAATTGTAAAAATGTCAATAGTTTCTTTATTTAATAAAACAATAATTGCGGAATAAAATATTAAACCAACAATTCCTATTTTAATTCCTTGAATAATTTTTTTTGCAAACATATTATTTTTAAAATAAAGAAAAAATCTTGATATAAATATTATTATGACAGATGAAGGAGCAAAAATTGAAAATGTAGCAATAAGTGCTCCAATAATACCATTCATTTTATAACCAACAAAAGTTGCACTTATTAAAATTGGTCCAGGAGTAATTTGACCCATAGCTATGCAATCGATAAACTGTTGAGAATTTAACCAGCCTATTTCATTTACAATAATTTTATCAAGAACAGGAATAAATACATATCCACCTCCAAAAAGAGTTAAAGAAATATTTGAGAAAACTCTAATAAGATCAAAATTAATAGAATCATACTCGACATTATTAATAAATATATAGAATAAAGTTAAAAGGATTCCAGCTACAATTATACCCTCAAATCTTATTATGTATTGTTTTTTAGGTCTTTTAATTATACTAGAAAAAATTTTTTTCTTAAAATATAAAACATTCAATAAACCAGATAACAGTAAAGGAACAATTATAGCAAGATAACCTTTTAAAATAACCGCAAGAAAAAAACTTAAAGCAACAATTAAATAAGAAAAATAGGTTTTATTAACTTTTGATGAAATATCATATGCAACACTAATAATAACTGCGGAAACTACAGGTAAAACCCCAGAAAAAAAAGATTGAAATCCAGGTAAATTTTTTGAGCTAAAATATAACTCAGTAAAAATTATCATTATAATAAATGAAGGTGTTAAAACTGCAATAAATGCTAAAATTGCACCTCTCCAACCCTTCATAATAAAACCTAAATAAGTTGAAACATTAATTGCCATCGGTCCTGGCAAAAATGAAGCTAAAGTTATAGCGTCAAGAACCTGAGACTTTTTAATAAACTTTCTTCTTTTTGAAAATTCATATTGAACCATGGCTATTAACATCATATAGCCACCAAAAGAAATAGTTCCTGTTTTAAGAAACTGCAAGAACAACCTTAAATAACTTATTTTTTTCATTTCTTTTTTAAACAATTATTTAAGAAATAACTTTAAGTGTTATATAATTAAAAAAAATGAAATATACTAAAAATGCTATTTATTTGTATTCAAATAATAAGCTCTGTAAAATGAAAAATTACTTGAAAGATTCCAAAGTATTTTTCCACTAATATCAGTTATAACAATTTTATTGTTAGTTGAACTACAAAATAAAAGTTTGTTTTTATCAATCATATAAACACTTCCTTGTTTAAAAGAAAATAAATTTTTTGGTAACTCAACAGAGTTTAATAGTTTAAATTGATCATTCTCCATTGAAAAAATAAGAGCTCGTGATATCATTCGTTCTTTTCTACTTCCATTGTCAAATAATAAAAAAGTATCTCTACCTATTTCATGAATAGCATGTTGAGCATAAAAAAAAGAAGATGCTTCAATGGGAATTTCAGCATTAAGTCCAAGCTTCCATAGTATTTTACCATTTTTAGAATCAATCTTCCACAACTGATTCAAATTTCTGAAAGATAAAATATAATTGTTATCATAAGTTATTCCAATTCCATTTCCATGTGTCCAATCTTTTTTTAATAAATTTATATTTTCATAAGAAAGAGGATCTTCATGGTCAAAAACATTCCATTCCCATACCAAATTTCCTGTAGAATCATAAACAACTAAGCCATCTCCTTTTATAGAATCATATTGTAATCCACCAAAATTAGATAAATCAAACTCTTTATATTCATATGTTAATGCAACAATATTATTATTAACATCTTTTGTTAACTCATGATGTAAATTTTTATCATTTGTATTTACTTTTAGCAAAGTATCACCGTCAAAAGTAATTTCATAGATTAAAGAAGGGTTATATAAAGATAAATATGAATCAAAAGAAGATATATCAAATGGTCTTGAAAATGATGTATCTGATTTTTGATACCAAACAACATTAGCATTATGGTCTAATAACAATTGAATACCAGGGTCCATTTGGGTTCTTAAAAAAATATACCCATCAAATTCAAATTCATTTTGTTTGGTAAGTGAGAAATTAGGAATAATATCAGGTAATCTTTCAGTGAAAAAAGAAATTGTATCACTTTTTAATTTATAATTACCTGAGTTATAATGAATTAAAAATGAATACTCAGATTCAGGTTTTAAATACAGTAATGAAATTTCATGAATTAAATTATCGTTAGAATTTACAGAGTAAGAAATAGAATTGGTCCCATTAATCCAATAAGAAATAAATGCATCACTATTCTTTGATGTTTTAAAAGAAATTTTTTTTTGTAATAAATTAAATGAAGGTGTTTCAATACTTATTGAAATGATTTTGTTTTCAAATAAGGAACAAGAAGAAATAAAAATAAAAATAAATAGGAAATTAAATTTCATAATAAAAAAAAGGTAATGATATTTCTACCATTACCTTTAATTATATAATATACGTACTAATAGTTAGTTACTCAAATCTGGCCAGTCTTTATCTGATCTTGTAAGATACACTTCTCCAGCTTCACCATAGTCATTAGACCAATCTATGTACATTACTTTTTTATCTGCCTGTCTAGTGACAGCAGCAAAAGCATATACCTCTCCCCATTGAGAAGAGCCCACAGATGATAAAACTCCACATGCATCTTGGTTTTTAAGTGTACCTGCAGGTACTGAAGAGTATCCTACAGCTTTATAAGCTCCATAAGAGAAATCTCCTCCTTTAACAGGGTAAAGATTACCTTCAGGAGTAGATGTCCACTCAAAATTACCAGAAGTAGCCTGTCCTGCTCCCGGCCAATTGGCACCAGCTTTCGCTTGTCCAGTTGATGAGAACGTTCCAGCCAAATCAGAAGGACATACAATAGATATGTCTTTCTGGAATAACGCACTAAACGGTGATGATGATTCAAGGTTAGAATCAGTTGTCGCTGCATCGTAAGTAGTACCATCTTTCATGGTAAGAACCATGTGATAACGGTATTTACTACCTCCATCAATATCCGCAGCACCTTGACCTAAAAGGGTCATGGTTGCAGCAAAACCAATTTCGATAGTAGAACTTAAGTATCCGTCAGAATTAGTAGCAAAAGCCGAAGCATCGATAGTAGCCATAGCTTTTTTAGCTACGTTCTTCGCACCTTTCGTCTTTGTATCCATATATTCAACAGAAATTGCATACGACGCAATATCCTTACCTTTGTTTTTGTCATAGTATTCTACTTCTAAAGTAACTTTAGAACCAGCTTGATCAAAAAAATTGAATTCACCAGTTTGACTCATCAAACGAGCATAACCACCTGTTGTCATTGTACCATACTCTTCAAAAGGAAGATCAGGGTCTCCACAAGATACCACTGCTGCAACTGTTACAAACAATGATAAAAATAGTTTTTTAAGATTTTTCATAATATTAAAAATTTAAAAATTAGTTATGCGCACCGCCATTTGTATCCCAGAAAACAGTTGTTGTCATTGCTTGCTGGGTAGCATTAGCATTTAAATTCACATAATCAGATGGATAAGGGAATAAACGCGGGAAATCTCCATTTCCAGCTTCTCTTGTCCATTGTAACTCAGATCCTTTAGCATTCATTGGCTTACCAGTTCTTCTCATAGCATTCCATGCCTCATTTCCATTACCCCAAAGAGCTAATCTAAACTCCTTAACAACAATATTCAACTTATCTGCAGAAGCATCGTAAGAAGCTAAAACAGATTTAGTATAGTTGTCAACACTTCTCTGAAAGTTAGTAAGATCACCTGCTCCAGTTGTAGCTGCAGCAGCATCAATATCTCCACCAATTCTCTCAGAAGTAGCTTTAACATAAGCCATTGAGTGAGCTATAGCAGAATCAAGATGAACTTTAGCGTCTTCACCAGTACCTAAGGTAAGAGCAGCTTCTGCTCTCATAAAGTGAACAAAAGAAGAAGTAAGTATTGGATCAATACCATCACCTCCAGCTCCTGTAGTTCCTTTCTTCCAAGTGTCACTTTCACCTAAACCGTTAGCTTGATTACCCGTATCATATTCACCTCCAGCAGGATATATACCTGGAGCAGTTCTTTTCTGCCCATCTGGTGGAATACCATCGTTATTACCATGGTCTCTACCCCAATACCCTCTAGCATTTGAAGCATTAATATGAGTTGTATTACTAGCTAAACAATAAGGCCATTCAGTATCAACACCATAAGCATTAGTATACTGATAGTAATGACCAGGTCTATCGTTAGTTACACAATCTAATGTGAACTGATTTTCATCAGCAGCATCTAAATCCTGTCTTTTAAAGTAAAACCTTAATCTTGGATCTACAACAGCCTTCTCCTCCATCATCTCCCACATAAAATAGTTAGAAAGATAACTCCAAGAACCACTCTCATAAGCACCTGAGTACCATGGATGTCTTGAATTAGGATTAGATCTGTTTGAACCATATTGGAAAACAAAGTTCTCATCATGTGAGTCAATTACACCTGCAGCAACTGCAGCAGTAACGCCAGCACCATCGCCTTTAGCAAGAGCTAAACGCATTTCCATAGTGTTAGCTAATGTAACCCAATTTGCTTTACTTCCGCCGTAGAAAATATCTACTTTAGGAGATCCAATTGAAGCAGCGTCATTAAGATGAGCTTTTGCTTCAGATAAAAGTGTTCCAACAACAGTATAAAGAGCTGAAGCATCGTCTGCTTTTGGACTTGGATTGTCAACTCCTTGGAATGCCTCAGAATAAGGGACATTACCAAAAGTATCAACCAAGCTTTGAAGCACATATGCTTTCATAATCTTTGCAGCACCTACATGGAAGAATTGCTTCTTCTCAGTAGCAAGTGCATTCATAGCATCTATATCTGGGAATAAACTGGCATAAGCCATATTCCATCTCCAGTTAAATCCATTAGGACTGTAAGCAGATTGGTAATTGTTACCAAACATCGCCGTCATCCTAGCTAGTTGCATTCCAGTACCTTGAGTACCATTAAAATATGAAGCAAACATAACTTGAATCTGATTGAAATATAGATCAACATCTGCGTTAGCAGCTGTAACAGCATTAGGATTATCTAATTGGTCTAAATCTGTTAAATCACAAGAAAAACCAATGAAGATGAATGCAAACAATAATGATATTTTATTTAAGTATTTCATAATTTATAAATTTAAAATAATTAAAATGTGAAACTTAATGTTGCACCATACTTCTTAGATGTAGGACCAGTAGTACGGTCGAAACCTTTACCATTACCTACTCCTAAACTTAATACTTCCGGATCCATATTAGAAGATGAAGGGAAATTATAAGCTAGATGCCATAAGTTTTGACCTGAAATAGTAAGACTAGCACGTCCAAAAGGCGTACCATTTAACCAGCTTTTTGGTGCTACTAAAGAAAGAGAAATTTCTCTTAATCTAATAGTTGAAGCATCAAAAATTCTGTTTTCGTCATACCATACTCCAGTATCTCTCCAGTAGTGAGCGTTCGGTGTTACTTGAACCTTATTAGGGTTACCATCTTTATCAACACCAGAAACTACTACAGGAACAAATCTGTCAAAACCAGTAGATTCTAAAATACCTCTACCTGTAAGTGTAGATGCAGTACCTCCCCAAATATCACCACCAACGGTGTGATCAACTTGAGCTCTTAAAGTAATCCACTTGTAAGAGATAGTATTTGTTACATTTACTACATAATCAGGATTAGGGTCTCCAATAAAACCGTCAGAACCAGCATATTGATAGATACCAGCAGATGAAGTTACAGGTGAATAATCTTTCCTTTTATCGTAAGGAATATCTTCAACCGTAGTATTAGGATCTGTGTAATATCTCAATATTGGTGCTCCCCATATCATATTATATGGAAGACCAGGCTTTGCAAAATTACCTAAGAAAGATGCACCAGCTATCAATACTTGATCAATACCATCTGCAATTTTTGTAACCTCACTTCTATTTAAAGTAAAGTTCGCAGAAATATCCCAAGTAAAGTTTTGGGTTTGTACTGGAATTACATTAACAATTGCCTCTATACCTTTATTATTAATGGCAGCAGAGTTAACTGTAGATGAAGTATATCCAGTTGAAGGGTCTAATTCAAGATCAATAATAAGATCTTCTGAATCTTTAGAATATAAAGAAACATCGATACCTATTCTGTTTTTCCAGAATCTACCTTCAATCCCAAGTTCTAATTCCTTGTGAATTTCTGGTTTCAAATTAGGGTTTGCATAAAAGTTACTAACAGCATTTGAGTTCATAATAGTACCTGAAGCAGTTTGAAACAATTTAGTATATGTATCAAGAGTTCCCCTTGTTGAATAAGGAGAAGGGTAACCTGCAGATGTACCATAACCAACTCTAACTTTTAAATAGTTAAGCATATCACTTGTAAGTCCTGCAGCTTCAAACGGAAGTACCGATATAGAAGCAGAAGGATACAATACAGCTCTGTTTTCAGGCTCTAAGGTTGAAGTCCAGTCATTTCTAGCTGAAGCAGATAAAAATGCCCAATCTTGATAACCAAGAGATATGTTTGCAAAAGCACCATAAGTGTTTTCAGCAAAAACATATGAAGAAGCAGTAGTTGTAATAAAGTTATTGTGTGTAAATAAGTTATACACAAATTGCTCTGTACTATTTATTGTATGTCTTTCGTATTCTATTGACTTAAGGTTAGCTCCTACTAGGAAATCTAAATCTAAATCAGCAGACAATTCGACAGCACCATTAAGATTTAATTGTTGATCAGTTATAGTGTTAGATCGGTTAGAGGTTTGATACTCTCCGTCAGGTCTTTGAGGACCTCCTTTATTAACTCTATAATTTTTCATCATATTATAATGGTCAATTCCAAGTCTATAAGTAACATTTAAAAAGTCAGCTATTTCATAGCTAAGCGCGATGTTACCAATAAATCTTTCAATATTATCTCTATCAGAAGTATTATCTATCGTCCAATAAGGATGTTGGATAATATTATCAGGTCTATAGTAAACACTACTATTATCAGTAGGGTTTGTATTTGGTAAGCCAGTTAAACTCCAACTTCTAGGAGTATAAAGAACATTACTAAATAAAGAAGGACCCGAAGGGTTCGAACTATAAATAGGAGAAGACATCGGCTTCATGGTCTCCGACTGTATATAATTAAAAGTCGAATTAATTTTAAGACCATTTGAAAGCTGAGTACTAGACCCTAGAGAGAAATTATGTTTCGTATAATTGTTATTAGGAACATAACCTTCATCTCTTGTCCATCCATAGTTAGCTTTAATGCTAGAGTTAGAACCAACATTAGCAGCAATTCCAATTGAAGAATTCTTTTGGCTTCCTTGTACAAAGAAATTTTGAAGATTGTCATATGCTTGATATGGCCATCTTGCGCCAACTAATTCAGGAAAAGCAGCATTTAATGCTGATCTATCATATGGATGACCTATAGTCCCATTCTCATCAACTCCATTTTTACCATTCCTTGCGTAAGCACCGCCTGACAAAGGAGCACCCCAGTTACTAAAAGCACCTGAAGCGTAATTTTGCCATCCGTTACCCCAGTTATCTTGATCATCAGGCATACTAGCTACCTCATTTACAAAATAAGATTGATTGAATGATACTTCTACTTTCTTATTATTAGATGGGCCTGCACCAGAACCGGTTTTTGTTGTAATAAGAATTACACCGTTTCTTCCAGCCTCACCATATAAAACAGTTGCAGCAAGTCCTTTCAAGACACTTACATCTGCTACGTTATTAGGATCAAGATCAAGAAATCTACTTGAAGATGTAGAACCCCCACTAGAAAAACTTCTATCTGCAAAGGTAGAAGCATCTATAGGAACACCATCTAAAACAAATAGTGGTTGGTTCGAACCAGAAATAGAAGAATAACCTCTAATAATGATGTTCGTACCTGTTCCAACAATACCACTTGTAGAAGTGATATCAACTCCTGGAACCTTTCCTCTTAATAAACGTGCGATGTCGGCCTCAGGTCTAGCCTCAAGCTGTTCACCACCAACTGAAGTTACCGCATAACCTAATGCAGCCTTCTCTTTAGTGATACCCAATGCAGTTACAACAACCTCCTGAAGTTCTTCAACATCAGAACTCATAACCACATCTATCACTGATCTAGTACCTACCTCAATTTCTTGAGCAGAAAGACCAATGAACGAAAACACTAGGACACCACCATCGGTAGGCACATCTAACTTGAAGTTTCCATCAATGTCAGTTGTTGTACCTGTTGTAGTACCCTGCAGGATTACGTTAACACCTGGAAGTCCACTACCGTCTTCTTCCGATGAAACCGTACCTGATATAGTTCTGTCTTGGGCCCACAAATTGGTAGCCAAAAACAAGAAACTAACTAGTAAAATTCTCAACATAAGTATATTTAGTTTAAGTTGATAAAATATTTAACATAAAATTAACCTCTAAAAATAAACAATTTTCCTTCCAAACGGAAAAAAACGGTAAAATTAATAGAAGTAAATAAAAAACCCCTAAAAGGCAAAAAACCCTTTAAAGGACAAAAAAGGCTAAAAATTCTATTTTAGCCTTAAATATTTTGTAATTAAATCGAGTCAAATATAAAGAAGAATTTGATATTTTAGTAATTATTAACAAATATTTAACTTGATGTTAAGAAGGTGTTAAATCCTAAATCCAGTTATTATTAAAAATAATTAATTTGATTTAGAAATTATTTTGAATTCAATTCTTCTATTCTCTTTTTTTCTATTCAGATCCGTACCTACATAAATTGGCATTTCATTTCCATAAGCAATATGGGTAATTTGTTCAGAGCCATAATCATATTTATCTATGAGGTATTTATATACATTGAATGCTCTGCGTCTAGACAAATCCATGTTGTATTCATCAGTACCCGAATCATCAGTATGACCGGAAATTTCTACTTTTACAGATGGATTTGTAATTAACCAGTTAGCTAATATATCGAGTTGACTTTTAGATTCTTGATATAATTGATCGTCATCTAAATCAAAATAGATGTTTTTGACATCTAATTTTAGCCCTAAATTCAATGGTTCTAAATAAATATTTTTTGTAAAAGAGATTTTTTCATTAAAAGAAAATACATTATAATTATACCCTTCAGATTTAACATAAATTTCATATTTCATTCCACTATTTAACAGGAAATGAAATTCTTCGTTTGAAGTTTTAGAATTAAACTTATCTATTTTATCAGTCGAAAAGTTTTTAATCTCAATATCCCAAGGAATTTGTTTTTCAGTTTTCCTGTCTAATACTTTACCAAAGAAATAAAAAATATCTTCATTCAATACTGAGCTTTCTAAAGCAGCATAATAAATTTGACTACTTTTAACTTTTTCATCAATATATTTCTCATTAGTGTAAAAAATTGTTTTACCATCTTCAGAAACATTTATTGAACTCTGATTAAAATGATTATTTATAGGATATCCAAAATTCGAAATATCTTTTATAAAATTTTTATTAAACAAACCGTGATAAATATCATAACCGCCAAAAGACTTTCTTCCATTTGAAGAAAAATAGAAATCAATCATATTTTCATGTAAAAAAGGTGCAATCTCATTATTCATTGTATTTACTGAATCCCCTAAATTTTTTGCTTTACCCCAAACACTATCATTTTTTTTAGACATCCAAATATCTTTACCACCAAATCCTCCAGGTCTATTTGAAGAAAAAAATAAATAGTTGCCATCTGAAGATAAGCTAGGGTGAGATTCCCAATATTCAGAATTAATATTTTCATTTAATTTTTTTGGCCTCCCCCAAATTCCATTGTTTATTTTTGAAAAATAAAGATCACAACTTTGTCCTTTAAAACTTGAAGTACAAAAAGAAAAAATCATTGTGTTTCTATCAGAAGAAAAAGAAATAGACCCTTCATTATTTTCAGAATTAATAGTCTCTGAAATTTTCATTATATCTCCCCAACTATTTTTATCAGATAATTTTTTTACATAATATAAATTTTCATCATCATAAATAGAAGTTCCTTCTCTTGCTGTAAAATATAATACATCACCTTTTTTATCATAAAAAGGAAAATACTTAAGAAAGAAGATATCTAAAGACTCAACTAGTTCTGGAACTACCAAAATAGAATCTTTTAAATTTTTTAAAGAAAAATTAATATTATCTAAATAATTATCGCTCCTCTCTATTAAGATTGGGTTTTTAATTTTTGATAAATAAGGTTTTGACATAAGATACTCTCCTAAAAAAAAATACAACTCCCCTATCATATAATTCAATCTATCCGAATCATAGTTTAATTTATTATTTAAAATATTTTTATAAATATTTATTGCTTCAGAGTAATTACCCCTTTTTTTATAAATTTCACTAATATTAATATAAGGCAAAGCAAAGTTTGGGTCTGATTTTATAGATTTATTATACTTATCTAATGCAAATTCAAATTCTCCAATTTTAGAAAAACTTACTCCCTCATAATAAAGCTTATTTGCTTTTTTATTTTTAGACAAAAAATTTGATTGGCAAAATGAATAATTAGAAATAAGAAAAAGGAGAGTGAAAAAAGAGTTAAAAAAAAAATTCATGATGACATTAAGCAATATTTTTTTTATGAGCCTTTAATGTATTTAAAAGAAGAGAAGCTATAGTCATTGGGCCTACGCCGCCAGGAACAGGGGTAATAAAACTTGCTTTTTCATATACCGAATCAAAATCTACATCACCTTTTATTGCATACCCTTTTTGTTTAGAAGAATCTTTTACTCTAGTAATTCCAACATCAACAATTATTACTCCATCTTTAACCATATTTCCTTTTAAAAACCCCGGGACACCCAAAGCTGATACAATAATATCCGCGTTTCTAGTATAAAACTCTAAATTCTTTGTTCTACTATGAACAACCGTAACAGTTGAATTTCCTATTTTAGCCTTTCTACTTAAAAGTATACTTATAGGTCTCCCCACAATATTACTCCTACCAATTATTACGGCATTTTTACCATTCAAATCAATATTATATCTTTCAAGTAATTCAATGATTCCAAAAGGAGTAGCTGGAATAAAACTTTCCATATTTAGTGCCATTCTACCAAAATTTTCAGGATGAAAACCATCTACGTCCTTGTCTGCACGTACTGATAACAAAACTTTTTCATCATTAATATGATTTGGAAGAGGTAATTGTACGATGAACCCATCTATTTCTTTGTTTATATTTAGGTTTTGAATTTCCGTTAATAATTCATTTTCACTAATTGATTCCGGAAGCCGAATCAAAGAGGATTTAAAACCAACTTTTTTACAAGACAGAACTTTGTTGGTGACATAAGTTAAACTTGCACCATCTTCACCTACCAATATTGCAGCTAGATGAGGAGCCCTGTGGCCTTCTAAAATTAATTTGTCTACTTTTATTTTTATTTCTTCCTTTATCCTCTGAGAGGTTTTTTTACCGTCTAATATTTTATTCATTATTATAATTATTCTTCAATTTTTAAAACAGCAAGAAAAGCTTCTTGAGGTATTTCAACGTTACCAACTTGCCTCATCCTCTTTTTACCTTTTTTTTGCTTTTCTAATAATTTTCTCTTTCTTGTAATATCTCCACCATAACATTTTGCAGTAACATTTTTCCTTAATGCTCTAACAGTTTCTCTAGCAATTATTTTATTTCCAATTGATGCTTGAATAGCTATTTCAAACATTTGCCTTGGAAGTAATTCTTTCAATTTTTTACATAGTTTTTTACCCCATTCAAATGCTTTTTCTTTATGGACTATCGCTGATAATGCATCAACTTTCTCTCCATTAAGTAATACATCTAATTTAACTAATTTTGATTTAACATAACCAGATAACTCATAATCAAAAGAAGCATATCCTCTAGACGTTGATTTAAGTTTATCATAAAAATCGAAAACTATTTCTGAAAGAGGAAGATCAAATAAAAGTTCAACCCGACTCTTAGAAAGGTATACTTGATTTTTAATTGTACCTCTTTTGTCAAGACACAATTTTAAAATATTACCTATATATTCAGACTTAGTAATAATTTGAGCTTTGATAATAGGTTCTTCTATATATGATATATTAGTAACAGGAGGCATATCAGATGGGGCAAAAATTTCAATCGTGCTTCCATCGGTTTGAAAACATTTGAATTCAACCGAAGGAACAGTAGTGATTACTGTCATATCAAATTCCCTTTCAAGCCTTTCTTGAATTATTTCCATATGAAGCATTCCTAGAAATCCACATCTAAATCCAAAACCTAATGCAACAGAGGTTTCAGGTTGCCATACTAAAGAAGCGTCATTTAATTGTAATTTTTCTAAAGAAGCTCTTAAATCTTCGTAATCAGAGTTTTCAACAGGATAAATTCCAGCAAATACCATTGGCTTTACATCCTCAAAACCTTTAACCTCATTTTGAGTAGGGTTATCATTGTGAGTAATTGTATCTCCTACTTTAATTTCTTTTGCTTCTTTAATTCCGGAGATTAAATAACCAACATTTCCAGCCTCCAAGAAATCTTTTGGTTCTTTTTTTATTTTTAAAATTCCAATTTCATCTACTTTATATATTTTTTTTGTGTTTACAAATTTTACTGTATCACCCTTTTTGATTGTTCCATTAAATATTCTAAATATAACTTCAACTCCTCTGAAAGAATTAAATACTGAATCAAAAACCATTGCCTGCAAATTATCTTTAGTATCTCCCTTTGGTTTAGGAATTTTTTTTATTATTTGATCTATAATTTTATCAATACCTATGCCATCTTTTGCACTTACATGTAAAATTTCAGATTGATCACAATCTAATAAGTCAATTATTTGATCTGAAACTTCTTCAATCATTGATCCTGGTAGGTCTATTTTATTTAAAATTGGAATTATTTCTAAACCTTGTTCTAAGGCTAAATACAAGTTTGATATTGTTTGAGCTTGAATACCTTGTGAAGCATCAATTACTAGAAGAGCCCCCTCACAAGATGCAATAGATCTTGATACTTCATATGAAAAGTCAACGTGACCAGGAGTATCTATCAAATTTAATATGTATTCCTCATTATTAAATTTATAATTTAATTGAACAGCATGACTTTTAATTGTTATTCCTCTTTCCTTCTCAAGATCCATATCATCAAGCAATTGATCTTTCATATCCCTTTTATCTACGGTATTAGTATATTCTAAAAGCCTATCTGCTAATGTACTCTTACCATGATCAATATGAGCTATAATACAAAAGTTTCTAATATTTTTCATAATTTATTGCAGTGCAAAATTAGGTAATAATTTATTCAAAAATAATTATGATCTAGATAATAAAAATTATCTTTTATTTTGTTTCCATCTCTTATGAGACCATAACCAATCTGAAGGATTTTTATAAATTTCTTTCTCCAAAAAATTAACATATTTTGGGAGAATTTGGGGTTTATTTAAATCATAAGGAGGAGAATACAATGAAAGTAACTTCATGCTATAATAGCCTCTACTTATTCTTCTCATAGTTAGAAAAAAAACTTTACAATTAATATTTTTTGGTACTAGCTCTATCCCTCTATAAAAAGCTGTTTCCTGATTTAAGAATTTTTTCCAATGCACTTTATTGTCTATCCTTGGACACTGATCAGCGGCTAATCCAATAATCTTTATTTTATGTAAATTATTATTCATATACTCAACAGATTTTTTAGCTTCAACCATTGTAATATCAAATTTTGTTCTGGTTTTATACATAATCTCATTAAAAGTCTTATTTGTTAGATTCTTGTAAATACCAAATGTATTAACATCAAAATAAGCACCTATAGACAATAATAGCCATTCCCAATTGCATTGATGGCTACAAATTATTACAATAGGTTTATCTTCAGATACTATTTGATTCATTTCATCCAAATTTTCAATTTGAACTCTTTTTTTTAATTCTTCTCTAGTAATAGTATAACCTTTAACTATCTCTATGAATACATCACAAAAATTCGAATAAAAATTATTATAAATAAGATCTTTTTCCTCTCTGGTATTGTTTGGAAAAGAATTTTTAATATTTTTTTTTACAACACTTTTTCTGTAAAATTTTTTTAAAAAAAAACATAGTAAATCTGAAAGAAGATATAACAATTTGAATGGCAATAAAGAAATTATATAATAGAGGTATTTCATAAAAAATAATTAATCGAATGTTAGTCTATCAAGTGAATAATCTTCTGGTTCACCTTTAATTTGAACAATGTTTTTTATTGAATCACTTTTATTAAAAAGAGGATTAACATATACCCATTTTGCTATTACATTCTTATCATTAAAAGATAAAATAAGATAACCATGATCCCTTGTATTTGAATATTTTAAATGAGGATTTATCGGACTATTTGTTATATATTTTTCATGTTCAATGATTTCATCTATTGGAGCATTTAAATATCTTTCATCAGAATTACCTGCACTAATGCTTGGAGTACCAAATTCAAATGCATATGCTTTTTTATTTGTAAAAGGAATATGATTTACTTCAAATGCCCATGACTGGTGAGTATCTCCTGTGGCAATTACAATATTTTTTATATTATTTTTTTGAATAAAACTTGCTATCATTTCTCTTTCCTCTGGATATCCGTCCCAAGAATCCAAATTTATTTTAAAATCTTCTCTACCATAATTTAAATAAGAAAATATGACTTGATTACCAATTAATTTCCATTTAGCTTTCGAATTTTTTAACTTATTTAAAAACCAATCAAGTTGAACTGAGCCAAGCATACTCCTTGAACTATCATATAATGAAGGGTCTTCAAGATCACTTGCTTGTTTCGTCCTTCCCTCAAACCTTTCTTCTAAAATAAGTAAATCAACTAATTTACCATAAGAAAAATGCCTGTAAGGTTTAATATTTTCTCTAATAGGAAGCCACTCATAATATGCTTGCATTGCACTTTGCTTTCTATCAATAAAATTCCCCTCAGATGTGACCTGATGGTTTTGAGCGCCTGTCATATAAGTATCGTTACTAGTTTCATGATCATCCCATATTACAATAAATGGATGTGATGCATGAGCTTTAATAAGATCAGGATCAAGCCTATACTGAGAGTATCTTGTTCTATAATCTTCCAGCGAGATCAATTCTTTATCAGGAATATGTAATCTATTAAATATACCATTACTATAATCTCTAGCTTTGTATTCATATATATAATCGCCAAGATGAATTACTGCATCCAAATTATTTTCATTTGCTAACGCAGCATAAGAATTAAAATATCCTCTTTGATAATCACTGCAACTTATAATTGCAAAATTTAATTCATCGGAATCTAAAGACATAGTTTTAGTTTTACCAACAATAGATTTGTGACCCAAAGAGTTGAAATAATAATAATAATTTTTTCCAGGCTCTAAGCCTCTCACGTCGATTTTAATAGTAAAATCTTTATCAAGATTTGTAGTAAATTCTCCTTTTTTAAATATATTTTTAAAAGTACTATCTGATGACAAATACCACTCCCCTACAATTTCCTGATCAATAAATTTTGGAGTCACTCTTGTCCATAATATAATTCCATCATGAAGAGGGTCTCCAGAAGCTACACCGTGATAAAAAGGAAAAGAAGACTCTAGCCTTAAGTGAGAAGTAGACTCATAAAAAATATTTATTTTTTTTTTAGAGCAGGAAAATAAAAAAATCAATAAAAAAAAATTTCTTATATAAAGCATATCTACAATTTAATAACTATGAATTATAAATCATATAGATTAAAAAATTAGTAATTAATTTATATTTGTTAACTAATGAAAATCTCAGCATCAATATATTCAAGTTCAAACAAAAATTTTGAAGAAAATATAAGAATTCTTAATGAACTAAATATTGATATGATCCACATTGATTTTAATGATAATAAATCAGATAAAGAAAAAATATTTTCCGATATTAAAAAAATTAAGAGCCTCTCTTCAATACCTATTGATCTTCATATTATTTCGGAAAATCCTTCAAAATATTTTAAACCTATAAATGATTTAAAAATTGAATTTGTAACATTTCAATATGAAACAATTAAAGAAAAGTTTTCTATTCCTGATTTTAAAGAAACAAAGACTGGTATTGCTGTCGTTTCAAATACTTCCATTGAAATAATAAAGAAGTATAAGAATAATATTGATTTTATACTATTAATGACAACAACACCAGGAGAAAGTGGAGGAAAATTTAATACTATAAACTTTAAAAAGATTAGAGAATGTAGAACAAAATATCCTAAAATTAAAATTCATGTTGATGGGGGAATTAATGATGAATTGGGTTTTATAATGAGGATTTTAGGAGTTCAAGCATGTGTTTCAGGATCATATCTTATGAATCATAAAAGTATTGGATCTGCATTATATATTTTAAAAAGCTCAGTTGTACACTCAGAATATATTCTTAAGGACTTTATGATAAATTTAGAAGAATGTCCTGTGATAAACATTAAAGAAAATTCAATCAAAAAAGCTTTATTAACTATTGAAAAGTACAATTTAGGCTTTGTAATGTTTACAGATGATAGTGGAGAATATTGTGGTTTAATAAGTAATGCAGATATAAGAAAAGGTATTTTGAATGACTTTGAAAATTTCAATAAAATAGAAATGGGCAAATTAATTAATAAGAAATCTATAACTATTAATGAGAATAGTTCAATTGGTGATATGATAAAAATAATACAAAAGAATGATTTTATTATTTCATTTATACCTATAATTGATGACGAAAATAAATTAACAGGATGCATCACATTCTGGGATCTTATAATTAGTGAATCATGATAATACATTTAAAAAAAAATATTAAAGAAGAAGAAGCAAAAAAAATAGCGGAGCTTACTGAATCTATAATTTTTAAAAAAAATAATTTTTTTATTTTAATAACACCATCTAAATTAAAAATCCCTCCTGTTGAATTTAAAAATATGATTGCGGATTTTTTTCCAATGGAAAATGATATGCAATTGTCAAGCAAAAAATATTCTAAAAAAACTAGAGAAATTAATTTTAATAATATTTCTATTGGTGGAAATTCAAGTAATACATTATTAATAACCGGCCCTTGTTCTGTTGAAAGTATTGATCAAATTTCTAAATCAGCTAAATTTGTAAAAGAATTAAATTTAACAACCTTAAGAGCAGGTTGTTATAAGCCAAGAACTTCTCCCTATTCATTTCAAGGTTTGGGATTAGAAGGGTTAAAAATGCTATCAGAAATTAGAAAAAAACATAATTTAAATATCATTTCCGAAGTTAGAGATGCATCTCATGTGGATGAAGTGATTGAGCATGTTGATATTATTCAAATAGGTGCAAAAGCAATGTATGATCATGGAATATTAAGAAAATGTGGAAAACAAAATAAACCTGTTTTACTAAAAAGAGGGTTTGGATCTAATCTGAAAGAATTTGTTCAAGCTGCTGAATTCATATTATCAGGTGGCAATGAAAATGTAATGTTATGTGAAAGAGGAATTAGAACATTTGAAACTTATACTCGGTTTACATTGGATTTATGTGGAGTTTCTTACATTAAAGAATATACAAACCTACCTATTATTCTGGATACAAGTCATGCAATGGGTTATAGTTACGGTGTTCCCGACCTAACAAGAGCATGTGTAGCTATGGGTATTGATGGTTTATTAATTGAAAGCCATCCAAACCCCAAAGCTGCTAAGTCAGATGCGTCTCAACAATTAGATTTTAAAGAATTTAAAAAAATGTTTAATTCATTAAAACCAATTGCTAAAGCTATAGGAAAAAATATTATATAGAATATGATCCCAAAAATTAAAATGTTAATCGTTGATGTTGATGGAACCCTAACCGATGGCGGTGTCTATGTAGATGAAAATGGAAAAGAAACCAAAAAATTCAATGCAAAAGATGGTATTGGCATGATGGAACTCCAGAAAAATGGTGTTGAAGTTGGGATAATAAGCAATAGTGAGAGAGGAGGTGCAATATTGTCAAGAGCAAAATATCTCGGGATTAAACATATATATATAGGTGATGGTCCAAAACATAAAGTTCTTCAAAAGTGGATTGATTCCAAGAGCATCAGATTGGAAGATGTTGCTTTTATTGGTGATGATATTAATGACCTAGGAATAATTAATATGGTTCAATTTTCTGCTTGTCCAAAAGATGCCGTTCATAAAATTAAGAAAAATGTTTCCCTTATTTTAGATACTTGTGGAGGAGATGGTTGTGTAAGGGAATTCAGTGACTTATATTTAAGGAAAAATAAAAATATATGAGTGTTTTAGTTAATAAAAATTCAAAAGTAATAGTTCAGGGCTTCACGGGCTCTGAAGGAACTTTTCATGCATCCGAAATGATTAATTATGGAACTAATGTTGTTGGTGGGGTTACTCCTGGAAAAGGAGGATTATCTCATTTGGAAAGACCTGTTTTTAATACAGTAATTGAAGCAAAGAAAAAAACTAATGCAAATGTTTCTCTTATTTTTGTTCCCCCAGCTTTTGCATCAGATGCAATTATGGAATCAATAGATGCTGGAATTGAAACAATAATTGCAATTACTGAAGGGATTCCGGTAAAAGATATGATTAAAGTTAAATCATATTTAAAAGGTAAGAACTCAACACTTCTTGGCCCTAATTGTCCTGGAGCCATTACTCCTGGTGAAGCAAAAGTTGGAATCATGCCTGGTTTTGTTTTTGAACCCGGAAATGTTGGGATTATATCTAAATCAGGAACTTTGACTTATGAAGCTGCTGATCAAGTTGTTAAGGCTGGATTGGGAATATCAACTGCTATTGGAATTGGTGGAGATACTATAGTCGGAACCTCTACAAAAGATGCCATAAAATTATTTATGAATGACCCAGATACAAAAGGTATTGTTATGATTGGAGAAATAGGAGGAAATTATGAAGCCGAAGCATCGAAATGGATAAAAGAAAATGGTAATAAAAAACCAGTTGTAGGATTTATTGCTGGACAAACAGCACCACCCGGTAAAAGAATGGGCCACGCAGGAGCTATAATCGGAGGAAAAGATGATACTGCAGTAGCAAAAATGAAAATAATGAAGGAATGTGGTTTACATGTTGTTAAATCGCCAGCAGAAATTGGAAATAAAATATCTGAAGTTTTATAAATGTATTACTTCGTCATAAGCTGCAGCGGTAGCTTCCATAATTGCTTCTGACATAGTAGGATGAGGATGTACTGTCTTTATGATTTCATGACCAGTTGTTTCAAGCTTTCTTGCAGCAACAACCTCAGCAATCATTTCAGTAACATTATAACCAATCATGTGACATCCTAACCATTCACCATACTTTTTATCAAAAATAACTTTGACGAATCCATCGGTGTGACCAGCTGCATTTGCCTTACCAGAAGCCATAAAAGGAAACTTACCTACCAAAATATCATACCCTAATTCCTTAGCACTTTTTTCAGTTAAACCAACAGAAGCTACTTCAGGGTTACAATAAGTACATGATGGTATGTTATCATAATCTAAAGATTCTACATTCAATCCTGCTATTTTTTCTACACATATAATACCTTCAGCAGAAGCAACATGAGCTAAGGCAGGACCTTTAATAATATCTCCAATAGCATAAACTCCTTTTATATTAGTTTGATAATATTCATCAACATTAACTTTTCCATTTTCAGAAATTATACCTATATCTTCTAATCCAATTCCTTTAATGTTTGTATCAACCCCAATAGCTGACAAAACAATATCACATGATAACGAATCTTCTGTTGATCCAGACTTAAAATGAACTTTACAAGTTTTTCCTTTGATTTCAACATTAGTAACTTCAGCATTTACTTTTACATCTATTCCGTTTTTCGTAAATGATTTAAGTAATTCTTTAGAAATATCATCATCTTCCAAAGGTAGAATATTGGGAAGAAATTCTATCAGAGTCACATCAGTACCAATACTATTATAAAAATAAGCAAATTCAGAACCTATAGCTCCTGAGCCTATAATTACTATTTTTTTTGGTTGTTTTTTTAAGGACATTGCTTTTCTATACTCTATTACTTTATCTCCATCTATAGGAATATTTGGCAATTCTTTGGATTTACCTCCTGTAGCCATAATAACATTATCGCAATCGTAAATTTTAGATTTTTTACCATTACTAATAACTTCGACTTGATTTCTAGATTTAACAATTCCAAAACCTTTAATTACATCGACCTTATTTTTTTTCATTAAAAAATTAACTCCTTTACTCATTTGGTCAGCAACAGATCTACTTCTATTTATAACAGAATCAAAATTTACAGTAGCATTCTTAACATTAATTCCAAAATCATCAGATTTACTTACATAATTAAATACTTGAGCACTTTTTAATAAGGCTTTTGTTGGGATACAACCCCAATTTAGACAAATACCTCCAAGGGATTCTTTTTCTACAATTGCAACTTTCATTCCTAATTGTGATGCTCTTATTGCAGCAACATACCCTCCTGGTCCAGAACCTACAATTATCAAATTATATTTATTGTCCATATTCAGGTGCAAATATGAAATTCTTAAATAAGATAAAAAAATATAATTGTAGTTTTATATCGGAAAAAATAAAAAAAATAATTATTAAATTATGAATTAGATCCTTTTTATTTAATATATATGTAGAATGAAACAACTAAGTAATAAAACCGCAATAGTTACCGGAGGAACTAGAGGAATTGGCAAAGCCATTGTTTCAAAATTTATTGAACAAGGTTGTAATGTTGCATTCACTTTTCATTCAAGTAATGAAGAAGCTAAAAAGCTTGAAAAAAAATTATCAAATTCAAATGTTATTTGTAAAGGATACAAGTCAAATGCCGCAAATTTTTCCGAATCTTCGGATTTAATTGAAAATGTAATAAAAGATTTTGACAAAATAGATATCCTTGTAAATAATGCAGGAATTACAAGAGATGGTTTAATAATAAGAATGAATGAAGAAAATTGGGATGATGTAATTAATACTAATCTGAAATCTTGTTTTAATTTAACAAAAGCCATTTCTAAAATATTCTTATCTCAAAAACACGGCTCAATAATTAATATAACTTCTGTTGTTGGTATTAAAGGAAATGCAGGTCAATCCAATTATGCAGCCTCAAAGGCTGGTATTATTGGCTTTACAAAATCAATAGCACTAGAGCTAGGTGGAAGAAATATTAGATGTAATGGAGTAGCGCCTGGTTTTATCTCAACAGAAATGACTGAAAAAATTAATGAATCTGAATTAGAAGAATGGAAGAAATCTATACCCTTAAAAAGAGAAGGTCTACCAGAAGATGTTGCAAATATTTGTACATTCTTAGCTTCTGATCAATCATCATATATTACGGGTCAAATAATTAAAGTTGATGGTGGAATGGTAACTTAAATATTATTTTGATTTAAGATTATGGCTTTTTGCAATAAAAATCGAATTACTCTTTGAATCAAAATCAGCTACAACAGATTCCCCTTTTTTCAAGTTTCCAGTTAATATTTCCTCAGCTAAAACATCTTCTAAATATTTTTGAATAGCTCTATCAAGTGGTCTTGCACCATATTTTGGATCATAACCTTTATCAATAAGAAAATCCTTAGCTTTTTTAGTTAGATTAATTGAATAACCCATATTATTTGCCTTTTCATAAAGTTTTTTTAAGGATATATCAATTATTTTGTATAAATCTTTTTTAGTTAGAGAATTAAAAATAATAACATCATCCAGCCTATTTAAAAATTCAGGATTAAATGTTCTTTTAAGAGCTTTATCAATAGTTGATTTTAAAATTTCATCAACATTATCTTTATTAGCTTTGGTTTCAAAACCTATTCCTACACCAAAATCCTTAATATCTCTAGCTCCAACATTTGAAGTCATAATTAATATTGTATTTCTAAAATCTACTCTATGACCTAATCCATCAGTTAAAAAACCATCATCTAAAATTTGTAATAGAATATTGTAAACATCAGGATGAGCCTTTTCAATTTCATCTAGTAATATTACACTATATGGCTTTCTTCGAACTTTTTCACTTAATTGTCCTCCTTCTTCATAACCAACATAACCAGGAGGTGCTCCTACCAATCTAGAAACAGAAAATTTTTCCATATACTCTGACATATCAATTCTAATCAAAGAATCATCTTTAGAAAATAAATATTTTGATAAAACTTTAGCAAGTTCTGTTTTACCAACACCAGTTGGTCCAAGAAAAATAAATGAACCAATCGGTTTAGTAGAATCCTTTAATCCAACTCTGGTTCTTTTTATTGCTCTTACCAATTTATCAATAGCATTAACTTGTCCAATAACTTCACTAGAAAGTTCCTTTGACATACCAAGAAGTTTTTTACTTTCTTTTTGAGCAATTTTATCAACAGGTATTCCTGTCATCATGGAGACTACTTCAGTAATGTTTTTTTCAGCAACTTTATCTCTTTTTTTCTTAGATGTTTTAATCCATTTTTCTTTTTCTTTTTCAAGTTGGGCAATCAACTTTCTCTCTGAGTCTCTTAATTTTGCTGCTTCTTCATATTTTTGATTTTTTACCACTTGATTTTTAACAAGTTTAATTTCTTCAATTTTATTTTCTATATCGATGATTTCTTTAGGTACATGTAAATTGTTAATATGAACTCTAGATCCAGCTTCATCCATTACGTCTATAGCTTTATCTGGCAAAAACCTATCGCTTATATATCTATCAGACAGACTTACACAAGCCTTTATAGCATCTTTGGTATAGGATACATTATGATGAGACTCATACCTATCTTTAATATTCATTAAAATATTAGTAGTTTCTTTTGGTGTTGTTGGATCTACAACTACATTTTGAAATCTTCTTGCCAAAGCACCATCTTTTTCAACATGTTGACGATATTCATCTAAAGTAGTAGCTCCAATACATTGTATCTCTCCCCTTGATAAAGCGGGTTTGAACATATTTGAAGCATCCAAAGATCCAGACGCACCACCAGCACCGACAATGGTATGAAGTTCATCTATAAAAAGAATTACATCAGTAGATTTCTCAATTTCGGTCATTATAGCTTTCATTCTTTCCTCAAATTGACCTCTATATTTAGTGCCAGCAACAAGTGAAGCAAGATCAAGAGTAAGAACTCTTTTATTATGAAGTGTTCTTGAAACTTTTTTTTCAATTATCCTTAAGGCTAGAGCCTCAACAATTGCAGTTTTGCCAACACCTGGTTCTCCAATTAAAATGGGATTATTTTTCTTCCTCCTTGATAAAATTTGAGCTACGCGTTCAATTTCTTTTTCTCTACCGATTACAGCATCTAACTTACCTGACTCTGCTAACTTAGTTAGGTCTTTTCCAAAATTATCAAGGATAGGCGTTTTTGATTTTTTAGCTTTATCAAAACCTTTCGGTTTATTTTCAGGATTAGAAAAAGTAGATTTTTTTTCAGGGAATTCATCTTCTTCCATTTGCTCTGAAGATGTAGTAGCTATAGGATTATTTGATTGATATTCTAATAATTCTTTAACAATATCATAATTCACATCAAATTTTTCTAAAATTTGAGTTGCTATATTATCTTCATCTCTTAATATAGATAAGAGCAAATGCTCGGTTCCTATAAGCTGGCTCTTAAAAATTTTAGCTTCTAAATAAGTTATTTTTAAAACCTTTTCAGATTGTCTTGTTAAGGGTATATTAGATAAATTCTTCAAATTACTAGAGGAAGAACCTTTAGTGTTATGTTCGATAGAAGCTCTAAGATCATCTAAACTAATCCCCAGCTTTTTTAAAAGACTAATTGCAATTCCTTCACCTTCTCTTATTACTCCCAACAATAAATGTTCTGTTCCTATGTAATCATGCCCCAAACGAAGTGCTTCTTCCCTACTTAAAGAAATTACTTCTTTCACTCTATTAGAAAATTTTGCTTCCATTCGTTACAACTTAAAAAGTTTATATAGACTAAATTAATCAAATAGGATTAATCTCAAAAAGAATCAGAATTATTAATTACTTCAAGAGAACTAGGTCCTTCGGAAAACAATAAGTCTATTATACTTAGATTAGGTACAAAATCCTTGCCAAAAACATGGATATATTGATGCGGATGAAAAATTTTTCTAGAAGAATATGATAATTTAGGATTAACAATATTCCTATAGTCCTCAAAATCGTAAGAATTTAAGCTTTTTTCATCTATATATCTAATTTTTTTTTTAAGATCTAAAAATTTACAAATTAATGTCAATAAGTCATGATTGAGATCAATAAGGAAATTATGTCTCATATTTAGGCAATTAAAAATATAATCTTTATAGTATGAAAAAAAAGGAGATTTTCCGTAAGAAGTTTGTAAAGATCTTAAATGTATTTTAGACCAATTTTCAGAATTATCAATTCTTATATCTCTAAGTATTTTTGATGAAGAAGATGTTATAATGGGTACAGATAAATTGATTTTGCCATTAGAACCTAAAATAACACATCTATTTCTAAAAGTTCTTTTTTTATAAATCCCATTAATATTTATCAAAATGTTACTATTATTTTTAATTAGTAAAAAATATTCAAGATTTGGGAAATATTGACTTTCAATTAAAATATATTTTTTCTTTTTCAATTTTCTTTTCTAAAAATGGAAATGAATAAATTTAAAGTAGAATTGCAAATTTATGAAAAATAAAAAGTTGATACTAAGTGTAATTATATTTTCCACTCTTCTTACAACTTTTTCATTATACTTTTTTCAAATTTTTTTTAGTCCAAATTTTTTAATTAATTCTGATGAAAAAAAAATTTATATTCAAGAATCTACCAGTTTTAAAAATTTACAAGATACCCTAGATCAAAAAGGATATATTAATGATTTAGTCTCATTTAGCTTTTTATCAAAAATCATGAAATATGATGATAATATTAAGCCTGGTTCATATATAATTGAATCAAATATGTCAAACTATGATCTCATCCAAAAACTTCGATCAGGCAATCAATCCCCTTTAAAAATCACATTTAATAATATTAGGAATATGGATGATTTATCAAAAAAGATAACTAAAAAATTAAAAATTAATTCAAATGACTTTATTGATTATTTATATAGCAGAGAATGGCAAAACAAAATCTCACAATTTAAATTTGAAAATATTCTTCTAATGTTTCTTCCTGACACTTACGAAGTTTATTGGAATATATCATCAAAATCTTTATTTCAAAAAATGAAATATGAGTATGATTACTTTTGGAATGATACTAGAAAGGCTAAAGCAAAAAAAATAAACTTATCAGAAATACAGGTTGGAATACTTGCTTCTATAGTACAAGCTGAAACAAATCATATAGATGAAGCATCAGACATTGCAGGGGTTTACATCAATAGATTGAATAAAAAAATGTATTTACAAGCAGATCCAACTCTTGTTTTTGCTCATAATGATTTTAGCATTAAAAGAGTATTAAATGTTCACAAAAAAATAAATTCTCCATACAACACTTATAAAAATAAAGGTTTACCTCCAGGACCAATCAACATGCCTGAAAAAAAATTTATTGATGCAGTTTTAAATTATAATAAACACAATTATTATTTTTTTTGTGCAAAAGATGATTTTTCTGGATATCATATTTTTTCAAAGAATTTTAAAGAGCATAAAAAAAATGCAAGAAAATTTCAAAAAGCACTTGATAAACTTAAAATATTCAAATAAAAAATGTTAGAAGATAATATTAATATTAGAGTAAGATACGCTGATACTGATCAGATGGGATTTGTTTACTATGGCAATTATGCAAAATACTATGAAATAGCTCGAGTAGAACTCTTTAGAAATATTGGATTAACCTATAAATCTTTAGAGGAGATGGGAATAGGAATGCCTGTAATTGAAATGAAAACAAATTTTATAATGCCAGCAAAATATGATGAAAAACTAATTGTTAATATAAAAATTCCTGAAACACCAAAACTTAAAATAAAATTCATTTATAAAATATTTAATGAAAAAAATGAATTAATAAATACCGGTGAAACAGTTTTGACATTTATTAATTTATTAACCAGAAAACCAAAAAGAGTACCCGCAATTATGAAAGATAAATTATCAAAATATTTTGAATAAAATAAATAAGACTAAGAACAAAATAAGATCTTTCTTACAAGGTATTTATCTTAAAAATTCAGCTATAAATTTATATCAAATTTTTAAAATTTTTATAAAAAAAATTAATGAGGATGAAATTTTTGAAAGATCACTAGCTGTTGCATTTAGTTTTACTTTAGGCGCATTTCCATTCATAATATTTTTATTTGCTTTAATACCATATATCAATATTTTTATTCCAGAGGTTAATTCAGAAAAAATAATGGATTTTCTGAATCAAATAATGCCAAGTAACATGTATGATATTACTAAAGAAACAATTCTTGATTTGGTAAGTATTAAAAGAGGAGGATTATTATCTTTTGGAGTTCTAGCTGCTCTATTTTTATCTACAAATGGATTTAATACTTTGATCAAAACATTTAATAGCTGTTATAAACTTGATGAACAAAGAGGATTTTTCAAGACTAGATTTACAGCATTAATTTTAACATTAATTTTTTTAATCGTTGCTATTTTTTCAATTTTACTGTCTACAGTTGGTACTTTTTTTACTACGTGGTTAAACTCTAATAATTATTTTTTTTATAATTTTTTTTACTATACATACATTTATTCTATTTTAATTCTTTTCATAATTTTTTATTTGGTGATAACATCAATTTATTATTTTGCTCCAGTTATTCATAATAAGTGGAAATTTTTTTCATCAGGTTCTACAATAGCTTCAATAGGATGTGTTTTAATAACACTTTTATTTTCCTTTTATTTAAATAATTTTTCAACTTATAACAAGATATATGGTTCTATTGGTGTGCTTATTGCATTTATGAGTTGGGTATACCTTATCTCATCAATGTTACTAATTGGTTTTGAATGGAATACTAGTATTGATATCGCATTGAAAAAAAATAAAAAATAAGTTGAAATTATAATTTGTCAAAAATTATAATTCATATAGTTTTGCACGCATATTATTTATACAGAGGAGTGGCAGAGTGGTCGAATGCGGCGGTCTTGAAAACCGTTGTACCGCAAGGTACCGGGGGTTCGAATCCCTCCTCCTCTGCTCCATCCAAATAACAAATATATAATATGCAATCTTCTAACTATTTCAATAATGTATATGATGTTGTAAAGTTAATTCCTAAAGGAAGAGTAACTTCATATGGGTCTATAGCTAAATATTTAGGAACAACTAAGGGAGCAAGAATAGTAGGCTGGGCAATGAATAATTCTCATAGTAATTCTAGTATTCCAGCGCATAGAGTTGTTAATAAAAATGGATTACTTACTGGAAAGCATCATTTCCCTGATGAAAAAGCGATGGAGAATTTATTAAAAAAAGAAGGGATTTTAATAAAAAATAATAGGATTGAAAATTTTGAAGATATATTTTGGGATCCAATTATAGAACTAGAATTATAATATGAAAAAAATACTTCTTTTCTTTATTTTATTATTACATCACAATCTCTATAGTCAAGAAGATTTAAATAATTTATTTATTAAGTGTGATAGATGTGACAATAATTTTTTAAAAAACGAAATCAATTATGTAAACCATGTAAGAGAACAAGGCCTTGCTGATATTCAATTATTTATTTATAGAAATAGAAATGCAAACAATGGAAATAGGTACTCTCTTGACTTTATAGGAAAAAATAATTTTTTAGATAAAAAGCTGTCATTAGTTTTAGATACAAATCCAAGATTGACAAGGGATGAGATAAGAAATGCGTTAAAAAGAAAAATTGATATTGGCTTAGTCTATTTCTTAATTGAAACTGACATTTCCGATAAAATAAATATATCATATGATTCAGTCATTAATAATAGCAATTCATATGAATCAAGTTCAGATAAGTGGAAAAACTGGGTATTTCAAAGTGCAGGAGAAGTGAATTTTGAAAATGAAACTAGCAGGAAAGAATCTAACATAAGAATAGAACTTGATGCAGATAAAGTGACAGATAAAATAAAATTGCAATTTGATATTGATTTTGAAAGATCAAATAATAAATATGAAAATGATAACAACATATTTATAAGTAAAAGAAACAAAAAATCATTTGGGGCAAAGAGTGTATGGAGCATTAATAATAAATGGTCTGCAGGGTTTAATGCAGGTGCTAGTGGGGACACTTATCAAAACATAGACTTCAGATATTATATTATGCCTGCAATTGAATATAGTTTTTTTCCATACGATGAATTTGTAAGAAGGGAAATGGTTATTAATTATAGAATCGGATATGGTTATAGAAACTATATTGAAGAAACAATCTATAATAAATTAGATGAGCATGTCTACCTACACCAACTAGCATTTGAAACAAGGTTTAGGCAACCTTGGGGAGAAATATATACTAATTTAAGAGGTAAAACATTTCTTCAGGATCCTTCAAAAAACAGTTTTAGTTTAGATAGTTGGTTCTCAATAAGAATATTTGAAGGTCTAGCGGTAAGATTTGGGGGAGAAATAGAAATAATAAGAGACCAATTAAGTTTACCTAAGGGAAATGCTTCTATTGAAGATTTATTATTGCAGCAACAAGAAATTGTAACTGATTTTAGATCAGAATTTAGAATAGCAATAGGCTATACTTTTGGATCAGCATTTAATAATTACCTAAATAGCAGACTTTAAGATATGATGTCTAAAGGTTGAGTTGATTTCCAATTTCCTCTGGTAAAATCTGGAAATTTTTGAGGTGCCCCGCCTTGTTCTATAGAATTTCCACTAAGCGGTCCAACAGCACTCCAAAAACATCCTTCATATACATTTTGGTCTAGGGGTAAACCATTTCTTAAACATTCTATTATCCTATATCTCATCATGAAATCCATTCCCCCATGCCCTCCCATTTTTTTTGCAAGATCTCCTAATCTTTTATAAAGGGGATGGTCGTATTTATCATAAACTTTTTCTAAATCTTTACCCTGAATCCAAGAGTGATAATCTACCGATTCTTCACTGATTCTATTTTTAACGTTAGTTTCACTATCAAATGCAACTCGTGTTGGAAATCCTGCTAAAGTTCCTAGCGTTCCTTGAATTAAATTATGACGAGAATATGGCCTAGGACTAGTTTCATCCCACTGAACCATTATTGTTCTCCCAACCTCAGTTTTAATAAGAGAAGTGTTTAAATCGCCATTTTTAAATTCTAATTTATTCCATTTATGATCTTTTGGATATTTTTTTTTAGCATACAATTTTCTTCCTAAAGCAGGACTTGAATAAGAAACTAATGCACTAAAGTTATCATCTTTTCGAGATAGATTCATGTATTGAGCAACTGGACCAAGTCCGTGGGTAGGATATAAATTGCCCTTACCATTTGCATAATGATATGTTCTCCATGATCCCGTTCCTCTTTCCTGTTCTTCCATTTGAAACCTGAGACTATGAATGTAAGAGGCTTCGGCATGTAAAAAATCTCCGATTAGTCCTTTTCTACACATATTTAAAAACATTAACTCATCTCTTCCATAATTTACATTTTCCATCATCATACAATGTTTTTTAGTTTTTTCGGATGTATCAATAATTCTCCACATATCTTCAATTGTTGTTGCAATAGGAACCTCAACAAAAGCATGAACATTTTTTTTCATAGATTCAACTGCCATTGGAGCATGAGTATTCCAATTTGTGGAAATAAAAACTATATCGGGTTTTACTTCATCAAGCATTGTTATCCATTCATTTTCTAATCCATAATAAAGTTTTATGTTTTTATGTCTTTCTCCCTTACCTATTTCAACACAATTTTTTTTTGATCTTTCAGCTAAATCTTTGTATAAATCACAAATAGCAACTACCTCTGTTCCATTTATTGAAGCTATTTGTTTAGCATGTCCAGTACCCCTTGCTCCAACACCGATAAAAGCAGCCTTAACATTATCTATTTTTGGTGCTGCAAAATCTCCCATATAGTTGGATTTTGAATCTCTTTCTTTGTAATCCAATCCTGATAAGGAGGGGGCACTAAAAATTGCGGCACTTGATAATGATGTTTTCTTAATAAAATTTCTTCTATTTAAGTTTTTCATTTTTAATAGAGTTATTTTCTTTTAAAGATATTAAAAATAATCCTACAAATGTTATTAGTCCATTTAACAATAATATTTCAAAACCAAATCTATAACCAAAGAATAAACTCTCTGAATAAATATTTATTATGAAGCTCAATATTGGTGAAGCAAAACATATTATTGGAGAATATCTATCAATTATATTATAATTAGTTAAAATACCAAAAGAAAAAAGACCAAGTAAAGGACCATAAGTATAACCAGCAGCTTTAAAAATAGCATTAATTACACTTTCATCATTTATTAAACTAAATATTTGTATTACAAAAAAAATAATAACAGAAAAAAAGAAATGAACTTTTAATCTTACAGACTTTTTTTGAATATCATTTCTTTTTTCAAAATTTAGAAAGTCAATACAAAATGCTGTAGTTAAAGAAGTTAATGCTGAATCTGCACTTGAGTAAGCGGCAGCTATAATGCCAAGCAAAAAAACTATACTTCCAAAAATTGATAAATGATTAATTGCAATTAAAGGATATAGATTATCTGTTCTTGACGGAAGTGGCATTTCAATAAAATCAGCATATAAATGTAGTAGAGCACCTAAAGTCAAAAAAAGAATATTTGCAAATAATAATACAATACAAAACCAAAATATATTTTTTTGAGCTTCATTCAAATTTTTACAGGTTAGGTTTTTTTGCATCATATCTTGATCTAAACCAGTCATTACAATGGCAATAAATGCTCCAGAAAAAAATTGTTTTAAAAAAAACCTTTCATTCTTCCAGTCAAAAACAAAAACATCAGAATAAGAACTAGAAATAATTATATCTTTTGCTTTGGAAAAGTTTAAATCCATTTCATTCATTATTAATAATATTGTAATAACTACCGCAGATAACATAAAAAAAGTTTGAAGTGTATCTGTCCAGACAATTGTTTTTATCCCACCTTTATATGTATATACCCATATAAGTGATATTGTGATAAATACGGAAATAAAAAAGGGAATATTTAATGAATCAAAAAATATAATTTGTAAAACAGAAGCAACTAAAAATAACCTAAATGAAGAGCCAATAATTCTTGATAATAAGAAAAAAAAGGAGCCAGTTTTATAAGAAAAAAATCCAAATCTTTTATCTAAATATGTATATATAGATACAAGGTTTAGTTTGTAATATAATGGCATCAAAATAGTTGCAATTACAAAATAGCCAAGTAAATAGCCAAGTACGATTTGAAAATAAGAAAAACTACTATTTCCAACTTCACCTGGAACTGAAATAAATGTAACTCCTGATAAAGAAGTACCAATCATTCCAAATGCAACTATATACCATGGCGAAGACTTGTTTGCATTAAAAAAATCTGATGATGTTGCATTTTTTGAAGTAAAATGAGAAATTAAAAAAATTAATAAAAAATAGGAAAAAAATAAAAATAAAATTAATAAGGGATTCATTTAATTTTTTAATATGTAAAATATATAAATTGGTTCTATTATATTTATGTCGATTAAAATATTTTAATTAAAGTAGGGCATTGAAAAAAAAATCTGAAAAAAATTTAAAAAAGAAAGAGACTTTAAATAATAATAAAAAATTAATTGTTCTAAATGATGATATAAATACTTTTGATCATGTAATAAAAACATTGGTGAAAATATGTAATCATACTAATCATCAAGCGGAACAGTGTACTTATTTGATCCATTATAAAGGTAAATGTTCTGTTAAAGAAGGAAATAATGAAAAGTTAATTAAACTAAAAGAACAAATTAGAGAAGAGGGACTTAATGCAATTATTAAATAATTAAAAATGAAATATCCATCTGAAACTATAGAAAATTCAATAAACGAAATATCAAAATTACCAGGAATTGGTAAAAAAACAGCGTTAAGGTTATCATTACATATTCTAAAAAAGGAAAAGGAGTACTCAAAAAATTTAGCTTATTCAATTATTGATTTAAAAGAAAAAACAAGATTTTGTGAAGAATGTCATGTAATATCCGATCAAGAGCTGTGTAGAAATTGTAATAATAAAAATATTAATATTCAAAAAAATAAAATATGTATTGTTGAAGATACACCTGATGTAATTGCAATTCAAAATACGAATCAATATAATGGGTTATTTCATGTTATTGGTGGTTTGATTTCTCCAATTAATGGTGTTGGACCTGATAATTTGAATATTGATTCCTTAATTAGAAGACTAGAAAAAAATAAAGAAATTAAAGAAGTTATCTTTGCATTAAGCCCTAACTTAGAAGGAGATACAACTACATTCTATATTTCTAAAAAGTTATCTAGTTTTAATTTAAAGATTACGGCTATATCGAGAGGTGTTCCCATCGGAGGAGAAATTGAATATGCAGATGAAGTCACTCTTGGAAGAAGTATAATTACAAGAATAAACTATAAGGGATGAATTTAAAACCATCTAATAGAATTCAAAATATTGAAGAATCTTCTACACTAGCAATGTCTGCTAAGGCATCTGAAATGAAGTCAAAAGGGATTGATGTTATAAGTTTAAGTTTAGGAGAGCCGGATTTCAAAACACCTTCTCATATTTGTGATGGAGCAAAAAAAGCAATTGATAGTGGAAATTATTTTTCGTACCCTCCTGTAAATGGATATCTTGATCTTAGAAAAGCTATATCTAAAAAATTTAGTGTTGAAAATAACCTCAATTATGATCCAAATAATATTATTGTTTCTAATGGAGTAAAGCAATCTATAACTAATGTAATGTTTTCTTTATTAAATAAAGGTGATGAGGTTATAGTATTTTCTCCTTATTGGGTAAGCTATGATGCAATCATAAAATTGGCTGATGGTATTCCTGTTCATCTTAATGGTAATATTGAAAACGATTTTAAGCCATCAGCTCATGATTTAGAAAAATCAATAACAAATAAAACTAAACTGATAATTTTTAGTTCGCCTTGTAATCCAACTGGTTCTGTCTTCACAAAAGATGAACTTAAAAAGTATTCTAAAATTATTCTAAAGCATAATCTATATGTTATATCCGATGAAATATATGAACATATTAATTTTTTAGATGAGCATTTTAGTATTGGTTCTTTAGAAGGTATGAATGAAAGAACAATAACATTAAATGGATTCTCTAAGGGATTTGCAATGACTGGTTGGAGGCTTGGATATATGGGTGCACCTGGATGGATAACAAAAGCATGTAAAAAAATGCAAGGTCAAACTACATCAGCAAATTGCTCAATAGCACAAAGAGCGGCTTTAGTTGCTTTAAATTCAGGAACTAAAAGTGCGATTGAAATGAAAAATGAATATTTAAAAAGAAGAGATATAGTTTATAATTTATTAAATAAAATAAATGGATATAGAGTAAATATTCCTAAAGGTGCGTTTTATTTTTTTCCAAATATAAAAGAGCTAATAGGTAAATATTATAAAAACGATAAAATAAATAGTGCAAGCGATTTATGTATGTATTATTTAAATGAAGCTAAAGTATCTTTAGTACCAGGAGAAGATTTTGGTGCACCAAATTGTATTAGATTATCTTATGCGGCTAGTGAAAAGGATCTTATAGAAGCAGTAAATAGATTAAAAAATTCGACAAATAACTTAACCTAATGTCACTTAAAAGGTTTTTTAACAAAATAAATGGAATAAAAGTTATTATTGTTGGAGATGTGATGGTTGATTCCTATACTTTTGGAAAAATAGAGAGAAATTCACCAGAAGCACCTGTGCCAATAGTCAATGTAGAAAATAAAGAAAATAGAATTGGAGGAGCTGCAAACGTTGCTTTAAATATAAAATCTTTAGGAGGAATACCATATTTATGTTCTTGTATAGGAAAAGATAATTATGGAAAGATATTTTTAGAACTATTAGAAAAAAATAAAATATCAACTGATTCAATAATAATAGATTCTAAAAGAAAAACTACTGTAAAAGAGAGAGTTATTGTTAAAAAAAATCATATAGTAAGAATAGATAATGAAACTACAAATGATCTTTCATATAAATTTCAAAAGATAGTAAAAGAAAAAATTTTTAAACTATCAAAAAAATGTGATTTATTAATTATTCAAGATTATGATAAAGGTTTATTAAATAAGAACTTTATAAATGAGATAATAAAAAAGTTAAAGAATAAAATAACCATTACTGTAGATCCAAAATTTAAAAATTTTAAATTTTATGATAATATAAGCCTACTCAAACCAAATCTTATTGAAGCATGTAAAGGACTTAATCTAAATATTAAATCTATATCTAAAAATAAAATAGGGTTAGCTGCACAAAAATATCTTTTAAAAAAGAAAATTAAATTTATTATGATTACAATGTCAAAAAATGGAATATTAATAATTGATAAAAAAACAATATCTCATTTTAAAACAAAGTCAAAAGATATAGTTGATGTTTCAGGTGCAGGGGATACGGTAATTGCAATTGCAAGTATATGTGTCTACTTATCAACATCTATTTCGTTTTTATGTAATATTTCAAATTTAGCTGGAAAAATAGTATGTCAAAGTTCAGGAGTAGTTCCTATAAATAAATCTATTTTATTAGATAAAGTAAAAGAAAATGAATTAATAAAAGACATATAAAAATCAAGAAATAGCTTATTTTAGCTAAAAAAATTATGTTAAATATTGTATTATTTGGGCCACCAGGAGCAGGAAAAGGAACCCAAAGTGAAAAAATTCTTAAAAAGTATAATTTAGTTCATCTTTCAACCGGAGATCTATTCAGGCTAAACTTGAATAATGAAACATCATTAGGATTGGAAGCAAAAAAATATATGAATAAAGGAGACTTGGTCCCTGATCAAATTGTAATTAGTATGGTTGAGGATAAAATAAACAAATCATCAAATGTTATTGGTTTTGTTTTTGACGGATTTCCTAGAACTATTAATCAAGCCATTGCTTTAGATAATATGTTAGAAAAAAATAATATTCCAATAAAACAAATGATTGCCCTAAAAGTTGATGAAAATGAACTTATTAAAAGAATAAAAAATAGAGCCAAAACCTCAGGTAGAGAAGATGATAAAAGTATAGATAAAATTAATAATAGAATACAAGTTTATAATCAGGAAACAAAACCAGTTGCTGACTATTATAAAAAATATAATAAATATTCTGAATTTGATGGTATAGGTGAAATAAATGAAATATTTTTAAAATTATGTTCTAAAATTGATGATTTAATATAAAATGAATAATCCCAATTTTATAGATTATGTTTCAATCTATTCTAAATCAGGGGATGGAGGTGAAGGATCTAAACATTTTCGAAGAGAAAAATTTGTTCCAAAAGGAGGCCCCGATGGTGGAGACGGTGGTAGAGGAGGACATATAATTTTAAAAGGAAATAAACAGCTTTGGACTTTATTACATCTAAAATTTAAAAAACACTTTGTTGCAGAAAATGGAAAAGCTGGTGGAGGATCAAAAAAAAATGGAGCTAATGGGAAAGATATAATAATAGAAGTTCCTTTAGGTACTATTGCAAGAAAAAAAGATAATGAAGAAAAAGTTTTAGAAATAATAAAAAATAACGAAGAAAAAATACTCTTAGAAGGAGGTATAGGAGGACTAGGTAACCACAACTTTAAATCGTCTACCAACCGATCTCCCAAATATTCTCAACCTGGAAAAAATGGAATGGAACAATGGATTACTTTAGAATTAAAAGTTCTTGCTGATGTTGGAATTGTTGGATTTCCCAACTCAGGAAAATCCACATTATTATCCGTAGTTTCAAAAGCAAAACCCAAAATAGGTGATTATCCATTTACAACAATTAAACCTAACTTAGGAGTGGTCCCTTACAAAGAAGATAAGTCATTCATTCTCGCAGACATACCTGGGATAATCGAAGGTGCATCAAAAGGAAAAGGACTAGGATTAAGGTTTCTAAGGCATATTGAAAGAAACTCAATATTACTTTTTCTTATCCCAATAAATTCTACAAATATCACTAATGAATTCAATTTACTACTTAAAGAATTAAAAAGTTATAATAAAGAATTATTAGATAAAGAAAGGGTTTTAGCTATTTCAAAATCTGATCTAGTTGAAAAAAGTGAACTAAAAATCAAACTAAAAAAAATAAAAATAGATATTCCAAAAATTTTTATTTCAAGTATAAATTATTTTGGTATTGAAGAATTAAAAGAGCAGATTTGGAAAAAAATAAATGTAAATAAGTAGTCAAAATGACATGTTTTTTTTCTGGCAACAAAATTGCATTGATATTATTAAAGTTTTTATATGAATAAAAAATCAAAAACTACAGGTAATAAAACTGTAAAAAAACAATCTAATTCTAAATCATTAAAAAATGATTTATTAGAAACTAAAGACAAATATTTAAGATTGTACTCTGAATTTGAAAACTATAGAAGAAGGACTTCAAAAGAAAAAATTGAAATGATAAATAGTGCAAATAAAGAATTAATTGGTTTGATATTACCAATAATTGATGACTTTGAAAGAGCTATAAAATCAATTTCTAAAGAAAATTTAAAAACATCGATAGAAGGTTTTGAATTAATTTTTCAAAAATTAAATTCTTTATTAGAAAAGCAAGGAGTTAAAAAAATGGAAATTAAAATTGGAGATGGTTTTGATCCTGATTTTCATGAAGCTATTACAAAAATACCATCAAAGAAAAATCTGAAAGGTAAAATAGTTGATGTTATTGAAAATGGATATATCATAGATGAAAAAGTAATCAGATTTGCAAAAGTTGTAACAGGATCATAATATGGAAAAAAAAGATTATTACGATGTTTTAGGTATAAACAAAAATGCATCAGATACTGAATTAAAAAAAGCTTACAGAAAAGTTGCAATAAAATATCATCCTGACAAAAATCCTGATGACAGTTCTGCTGAGGAAAAATTTAAAGAAGCTGCAGAAGCATATGAGGTATTAAGTAATTCAGAAAAAAGACAAAGATATGATCAATTTGGTCATGATGGATTGAGAGGGTCTAATGGTGGTTTTGGTGGTGGAGGAATGAATGTTGAAGATATTTTTAGTCAATTTGGAGATATCTTCGGTGATGGAAGTCCATTTGAAGGTTTTTTTGGAGGGAGATCATCAAGAGGACAAGTTAAAAAAGGAACCAATCTAAGGATTAGATTGAAAATAAATATTAAAGAAATTTATAAAGGTGTTGAAAAAAAAATTAAAGTAAAAAGATTAGTTACTGCAAGTGGCGTTACCTATAAAACTTGTAATCAATGTAATGGTTCAGGGCAAATAAAAAAGGTTATGAATACTATGATAGGTCAAATGATGTCAACATCTGCTTGTAACTCTTGTAATGGAAATGGTAAACTAATTGATCAAAAGCCTCCAGGAGTTGATAGCACCGGATTAGAATATAAAGAAGAAGTTATAATAATTAATATTCCAGAAGGTGTCTCTGATGGAATGCAATTATCAATGAGTGGTAAGGGTAATGATGCTTCTGGAGGAGGTGAACCTGGGGATTTACTTATACTTATTGAAGAAGTAGAAGATGAAATATTTAAAAGAGATGGAGAAAATATTCTTTATGATTTGAATTTGAATTTTGTTGATGCAGTATTAGGGAAAAGTGTGGAAGTTCCAACTTTAGATGGAATGGTAAGAATAAAAATAGCTGCAGGAACCCAAAGTGGAAAAATACTTAGACTAAGAGATAAAGGAATAAAAAATATAAATCAATATAATAGAGGCGATCAATTAATTTATGTGAATATATGGACACCAAAAAAAATTACAGAAGATGAAAAAAAATTATTAATGAAATTAAAAGATTCATCAAATTTCAAGCCTAATCCTGGTAAATCTGATAGAAGTTTTTTTGATAAACTTAGAGATTTTATATAAAAAAAGAAACTAAAAAAAAGGTGGCACGTTTTAATTGAATGCCCAAACTATTATTTATAATATTTCTCACTCTTTTTTCTATAACAGTTAGTTCTCAGTCAAAAAAATTCTATACTATTAAAGATGATAATTCATATGATAAGATTGTCTTTAAGGTCAAGGCTCAAACTGGAAAATATAAAATCACACCATCTAATAGATCAAATGTGATTGATATTTTTGGTTCTCCAAACCACGAAAATTTAAATCCATCCTTTACAAGTAAAAGACTAGATCAAAGAATTAGAAGTGTAAATTTTACTGTTGAAAATTTATATGATCCTATTCTGAGTAATTTAGTTGTAGATGAAAGTAATCTTTGGGAGTTTTTTATTAATGAAAATAAAATTTATGACTTTTCTTTTGATTCCAAAATAGCAGATGCAAACATTAACTTATCCAACATACCTATTGATAATATTGATTTAGCTAGTGGAAATGCTAATCTATTACTTATATATGAGGAGAATGGAGAGAACCCTTTACAGATGGATTCATTAAAAATTAAAATTGAAATTGGAGCACTTGATACTAAAAATATTAATTTATCTAATGCCAAAAATATTTTTACAGAAATAGGATTTGGAAATGTTACTCTCGATATAGCTAAAAATAAGAATAAATCATTCGTTTCAAAAACTAATTTAAGTGCAGGTAAAATAATTATAAACTTGCCATTTGATGATGTAGGAACAAAAATTATTATCAATAACTCTCCACTATCATCAGTCAAATTACCTAAAAATTTTCATGAAATTGAACAGAATATTTTTGTAAATAAATTATCAGAAAACAATACCAAATATGTCAGATCTTTCATAGTTGACGTAGGTCTTGGAAATATTACCGTTAACTATAAAAAATAAGTTCAATATAATTTATATCTTTTATTATAATTAAAATTAAATGATAAAAGGTTTTGGTGATTTATACTCTCATAATTCAAAGATGAAATGGATAATTTCTCTTCTGGTTATTATATCAATTATTTTTTCAATAGGGTATGTTAACATAATTATTAATGATATTAAAGAAAGAGAAAAGAACACAATCGAACTTTATGCAAGCTCAATAGAATACCTAGCAAATTATGAAAATGATATAAATACTGATTTTTTAATTCAAGAAATTGTAATACGTAATAAGTCCATACCTGTAATCATAACAGATAAAAATTTCAAAATTATTGATTCAAAAAATATCAAGTTGAAAAATGATTATTCGTTATCAGAAAAAGAAGAATTTCTAATTAAAGAATTGTCATTGATGAAAAATATTAATGATCCAATAAAAATTAATTTAAAAAATAAAAATAATGAAATAATCGATTATCAATTTATTTATTATAAAAACTCTGAACTACTTAATATTTTAAGCTTTTTCCCTTATATACAAATATTTGTTATTGTTATTTTATCAATAATTTTTTATTTAATATTTAACTACTCTAATAAGGCAGAAAAAAATAAAATATGGGTAGGATTAGCAAAAGAAACAGCCCATCAATTAGGGACTCCTCTATCTTCATTGATTGGGTGGTTAGAATACATTAAATCAAAAAAAATATTAAAATCAAAACCAGAAATAATATCAGAAATTGAAAAAGATATTAAAAGATTTACAATCATTACTGAAAGGTTTTCTAATATTGGATCAAAGCCAAAATTAGAATATGTAGATTTAATAAAACTCATTTATAAGTCAATTGATTATTTAAAAAAAAGATCTTCATCAAAAATTATTTTTTTAATTGAATCTGATGTTAAAAATGTTAAAGTTAAAATTAACAAAGAACTATTAGGATGGGCAATAGAAAATATTTGTAAAAACTCTATTGATGCTGTTGGTGAAAAGGGGATAATTAAAATAATTTTAAATTCTAAAAAAAAAGAACTATTAATTGATATAACTGATAATGGTAAAGGAATTGAGAAAAATCAATATATTAATATTTTTAATCCTGGAATATCTTCAAAAAAAAGAGGATGGGGGCTTGGTTTAAGTCTAACTAAGAGAATTATTGAAGAGTATCACAATGGAAAAATATTTGTTTTAAAATCTATAAAAGGAATAGAGACAACTTTAAGAATTATACTACCTAAAATGTAACTTTAAAAAAAAAATTTTAACCTTTTTTCTTTTTGTTAAGTTTAATTAATAACTTAATTTCGTTTCTTATTAATCAATAAATTATATTATAATAATGACAAATTCTGGTAAAATAACTCAAATAATTGGTCCCGTGGTAGATGTAGCTTTTGAAAAAGAAAATACCCTGCCTGAAATTTTAAATGCATTAGAAATACCAAAAGAAGATGGTTCTAGTCTTACACTAGAAGTTCAACAACATCTTGGACAAGATAGGGTAAGAACAATAGCTATGTCCGGTACAGAGGGTTTAAAAAGGGGAATGAAAGTTATAGATACTGGAAAAGCAATATCAATGCCTGTGGGTGAAGATATTAATGGAAGATTATTTAATGTTGTAGGTTCAGCAATTGATGGAATGGATCAACCCAAAGCAAATGACAGACTCCCTATTCATAGAGAAGCTCCAAAATTTGAAGAACTCTCAACTTCAGCTGAAATTCTTTATACTGGAATTAAAGTTATTGATCTTATTGAACCATATAATAAAGGTGGTAAAATTGGTTTATTTGGGGGAGCTGGTGTTGGTAAAACTGTTTTAATTCAAGAACTAATCAATAATATTGCAAAAGCTTATTCAGGTTTATCTGTTTTTGCTGGAGTTGGAGAAAGAACAAGAGAAGGTAATGATTTATTGAGAGAAATGATTGAAGCTGGAATCGTAGATTATGGAGAAGATTTTAAAAAATCTATGGAAGAAGGAGGATGGGACTTATCAAAAGTAGATAAAAAGAAATTAAAAAAATCTAAAGCTGCATTTGTGTTTGGCCAGATGAATGAACCACCAGGTGCAAGAGCAAGAGTTGCTTTATCTGGATTGACGTTAGCTGAATATTACAGGGATGGTGATGGAAAAGGTAAAGGAAGAGATATTCTTTTCTTCATTGATAATATTTTTAGATTTACTCAAGCAGGATCAGAAGTATCTGCACTTTTAGGAAGAATGCCATCTGCTGTTGGATATCAGCCTACTCTAGCAACCGAAATGGGAGCTATGCAAGAGAGAATTACCTCTACAAAAAAAGGTTCTATTACTTCTGTTCAAGCTGTATATGTTCCTGCTGATGATTTAACTGACCCTGCACCAGCAACTACATTTTCTCACCTTGACGCTCAAAGTGTATTATCTAGAAAATTAGCAGCAATTGGAATTTATCCTTCCATTGATCCTCTTGATTCTACATCTAGAATTCTAACAGAAGAAGTAGTAGGAGAAGAACATTATACGTGTGCTCAAAAAGTAAAAGAGCTACTTCAAAGATATAAAGAACTACAAGACATAATAGCTATTTTAGGTATGGATGAGCTATCAGATGAAGATAAAGAAGTTGTTCATAGAGCAAGAAGAGTACAAAGATTTTTATCTCAACCTTTTCATGTTGCCGAACCATTTACTGGAATTAAAGGAGAGTTAGTTGATATAAAAGATACCATTAAAGGTTTTAATATGATCATGAATGGAGATTTAGATCATCTTCCTGAAGCAGCATTTAACTTAAAAGGCACAATAGAACAAGCCATAGAAGCAGGAGAAAAAATGATTGAAAAAGTAAAACAATAAACATTTAGCATCCAAATATTATGCATCTAGAAATATTATCGCCTGAAAATAAAATTTTTGAAGGTGAAGTTAATTCTGTAATTTTTCCTGGTTCTAATGGTAAATTTCAAATATTAAATAATCACGCTCCTCTAATAAGTTTTTTAAATAAAGGTGAAATTCTTTATGATAAAAATAATAAAACCGAAAAATTATTAATTTCAGGTGGTGTTGTAGAAATAATAAAAAATAAAGTTAGTGCTCTTATAGAGGTAATACCTAGTTAATAGTTTATATGACAAGGTGTCATATTAATAATCTGGCATAATAGTTGCATAATTATAGATGAAAATAAAGTTTATTAATTATGGCTAAAATTATAGGAATCGATTTAGGAACTACAAATTCATGTGTTTCCGTCATGGAAGGAAATGAACCAGTAGTTATACCAAATAGCGAAGGAAAGAGAACAACTCCCTCAATAGTAGCATTTTTGGAAAAAGGTAAAGGAGATAGAAAAATTGGCGATCCAGCCAAAAGACAAGCTATAACTAATCCAGAAAATACTATAAGTTCTATTAAAAGATTTATGGGTAAAAAATATTCAGAAATAAATAAAGAAATTAAAAATTTATCTTACAAAGTTGAAAAAGGAAGTAACGATACTGTAAGGGTAAATGTAGAATCAAGAAAATATACGCCCCAAGAAATATCTGCCATGATTTTACAAAAAATGAAATCAACAGCTGAAGATTATCTTGGAAGTGAAGTAAAAGAAGCGGTGGTTACAGTACCTGCATATTTTAATGATTCTGAAAGACAAGCTACTAAAGAAGCTGGAACCATTGCAGGCTTAGATGTGAAAAGAATTATCAATGAACCAACTGCGGCAGCTTTAGCATATGGATTAGACAAGAAAAATAAAGATGTTAAAATTGCTGTTTTTGATCTAGGTGGTGGAACATTTGATATTTCTATTTTAGAACTTGGCGATGGTGTTTTTGAAGTAAAATCTACCAATGGAGATGTACATCTTGGCGGAGATGATTTTGACAATATAATTATAGATTGGCTCGCAGATGAGTTTAAAAAAGATGAAGGAATAGACTTAAAAAAAGATCCTATGGCTTTACAAAGACTGAAAGAAGGAGCAGAAAAAGCAAAGATAGAACTATCAAGTTCAACATCTACTGAAATAAATTTACCATATATTATGCCAGTAGACGGTGTACCTAAACATTTAGTAAAAACTCTATCAAGAGCAAAATTCGAACAATTTTCAGATCAATTAATACAAAGAACATTAGAACCTTGTAAAAAAGCACTTAAAGATGCTAAATTAGATGCTAGTGGTATCGATGAAATAATTTTAGTTGGAGGATCAACCAGAATACCAAAAATACAAGAAGAAGTGTCTAAATTTTTTGGTAAAAAACCATCAAAAGGGGTAAACCCAGATGAAGTTGTTGCAGTTGGCGCAGCTATACAAGGTGGTGTTTTAACTGGAGAGGTAAAAGATGTTTTACTTTTAGATGTAACTCCATTGTCACTCGGGATCGAAACTCTTGGAGGGGTATTCACAAAATTAATTGAATCAAATACTACCATTCCTACTAAAAAGTCAGAATCATTTTCAACTGCTGCTGATAATCAACCAGCTGTTGAAATTCATGTTTTGCAAGGTGAAAGACCAATGGCTAAAGATAATAAAACTATTGGTAGATTTCATTTAGAAGGAATTCCACCTGCACCAAGAGGTGTTCCACAAGTAGAAGTTAAATTTGATATTGATGCAAACGGTATATTAAATGTTTCTGCAAAAGATAAGGGAACAGGAAAAGAGCAAAAAATTAGAATAGAAGCTTCTTCTGGACTAAGTGAAGAGGAAATAGAAAAAATGAAAAATGAAGCTAAAGCAAATGAGGATTCTGATAAAAAAGAGAGAGAAAAAATTGATAAAATAAATAGTGCTGATGGTTTAATATTTCAAACTGAGAAACAGTTAAAAGAATTTGGTGATAAATTATCTAAAGAAAATAAATCAAATATTGAAAGTTCTTTAGCAAAATTAAAAGAAGCTCATAAGAGTCAAAATTTAGAAGAAATTGATAAATGTATTGAAACTTTAAATAAGTCTTGGGAAGCAGCTAGTCAAGAAATGTACAAAGCTTCTCAGGAACAACAGCAAGGTCAACAAGAAGGAAACCCTAAAACAGAACCTAAAAGTGGTAAAAAATCTTCCTCAAAAAATAAGAAAGATGACATTGCAGATGTAGATTTTGAAGAAGTTAAAGAAGATAAAAAGGAAGATAAGAAAGAGGATAAAAAGAAGAAATAGTTAAGACTAATTAATTCTTTTTACCAGTCCATGTACCTTCAACAGAACTCCCATTTGGATCTTTACCTTTCCAAGTTCCAGCAGCATCCTTTTTTTCAAATTTACCAAGCCACTCTCCTCCATCATTTGTAGTTCCAATTGCAGCAGTTATAGTTCCGTCACTTCCTAGTGCGCCTGCAATTTGATTATTTCCACCGCCAGCATTAGATGAAGTAGTAGTTCCAGTCACAACACCAACACCATCATCAGAAGAATAAGTAACTGTAGCTTCCCATGTCCCTGAATCTCCTCCAGTATAAGTGCCAGACCATGTCCCCTCAAAAGGTTTTACATCATCTTCTTCACAAGCAACCAAAAATATTGCAATAACAATCAAAAATGATAATAAAAAATTTTTCATGATTTTATAACAATAATTTTTACAATAAAGTAAATTAAAATAAAAAATTAAAAATTACAATTTCCTGGACTTCTTGGAAAGGGTATAACATCTCTAATGTTAGTCATTCCAGTAACAAATTGAACTAATCTCTCTAAGCCAAGACCAAAACCAGAATGAATAACAGTACCAAATTTTCTAGTTTCCAAATACCACCATAACTGCTTTTCAGAAATATTCATCTCTTTCATTCTAGACAAAAGTTTATCATATCTTTCTTCTCTTTGGGATCCTCCAATAATTTCTCCAACTATAGGAAATAAAACATCCATAGCTGCAACAGTCTTATCATCATCATTTTGACGCATGTAAAAAGCTTTTATTTTTTTTGGATAATCAACAATAATTACGGGTTTCTTAAAATGTTTTTCAACAAGATA
>JBELBJ010000005.1:0-17847 GCA_042095375.1 Marinoscillum sp.
ATTCTTCTCATAATTTTACCAGATCTAGTTTTTGGTAATCCTGGAACAATTAATATTTCATCGGGTTTTGCAATAGGACCTATATAATCAGATACTGTATTTCTTATATCATCTTTATAATTTTCATTCAATTTATCATTATCAATTATAATAAAAGCAAAAATGCCTTGACCTTTGATTTCATGCGGATATCCTACAACAGCAGATTCAATTACTGAAACATTTTCATTTATAGCATTTTCAACTTCAGCGGTACCAATTCTATGCCCAGAAACATTAATTACATCATCAACCCTACCTAATATTCTATAATTACCATCGTTATCTCTTTTTGCTCCATCCCCAGTAAAATAGTATCCTTTAAAAGTTGCGAAATAGGTCTTTTTACATCTTTCATGATCACCATAAGTTGTTCTTAATATTGAAGGCCAAGGATATTTAATACACAAATTACCTTCTACCTCATTATCTTTAATTTCATTTCCATTATTATCTAAAAGTATAGGTTGGATACCAGGGAGGGGAAGTGTAGCATAAGTTGGCTTAGGTTTAATTACTCCAGGAATAGGAGAGATCATAATGCCACCTGTTTCTGTTTGCCACCATGTATCTACTAAAGGACATTTATTTTTACCTATATTTGAATTATACCAATTCCAAGCTTCTAAATTTATTGGTTCTCCTACTGAACCAATAACTTTTAATGAATTTAGGCTTGAGTTTTTAAAATATTTATCTCCAAACGATTGTAAGGCTCTAATTGCTGTTGGAGCAGTATAGAATTGATTTACTTTATGTTTATCAACTATTTCCCAAAACCTACTAGGGTCTGGATAAGTAGGAACACCTTCAAACATTAAAGTTGTTGCTCCACTCAATAAAGGACCATAAACAATATATGAGTGGCCAGTAATCCATCCAATATCAGCAGTACACCAATAAACTTCAGCATTTTTATTTTGAAAAATATTTTCAAATGTATACTGACTGTAAATCATATATCCACCACAAGTATGAACTACACCTTTAGGGCTCCCGGTTGAACCAGAAGTATATAAAATAAATAAAGAATCTTCAGAATCCATGATTTCTGCTTTATTTTCAATAGACTCATCTTTTACTATTTCATGATACCAATGATCTCTACCTTCTTTCATCAATACATCCATATTAGTTCTATTTAAAACAATTACAGTTTCAATAGAATTTGTTTTTTGAATTGCCTCGTCAACAATATTTTTTACTGGAATTATTTTATCACCTCTAAAATTTCCGTCTGAAGTAATAATTACTTTTGCTCCAGAATCATTAATTCTATCTGATAGAGAATTTGCACTAAAGCCAGCAAATACTACTGAATGAATTGCTCCTATTCGAGCACAAGATAACATAGCCACCACAGCCTCAGGTAACATTGGCATATATATAATTACCCTGTCTCCCTTTCTTACATTTTTTTTCTTTAAAGCATTTGAAAATTGACAAACTTGAAAATATAATTCTTGATATGTTATTTTTTTTGCTTCAGTATTTGTATCATTTGGCTCCCATATGATAGCGATTTTATCTTTTATTTTAGATAGATTTCTTTCAAATATATTTTCTGTTATATTTAATTTCCCATTAATAAACCATTCAACTTTTGGTTCATCAAAATTCCAGTTTAATACTTTATTAAATGGAGATATCCACCGAAATTTTTTTGCATAATTAGACCAAAATTTCTCTGGATTAGAAACACTTAATTCGTATTCTCTTAAATATTCTTTCTTTGACTTAATCATAAAGCTTAAAGCAAATCATTAGCTAAATTAGCTAATTCTGATCTTTCACCTTTCTTTAATGTAATATGAGAATAAATTTTTTCTTTTTTCAATCTATCAATTAGATATGACAATCCATTACTTTGTGAATCAAGATATGGTGTGTCTATTTGATATATATCCCCTACGAAAACAACTTTTGTATTCTCTCCTGCTCTAGAAATTATAGTTTTAATTTCATGAGGAGTTAGATTTTGAGCTTCATCAATTATAAAAAAGATATTTGAAAAACTTCTACCTCTAATGTATGCAAGAGGTTGAATAAGTAACTTCTCTGTCTCAATCATATTCTTTAATGTTTTAAATTCTTTATCTGCCTGATTGTACTGATTTTGTATGAATTTTAAATTATCCCATAAAGGTTCCATATAAGGATTAATTTTTGATTGAATATCACCTGGTAAAAAACCAATATCTTTATTACTCAATGGAACTATAGGTCTAGCTACAAATATCTGTTTAAAATTTCTTCTTTGATCAAGAGCAGATGCCAAAGCCAGAAGAGTTTTTCCAGTTCCTGCTACTCCATTAATTGTGACAAGCTTAATTTTAGGATCAAATAATGCATGTAAAGCAAATGCTTGCTCAGCATTTCTTGGATTGATTCCATAAGCATTTTTCTTTTCTACTTTTACAAATATATCTTCTGCATGATCGTAAAAACTAAGAATTGATTTTTTTTCACTTTTTAAAATATAAAATCTATTTTCACTCAAAATTTTTTTTCTAAATATTTGTGTCTTTTTAAGTATAGAATTTTCATAAAGTTTATCAATTGAAGAATCTTTTATATTTTCTAAAACCTGACTTTCAACATCTAAGGAATTAACATTTTGTATTTTCCCTGTTAAATAGTCCTCTGCTCTTAGCTTTAAAGATTTTGCTTTTAATCTAAGGTTTATATCTTTAGAAACTAAAATCACAAGTTTATCTTTTTCTTCTTTTTGTAATTGAACAGCAGAGTTTAAAATTTTATGATCATTAATTTCATCATTAAATACATTATTGATATCATTTTTTTTATCTACTAATACTTTAAACTTACCTTTATTTTTTCCATTTAAAGAAATCCATTTATCAAGCATTTCATGTTTTGAAAGTTTATCAATTAACCTAATAAATTCTCTAGCTTCAAAATTTTTTGTATCATTTCCTTTTTTCATTTCATCGAGCTCTTCAAGAACAGTTATAGGAATCCCGATATCATTTTCTTCAAAATTCATTATTGAATCATGAGAATGTAAAATAACAGAGGTATCTAAAACAAAAATTTTTTTAAGTTTTTTCATTTATAATTTTATTATAAAACTTTACATACTGAGGCACAATGTTTTCTATACTATACTTTTTTGCTCTAATTAATGCATTATCTTTAAATTTTTTAAGATTCATTTCATCTAATACAAATAAAGATTTTTCAGACATTTTATTTATATCTCCGACATTACAACAAAAACCAGATTTACCACTTACTATTAATTCAGGTAACCCTCCAATGTTTGAAGATACGACAGGAATAGAAGAAGACATAGCCTCTAGAGCAGACAAACCAAAGCTTTCTTTTTCTGAAGGCAATAAAAATAAGTCTCCATTTGACAAAACATCTTCAACATTATCTATGTTTCCAAGAAAAGTCACGTCCTTTAGACTACAATTAGCTCTTGCTAAAGATTCAATGTTTGGTCTTTCTGGACCATCTCCAATCATTACAAGTTTAGAAGGAATAGTCTTATTTATCTTACAAAAAACATTTATTACATCTTGAATTCTCTTTACTTTTCTAAAATTTGAGGTATGTAAAATTAACTTTTCATCATTTTTACAAATCTTATTTTTGAATTTATTATCATTTGATTTTTTAAATCTGTCCAGATTAATAAAATTTGGAATAACATTAATATCAACATTAATATCAAAATTATCTAGTGTATCTTTTTTTAGACTTTCAGATACTGCTGTTACACCATCCGATTCATTTATTGAATAATTAATTACTGGCTTAACAGATGGATCATTTCCAATTAAAGTAATATCGGTTCCATGTAATGTTGTTATTATAGGTATATTCAAACCATAACTAGCCAAAATTTTTTTTGCCAATAATGCAGAAGAGGCATGAGGGATAGCATAATGAACATGAAGGACATCTAATTTTTCATATTGAATAATTTCCACAAGTTTACTTGTTAGAGATAATTCGTAAGGTGGAAATTCAAATAAAGGATAATTTTTTACTCCAACTTCGTGATAAAATAAATTTTCATTATGGAAATTTAATCTAGCAGGTACAGCATATGATATAAAATGTACCTTATTACCTCTATTCGATAACTCTTTTCCTAATTCAGTAGCAACAACGCCACTTCCCCCATAAGTAGGATAACAAACTATTCCGATTTTCATCGATATAAAATTAATATATTTGATCCCAATTTCATATAAAAATTGATTATGAATAGTTTAATTTTCTATAAAAAAAAAAATAATAAATTTATCTTTATAAAAAATATATAATGAAACTTCCCTCGCTTTTAAGACTTCCAAAAAATAAAAAATTCAATGTTAAACCAAGACATTATGATCCTATTAGGGATGATATAGAACAAAGGATATCTAAAATTAAAAATGAAAAGAAAAAAAAAATGTTTATTAACAAATTTGATAATCAAAATGAAAAAGAAATTTTAAAGCCTGGTAATTTGCAATTATTCCTATTCCTATTACTTTCGCTGATTTTTATTGGATGGCTGTATTATGGTAACATAATTTTTATTTTACTAATTTTTATTCCTCTTATTTACTTTTATAAATTAAATAAAAAAAATTGACTTCTTGATGAAAAATATTATTCATAAACTATCTGAATCTGTTGCTAATCAAATCGCTGCTGGGGAAGTTGTACAAAGACCATCTTCTATAATAAAAGAGTTATTAGAAAATAGTATAGATGCTTCTTCAAAAAACATAAAAGTTATTATTAAGGAGGGAGGAAAAAATAAAATTATGGTAATAGATGATGGTTTAGGGATGAGTAAAGATGATGCAATAAAGTGTTTTGAAAAACATTCGACTTCAAAACTAAAAAAATCTGATGATCTTTTTAAAATTAAAACAATGGGATTTAGAGGCGAAGCTTTATCATCAATCGCATCGGTTTGTCAAGTAGAGCTTTCAACACAAATGGAGAATAATGATATTGGAAGTAAAGTTATAATTGAAGGATCTAAAATTAAAGAAACCTCAGAAATATCAAAAAATAGAGGAACAACTATAATTGTGAAAAATATATTCTATAACATACCTGCTCGAAGAAGTTTCTTGAAATCAGATGCTGTTGAATTAAAACATATTATCGATGAATTTCAAAAAATTGCAATAGCCAATACTGATGTGAGCTTTTCATTGTATAACAGCGAAATGGAAATTTATAATTTAAAAAAATCTAATTTAAGTAATAGAATTGTATCTATTTTTGGAAAAAACTATAAAGAGCAACTTATCAAGTGTGATGAAAAATTTGATGATATTACTATAAAAGGGTTTATTGGAAAACCAAAAAATTCAAAAAAAACTAGAGGCGAACAGTTTTTTTTTGTAAATAATAGATTTATAAAAAGTTCATATCTAAATCATTCTGTAATTAAAAGCTACGGAGGACTCATTGAAGAAAAAAAATTTCCATTTTATTTATTATTTATCGAGATCAATCCAAAATCAATAGATATAAATGTTCATCCAACAAAAAATGAAATTAAGTTTGAAAATGAAAAACTTATATACAATATAGTCCATTCTTCAGTAAACAAATCATTAGCAATTCACAATGTATCTCCATCCATCAATTTTGATGCTGATGTCAATTTTAAATCCATAAGGATAAAAGAATATAATGTTATAGATCAAGATTCAAAATCTGAAAATTTTCCTAAAAATAGATGGGAAGAAATTTTTGAGGAAGCTAAATCTGAAAATATGATTTCAAACCAAGAGTCTATTTTTGAGGAACAAGAAGAAAAAAAAGAACAGTCAAATAATGAACCCATTCAATTGGTAAAACCGTATATTTTCAAGCAACTTAACAACAAAGTGTTGATATTTAATCAATCATTAATGCATGAAAGAATATTATATGAAAAATATAAATCTAATTTTCAGAATAAAAAATCAAATTCTCAACAATCTCTTTTCCCAAAATATGTTGAATTAAATAAAACAGATTTTCAATTAATGAGTGAAATGATAGATGAAATCAAATTATTAGGTTTTGATATTGATATATTCGGAGATAATTCAATTATTATAAATGGAATACCATCCGGTTCTGAAGAAATTAATGAAAAAAATTTAATTGAGAGTTTTATTGAAGAAATGAAATTAAATAATGAAAAAATTGATGATAATAAAAATGAAAAAATCATTAGATCTTTTGCAAAAAGATGCAGAATATCTGAAGAAAAAAATTTAGAGGAAAGCGAGATTAAATCTCTAATTGATCAGCTTTTTTCATGTGAAATTTCCAATTATACACCTGATGGTAAAAAAATATTTATTCAAATAAATAAAGAGCAAATAAACAATTTATTTAATGTTTAATCTAACCCCAGCAGCTAAAAATATTCTAATTATTAATGGAATATTATTCTTTATAACTAATCAGGATGTTATTGAGTTTTTAGGAATGAGATATATTCTATCAGAAAACTTCAAACCATTCCAGATGCTAACCTACATGTGGATTCATGCTAATTTTTTACACTTATTTTCAAATATGTTCGCTGTTTTAGTATTTGCTCCAATTTTAGAAAAAGTCTGGGGATCAAAAAAGTTTTTTGTTTTTTATTTACTAACTGGAGTTGGAGCTGGCATTTTATATTGTGGAATTAATTTTATTGAAACATACAAATTTGAAAAAGAAACTGAAAATTATGTTTCAAATCCTAGTCCAGAAAAATTTAGAAAACTAATCCTTGATAATGCCCCTGAATATTATAATCAACTTTATGATTTTATTATTGATTATTCTGATAATCCAGAAAATATAAACTATATAGAAGAAAGTAAAGTTTCAGCTAATCAATTATTTGCGTTTAAAAGTGATATTCCAATGGTTGGGGCATCAGGAGCAGTATTTGGAATTCTACTTGCATTTGCTATGTTATTTCCAAATATGCAGTTAATGCTTCTCTTTCCTCCAATTCCAGTAAAAGCAAAATATTTAGTGTTGGTATATGGAATATATGAACTTTGGAGTGAACTAAACAGAATACCAGGAGATAATGTTGCACATCTAGCTCATTTAGGAGGTATGTTAATTGCATATATTATTTTAAGATATTGGAAAAATAAACACGGAACTTACTATTAAAATATGGCCAATTTTATAATTGAAGATTTAAAAAAAGAATGGAATAAACCTGAAAATGGACTTATCAAAATCATTTTAATAAATGTTATTGTTTTTATTTCCATTAGCATAATAAAAGTGCTTTCTCAAATTCTAGGTTTTGGAAGTTTATTTCTAAGTTTTATTAACTCTTTAATGCTTCCATCAGATTTTAAACAATTTATATTTCAACCTTGGAGCTTAATTTCATATTTTTTCCTTCATCAAGGCTTTTCTCATATCTTATGGAACATGTTATTTCTCTATTGGTTTGGAAAAATTATAACCGAAAATCTTGGAAATAATTCTTTAATTAGTCTATATATAATTGGTGGTATAATTGGAGGATTATCTTATATGGCTATATTTAATATTATTCCATTTTATTATGATAGAATTGAAAGTTCTTTGATGCTAGGAGCATCAGCTGGGGTATTTAGTATTGTAATAGGCGCAGCAACACTTATGCCAAATTATACTTTTTATCTTCTATTTATAGGGCCTGTAAGAATAAAATATATAGCCCTATTCTATTTTTTAATTTCCTTTTTTGATATAACAGGTCAAAATGCAGGTGGTGAAATTGCTCATATAGGAGGAGCTCTCATTGGATATATATTTATTAAACAATTACAAAATGGAAATAATATGGGGGGACCTATTATTAAGATATTATCATTTTTCAAAAAGTTAAAATTTGAAAAAAAAACCGAATCTTATACCTATAAAGAAGAACCTATTGTAAATGAAAGTGATCAAGATGAAATCGATTTGATTTTAGATAAAATATCTAAAAGTGGGTATTCAAGTTTAACAAAAAAAGAGAAAGAAAAACTATTTAAGTTGAGTAAAAAATGAAAAAAATTATTTTTTGTTTATCATTATTTAGTCTTTTAATATTCAGTTGCAAAAATCAATTAATTAATAAAAAAACTGAAATGCCATTATTAGATATAAATATGGCAGAAAAACTTGTTAAGCTTTCTCTTAATTGTGTTAATAAAAAATATCCATATAAAATTGGTTATCGATTTAAAGATGAAAAATGGGTGAAACCCCACTATGAAATCACTCCCTCGTTTTATGGTTGCTGGGATTGGCATTCAGCTGTTCATGGACATTGGACGATGGTAAAGATATTAAAAATATTTCCTGATATCTCACTTAAAGACGAAATCCGTTCAAGGTTAAAAAAAAATCTTTCAGAAGAAAATCTAAAAAAAGAATATAATTTTTTTCAAAATGAATTTGCTAAAGGATTTGAGAGAACATATGGATGGGCGTGGTTACTAAAGCTATATAGTGAATTGAAAAGCTGGGATGATGAGGATGGAATAATATGGACCAAAAATTTAAAACCATTAGTTGATCTTTTATCTTTAAGAACTCAAAATTTTTTAGAAAACTTATCATCTCCTTTAAGGCCAGGAACACATGCCAATTCTGCTTTTTCTTTTTCATTAATGTTGGATTATATTAATGAAGTTGGAGATCAAAAACTAAAAAATAAAATAAATGAATTTAGTTTAAAATATTTTTTGAATGATAAAAATTGTCCAGTTGATTATGAGCCCTCTGGAACAGACTTCCTTTCTCCTTGTCTTGCAGAAGCAGAAACAATGAGTGAGATTTTAAGTACTAAAGAATTTAATAATTGGTTGAAAGAATTCTTACCAGATCCAAAAAGTAAAAAATTTTTAAATATTGTAAACCCGCCAATAGTACTAGACCCAAAAGATCCAGGTATAGGACATCTAATTGGATTAATGTTTCATCGAGCATGGACTTTAAATAGAATTGCGTCTTCAATTGATGGAGACAAAGAAAAAAAATATTTATACAAAGAAATTGCAAGTAAACATGCAAAAAAAGGTTATGAAATTATGTTTGATAGCGGATATGGAGGAGAACATTGGCTAGCAACATTTGCAGTGTATTGTCTAACTTCTGATAATTAGGATCTACCGAGCTCTTTCCAAATATACAGTTCCAACCATTATATCCTTACTTCTTTCATACTTTGTTCCTTTATATTCTACTGGTGTCACTTCAAAATAGTAGAAGTCTGATTGAACAGGTTGTCCTAAATTATTTTTACCATCCCATACTTGATCTGTAGAAATATCTTCATTTGAATAAACTATCCTTTCATATCTATCATATATCTTTACTTTAAAACCAATATATTCTTCTCTAATGTTTTGATATTTTGCAACAAAATAATCATTAAATAAATCATTGTTTGGAGTAAAATAATTTGGTAGTTCATAAATAGTAGGATTCAAATTCTTAGCATGAATAAACATATACCCTAGATTTGATGCACATCCCTCTATATCTCTTACCGTATAAATTAAAGTATCAAAATTTGTTGGAGAATTATCAAAATTATATGTAATTGTTCCGTCATTATTGACTATTACCTCTCCAAAATCAGGATTTCTAGTAATCTCAATACTAGTCGAATCAATATCAGAATCAATATCAAAGTCGTTTGCTATTAAATCCTTAGTTATCGTAATAGGGCTTGAAGCGTCAAATTCAATTGAATCGTTAACTGCAACAGGACAATCATTAATATGAGCAATTGTTATAGTTACTGTTGTAGAAGAATCACATAAAATAAAACCATCATCAGAAAGAACATATTCAAACGTAACAACTTCAGGTCCTGGAGCTTCTATATGCCTTGGAGGATTATAGATAAATTTACCATCAGTACTCCAATACAAATTACCAATTATATCACCATCAACATTTTTAGGTTCATCCAAGACAGAAACAACCAAATCATTATTTGTTATTCCATTAGCAATTTCAATATCAGAGTCATTGGCAACTAATGAAGAATCTATAGTTTGACCTTCGTTTATATTATATATATCAGCAACTGGTACTGGACAATCATTCACAGGGTTAATACAAAGGTTTACGGTAACAGTATCTGTATTAAAATCTCCATCTGTTGCGTAATATGTAAATGAATCTGTAGTAGTTTCACTTCCATTGTGATTATAAATAAACGTACCATTTGGATTTAAAATCAAAGATCCATGTAGTGGAAGGGTAACTACAACTGCAGTAAGAATAGAATCTTTTTCATCAAGATCGTAATCATTTCCAAGTACGCCTTCCAAATATGTAAGTGTCTGAAGAACACTATCTTCATCAATACATGGGTAAGTATCACCCAAAGCTACTGGAGGTGTATCTGGAACTGGTGTAATCCTTATTGTAACTGTGACGGTATCAGGCAAAACACACTCACCATCATTAACAAGATATGTAAATACATCTTCAAAGTTTTCCGAATCATCATGCAAATAGTCAAATGAACCATTAGCAGAAAGATTCAAAACTCCATATTGAGGAGAAGTTAATGGTATTGGCGGAACAACAGTTACTGGATCTAATAGGTTTTGATCATTATCATTATGCAATACACCACTATCTGCATTTATAATAAGCTTTCCTCCTTCTAAAATATTTTCATATAAATCATCATTTCCAACTACACATACATTATTAATATTTATGAACGCCGTATCTGCAACTGTAGTAGTGTCTTCACCATCTGTTATAAAATAAGTGAAGAATGTATTATCAGGATTATCTGTACAGTCATGACTATAAGTAAATGAGCCATTTTCATTAGGAATGAATGCTCCCATTGTTGGTAAATCTTTCATAATAATTTTGATAACATCTTTACAATCAGGGTCTGTGTCATTGGCTAAAACTCCACTAGCAGCATCTACGATAATTGTCTTACACTCATTCACAGAATAAGTTTCGTTTTGAGCTCCAGGAGGTGGTCTATTGTTAATTATTATTGTCACTGTAGCAAATGTTGGAGAAAAATCTTCGCCATCCCATAATCTATATTTAAAGGTATCTACATTTGGTTTATCATCTCCATTATGCACATATTGGAAAGAGCCGTCTCTACATGCAGTATTATTTAAAAATCCACAACTAAGTATTCCTTTAGTAGGAATATCTGTAGCAGGAACAAAAACTTCTACTAAACTAATATCATTATCAGGATCCTCATCGTTTTTCTTTAGTCCATTAGCAACATCAATAACTAAAGTTTCACATTCATTAATGTAAAAAGTATCATTTCTTGCTGTAGGAGGATCATTTACAGGGGTAATATTTATAATTGCCTTAGTTGCGGGAGCAACAAGACTACCATCAGAAATTCTATACATAAGGCTATCAATTGTAGTTTCACTTCCATCATGAACATATGTGAAAGCACCATCTGTTTGGGCTTCAAAAGGACCTCCTGTGGGGCAAATCACATTATTTTGGTTATTGAGACATGGATCATTTGGATTTACAACTACATTTGAATTTTCATTATGATATTTTGGTGCCGTCTTCATAGTAACTGTTAGGTTATCACAAGAATTTGCATCAGTATCATTATCTTTTAATCCATCTGCGCCAGCAGTAACAGTCAGTGTTTGTCCTTCAAGAATATTATATACATCAGCAACTCCTACAGGTGCTCTATTTACAATGGTAATCGTTGCAGTAACAGGATCAGCAGTTGAAACCTCCCCATCATTGACAAAATAAGTAAAGCTATCTGTCGTAGGATTGGATGTGCCATTGTGTACATATTGGAAAGAACCATCTGTACAAATATTGTTTATTTTATCTTTATTAGGGTCACCATTTGTTGTACAACTTAATACCCCATGAATGGTGGCAGAATTTATAATAGCTGTTAATTGATCGCTTGGGTCAACATCAGTGTCGTTTACAAGAACTCCATCTGCTATTAAAGCATTTGATCCATTGAGATCATTTGCTAATATTGTTTCACATTTATCAACTGTGTAATTCTCTCCATTTGCAACTGGTGGTGTATTTATTATATTAATTCTAACTATTGCTATACCAGATTTGTTATTTGCTCCTTGATTATCATCAAGCTGGTATTTAATTTCATCAACATTTATTAAATCTGTACCGTTGTGGGTATAAGTAAATGTTCCATTAGGATTAGCTACCCAGTTGTTAGCTTGACTTGGACCTGTACATCCGACACATCCCCAGTCCAATGTAACCTCATTTACATCCATAACATTTTGTTCTGGATCAGAATCATTTGCTCTCACTCCTAAGTTTATATCACTAATATTGAGTGTTTGTCCTTCATTTACACTATAAGTAAGATCATCATTAGCAACAGGAGGATCATTTACAGGGGTAATGTTGATAGTAACAGTACCATTTCTAGTACATCCATTACCATCATTTTGACCATATGTAAACGTATCAGTATGGTTTTCAGTTCCGTTATGTTGGTATTTAAATGCTCCATCTTGACAAATTCCAGCTTGCAAAGTTGCCGGGCAAGTTAAGAATCCATGAGTAGGGTTTGCAATAACAACTGCAGTAAGGTTGTCTCCATCAGGATCTACATCAGGAACGGCACCTTGAGAAACACCAGCTGGTGCAGCCACGGTAAAAAACTCTCCTTCATTAACACCAGCATAAGTATGGTCGTCAACCACTGGACACTCGTTTACTGGAACCACTATAATATTAACTGTATACGGTCCTCCAGCAGCTACATTACATCCTGCATTATCTGTTAGATTGTATCTAAAGAAAATACCATTAAAGTTCTCGGTACCATCATGAAAATAGCTAAATGTGCCGTTAGCATTAAGAGTAAAAATACCATGTAAAGGATTTGGTCCAACTTGAGTTACAATGATTTGATCGTTTTCCTCATCAAAGTCAAATAACACACCATCGTTACCTGAATCATTACCATCATTTCTTAGAATAACACCTTCCGGATTTCCAGCATTTCCATCTGCTGTTAATAATTCTCCTTCATTCACTGTATAGGTATCATCTTCACCAACTGGACAATCATTAATAGCAGCAATATTAATAGTAACAGTAGTAGTAGGACAGTTATTTGTAGCCAAGCAATTATCATCTCTTGCAATGTATGTAAAAGTATCACTTGCCCCTGCTGAGCCGTCATGAAAATAGATAAAAGTACCATTTTGATTAACTGAAAAAGCTGCACCTGCAGCTACAGCATCATAATTATCAGGTTGCTTTACAACTTGATGAACCTTCAGAGGGTCGTCTTTAAAAGGGTTAGCTGGAGGAGTAAAATCAGGATCAGTATCATTAATTAAAACTCCAGTATTAAATGTATTAATATTAATATTTCCTCCTTCATTACAATTGTACACATCTGGATTAGCAACTGGAGGATCATTTGCTGGTGTAATAGTTATATTTAAAGTTCCTTCATTACTATCACACTGACCATTGTTTGTTATATATTTTATTACATCAGCTACTGGGGTTTCATTTCCATTATGAACATAGGTGAAAGTACCATTTTGATTAAGAGTAAAAGCACCTTGAGTAGCTGCTTGAGTAACAGTATAATTTTTTGTTCCACCACCATCATCATCATTTTTAGATAAATCACAAGCAGTACCTCCAGCACAATTGTTACCTGTTAACGTACCCCCTTCAACTACAGTCTCAGCTTCATTAACAACAATTGGACAGTCAGGTTGTGGTATAATAGTAATGTTAACAACACCTTCTAAATCTCCTCCTTGAACACAGGCAACTCCAGGAGTTATCACATATGTAAACTGATCAGCAATAGTTTCTGATCCGTTATGTACATATTGAAATGTCCCATCAGGACAAATTGCTGGATTTCCTAATCCAGGATTTGAAGGGCATGTAAGAGATGTTGCGTTAGATGGTCCAGAGGCTGGCTTTAAAGCAACGGTAAAAGCATCTCCCTCTGAATCAGTATCTATGGCGTTTCCAAAATTTATATTTTGTTTGTTAATAACTCCCTTAGGATTTAAACCTTGGCCATCCGCTAATATAGTTTCATTTTCATTAACAGTATAAGCATCATCCATTGCAATTGGACAATCGTTTTGAGCTTTAACTCGGATACTTACCGTGGCTTCAGTTCTATTATTAGGTCCTCCATCTGCACAGAAAGGAGCAACATTATCTCTAGCATAATAAGAAAATTGATCATTTAAATTATCACTGCCGTTATGGACATAAGTAAATGAACCATCAGGACAAATTGCAGGACTTCCTAATCCAGGATTTGAAGGACATGTAAGAGATGTTGCGTTAAAAGGTCCCGAACCTGGCTTGATTTCAACTATAAATGCATCTCCTTCTATATCGCTATCAACTGCACTAGGCGTAGTCCACTGAATTACACCCTGTGCTGCATTTCTTGTTAATGTTCCACCCTCGTTGACTATGTCAATATAACTATCTGGCCTTGCAACAGGACAATTATCGATTGGGGTTATATTTATTGTTACAGTAATAGCAGGAGAAAATCCACCACCAACACAACCAGCATCTATGTACCTATAAGTAAAAGTATCAGCATTTGTATTAAGTCCATTGTGAACATATTGTAACTCTCCATTTGCAGTTTGATTTTGAATTACTCCATTAGAAGGTGCAGCAACTAATTCCCATCCTAGAACATATTTGTTTGATTCTTCATCTCCCGTATCGTTAGCTTTAATTCCATTATCGTTGGCATCTGCATTTGCAGTTCCATCATGATCATCAAGTACTAGAGTTCCTCCTTCGGCTACTGTATATGTATCTGCATTTCCTACAGGACAATCATTGGTTTGAGTAATATTTATTGTAACTGTAACAGGAGCTGATGCCGCACACCCATCTTGATCATTAATTGTATACTGAAAAGAGTCTGTAACAGATGGTCCACCATTATGAGTATATATAAATGTTCCGTCAACATTTAAAACAAATGGTCCAACATGATGAGTAGGATTTGAAGCCTTTGTAACTGTCATATTATTATCATTTGAATCTACATCTGAGTCAACACCTGCTGCTGACTTGGCTCCACCTACTGTTCCAAGAATAACACCACCTCCTGCTCCACCCTTACTATTTATATTTATAGTTTGTCCCTCATTAACCTCGTATGTATCTGGTGTACCAATAGGACAATCATTTTGAGGATTAACGTTTAAGTCAACACGAACATCAACTTGACAAACACCATCGGTTAGTATATATTCAAAAAAATCGTCTACTCCTACTCCTGGCTCGGCTCCCAAATGAGTATATTTAAATGTACCATCTGAACATATGGAAGGAGCAGCACCTTGATTAGGGTCTCCTCCTTTTTCACAAATAATAGTACCTTTTGTAGGTGCAGTTTTTATACCTCTATTATTTATACCAGCTGAAGCAACAGTTAATGGAGTAGCATTAGGATCAGTATCAGCAGCACCTCCAGTTTTACTTCCACCTACAGTTCCTAGTATAACCCCACCTCCTGCTCCTGCAGCAGTATTTATATTAATAAATTGACCTTCATTTACACTGTATGTATCTGCAGCCCCAACCGGACATTGATTAACGGATAAATTAACTCTTATATCATCAACTGTACATTCACCATCAGATAATGTATATTCAAAAAATGCTGTTGCAGCACCCCCAACATTATCATCATATCTAAACGTTCCATCCGTACAAATTTCGTTAGCTTGATTTAACTTTGCATCACCAGCTGTTCTACAAGATATAGTTCCTCCAACAGGCAACGTCTTTATTGCAGCAGTTAAATTATCACAATTATTTGGGTCCGTATCTACTAATATCCCATCGTTCCCATCATCTATTCCATCATTTCTAGTTAATACACCATTTGGGTTCCCGCCTTGTCCATTGGCATTCAATGTTCCCCCATCATCAATCAATAAAAGATAATTATCAGTTTCTTTAGTAGGACATATATTCTTTATACAAATTGTAAGAGTTCCTTCATTTGAATCCGCTGTACCATCATTGATTTTATATTTTATAGTTTCAACATTATTAGCATCATTTGCTGGGGTACAATTATGAGTATATTTATATGATCCATCTGAGCAAAAATTAGCTTGACCAAAGTTTGGATCGCCATTCAAGTCACATATTAAAGTTCCAAAATCAGGAGCATCTGTTACACTAATATTTCTTGGATCGTTAGGATTGTTAAAAACATCATTGGCTAATATTCCCTCAGAATCAATTCCATTTGCAACATTTCCCCTTACAATTGTTTCTCCTCCTTCATTAACTGCATCTGCATCATTACAAGGTATATCATCATTACTTACTACCGGAGCAACATTTTGAATTATAATAGTTACTGTACACTCTTCTCCTGCAGCAGGTGGGCAGTTGGGATCTGCTCCATCATCTCCAATTCTATATTTAAAAGTAGTTGAACTTACAACAGCTCCTACATTAGGATTCATATTATGAGTATAAGTAAATCTTCCATCACCAGCAGCATTAAAAACCCATGTTCCTGGAACAAATCCAGTAGGATCACTTGTTTTAACAGCTGAAAGAGTATTGTTTTCTTCATCTGTATCTGGACCTCCAACTGTTTTTCTGCCACCGTAGTTTTTAGCATTATTTGCCTGGTCACCTTGAATAAAACCACTTCCAACCGGCACGTTCATAGCAAAGCCTTCAGGAATTGTATAAGTATCGTTTGTACAATCAGGACAATCATTTTGAGGTTTTATATTAATAGTTACAGTAAATGGGCCTTTAGGTGGACATCCTGATGGGTTATTATTTGCATTATAAGGAACGGGGCCATCATGAAGGGTATATTGAAAAGTAACTTGATGATTTGGCGCGGCTGCATTGGTTCCATCATGAACATAAGTGAATGTACCATTCTGATTTAAAGTAAAAGATTGAGCATGAGCAGGTGCTGCACCAGACAATACTGCCTTTAATACATCTCCATTATTAATATCTGAATCTGCTGTTCCAGCAGTTTTTTTACCTTCATTTGCTCCTGTTCCAGGTACATCACCAACGGTACCTAATATAACTCCTCCTCCTGCGCCAGCAGCTGTAGCTACATTAAGTGTTCCACCCTCATTAACCTCATAGACATCTCCTGTGCCTCCTACTGGACAGTGGTTAACATTTATTGTTACAGTAGCATTTACATTTGAATTTTCTTCTCCATCAAAAAGCTTATAGGTAAATTGATCTGTAAGCTGGTTATTTCCTGTAAATGTATAAGTGAATTTTCCATTTTGACAAAACCATGCCAAACTATTATAAGCATCTCCACCAACATCACACAGAAGAGTTCCATGGTCAGGAAAATCATTTTGCCATACCATTTTTTTTGCATTAGTTCCAGGGTCATTGGCAAGGGGACCTGGAGCGGCTATAACTAGAGGGGTTCCAACATTTACTGTATATTGATCATTTTGTGGAACTGGTGGAGTATTTACAACCTGGACTCTAAAGGTACTCTGAGTTGTAAGAGCTCCATCAGTTAAAGTATAGTTCATTGTTTCATCAAAAGTTGAAGTTAAAGCAGCAGGAGCAGTATAAGTTAATGTACCATTAGCGGCACTAAAATTTGATATCGTTCCTTTTGAAAATTGAGCTTGAGCCAAAGCCCAAGTTAGTTGTGCTTTTGGATTATCATCATCTCCATCATTAACACTTAAATCAATATTCGTGACAGAACCTTCTGCTAAATTAATAATAGCATCTGGCAAAGGTTCAGGGGCATCGTTAACACTATTTGTT
>JBELBJ010000005.1:17947-47347 GCA_042095375.1 Marinoscillum sp.
GAATCAGGATTTGCAGTTTGAGAAAACAACTCAAAAAAAGAGAAAAATATAAGTGTAAAAAATATTATGAAATAATTATTTCTCATCATTTAAGGCTAAGTAGATTATGCAAATATAAAGATTTTGAGTCTTTCATCTATAAAAAATAAATTTTTGGTTTCATATTCAAAAATGCTCACAATTTAGTTTTTAAGCTTTATTTTTATTAGCCAATTGGCCACATGCCGCATCTATATCTTTACCTCTACTTCTTCTTACCTTCACAACCACTCCTTTATTTTCTAGGTATGAGATAAAATGATTCATTTTTAATTCTGAAGATTTTTCGAATTGACTATCCTCGATCGGGTTATATTCAATAATATTAACTTTAGATGGAGTATGTCTAGTAAAAGAGTAAAGGTTTTTGGCATCTTCAATAGAATCATTAAATTCATTAAATAAAATATATTCATAGGTTAGCTGTTTCTTCATCTTTGAATAATAATATTCTATAGCTTCTTTAAGAGATTTTAATGAATTTGACTCTCCAATTGGCATAATTTGATTTCTTTTTTCATCAGTTGCTGCATGTAAAGACAACGCCAAATTGACTCCAATATTATCATCAGCTAATTTTTTAATCATTTTTGAAATTCCTGAAGTTGAAAGAGTAATCCTTCTTTTTGAAATACTTAAGCCTTTAGATGAAGTTAAACGATCAATGGATTGAATAACATTTGAGTAATTCAATAAAGGCTCTCCCATACCCATGTAAACGATATTAGATAGTGAAAAGTTATAATTTTCCTTGGCTTGCCTACTGATATGTACCACTTGATCATAAATTTCTCCAGCAGATAAATTCCTTTTTCTATCCATAGTTCCTGTAGCGCAGAATTTACAAGAAAGAGAACATCCTACCTGAGATGAAATGCAAGCCGTCATTCTTTTATTTTGAGGTATAAGAACTCCTTCTACTGTATACCCATCAAAAAGCTTAAATTTAGTTTTTATTGTTTTATCACTACTAACTTGAATTTCATCAGAATTGATTGAGTTAATAATAAAGTTAGAATCTAATAATTCTCTGTTAAATTTTGAAATATTTTTCATTTCAGAAAAAGAAGATTTAGATTTTTTCCACAACCATTCCATTATCTGCTTAGCCACAAAGCTCTTTTGTTTGTTTTGAAGAAAAAATTCTTCAAGCTCTTTAGTCGAAATAGTTCTAATATCTTTTTTCATCTAATAGATTTTTAAATATTACAAAGATATTAAATTCAATATTTTGTATTTTGTATTATTGATTTAAAAATGTTAAAAAAAAATATTGAAAATCTTATAAAAAGAACTGGCCAAATTACTTCATGGCTAAGTTTGATTTTGGTTTTAGTGATATCCATAGATGTTTTTCTAAGGTATATTTTTAATTACTCAACAGCGGGATTCTACGAATTGGAGTGGCACCTTTTTGCATGTATTTTTATTTTGGGATCATCATATACTCTTCAAAAAAATAGACATGTAAGAGTCGATGTCTTTTATAATGAATTTAGTGACAAAACAAAGAGTTGGGTTAATCTAATTGGAACAATAGTATTTTTGTTGCCATTTAGTTATATCATAATAATATCTTCGATACCCTTTGTGGAAAATTCTTACTTAATTTTAGAATCAAGCCCTGATCAAGGTGGGCTTCCTTTCAGGTTTATTATAAAATCTATTATTCCAATTGGTTTTATCCTCTTTTTCCTTCAAGGTTGTTTAGAAATAATAAAACATATTTCCGAATTAAATAAAAAATAGAAATGATGGAGTACATACCTTTATTATTATTTGCTCTAGTTTTTATTTTAATACTTATTGGGTATCCTGTTGCTTTAACTCTTGGAGGTGTTTCTGTTATAGCAGGAATTATTTTTTTTGATGTAGACTTTTTTTATTTACTGTCTTTAAGAATTTATGGGATAATGAACAATTTTGTTCTTTTAGCTGTTCCTCTTTTTATTTTTATGGGCATCACTCTTGAAAAGTCAGGTATAGCGGAAAAATTACTTGAAACAATGGCTTTAATGTTTGGGAGAATTAAAGGGGGATTAGCAATTTCAGTTATTATAGTTGGAGCTATGTTAGCTGCTTCAACAGGTATAGTTGGGGCAACTGTAGTAACAATGGGCTTGATAAGTTTACCTACTATGTTAAAAAGAGGGTATAGTCCATCTTTAGCAACTGGAGTAATTGCATCCTCTGGAACCTTAGGTCAAATTATTCCACCTTCAGTCGTTTTAGTTTTGCTTGGAAGCGTTTTAAATGTGTCGGTTGGAAGTTTATTTACCTCTGCATTATTTCCTGGAGTAATTCTAGTTTTATTGTACCTTTTGTATATCATAATTATTTCTTTAATCTATCCAAAACTTGCTCCTAGCATGCCAGAAAATGAGATTAAAAAATTCCATGAGGAAACAAGTTTTTTTCAGATTACTAAAGCTTTTGTTTTACCATTTTTGCTTATCGGAACAGTACTGGGCTCTATTTTTTTAGGTATTGCATCACCGACTGAAGCGGCAGGTGTTGGAGCATTAGGAGCAATAATTCTTAGTAAATCAAATGGAGGACTCAAGATAAAAGTACTAAAAGAAATTATGCAGGAAACTACTCATTTAACTTCCACAGTATTCATGATTCTTATAGGAGCAACTTCATTTTCATTAGTATTTAGAGGATTAGAAGGAGATAAGGTTCTCATAGATCTAATAACTCAAGCAAATCTATCCCCCAATGAATTTGTAATATTAGTTCTTTTAATAATATTTCTTGCTGGATTTTTTATCGATTTCATTGAAATAATATTTATTATAGTCCCTGTTGTAGTTCCAATATTTATTGCGTTAGATATTGATTTAATATGGGTTGGTATACTAATTGCAATTAATCTTCAAACCTCTTTTTTAACTCCTCCATTTGGATTTTCATTATTTTACTTAAAAAGTGTTGCACCAAAAGAGGTAAAAACAAAAGACATTTATGTTGGAGTAATTCCTTTTGTTTTGATTCAATTAATATTTCTTGCCACTCTTGTTATTTATCCTGAAATAATATCAATCTTTCCAAAATTTTTAATGAAATAATTATAAAGTATAATACATTTTGTCACTCACTGATGACCATTCCTCAATTGATTCTCTAAATTTTTTATAATGTTGAAAAATTTTTTTACTTTTTTCATCCTTTGATATTAATTCATCAATAACATCATTCGTTTTTCTTTTTAACTCTCTAATTACTTCATCAGGAAATTGTTTTAGTATAACACCTTTTTCATTTATTAGTTTATTCAAATAAATACTATTTTTGGAATCGCATTCACAAAGCATCCATGTATTCATAGCCTCAATCCCATGAATGATAATTTCCTGTAAATCAGATGGAAGATTATAAAATTTTTTTTTGTTAACAATCATTTCAAGGACTCCCCCTGGTTCATGCCATCCAGGATAGTAATAGTATTTTGCAACTTGATAAAATCCCATCAAATAATCATGATATGGTCCAATCCACTCTGTAGCATCGATAACTCCTCTTTCTAAATTTGTGTATATCTCTCCACCAGCAACTGTTACAGCAGAACCTCCTACCTTTGATAACACCTTTCCTCCAAAGCCAGGGATCCTCATTTTTAAACCTTTTAAGTCTTGAATAGAATTAATTTCTTTATTAAACCAACCTCCCATTTGCATGCTAGTGTTTCCTCCAGGAAAAGGAATTAGATCAAATGGATCATATAATTCTTTATACAATTCATTTCCACCACCTGAAATAAGCCATGCATTCATTTGAAGAGGGTTCATTCCAAATGGAACAGAAGAAAAAAATTGACATGCAGGAACTTTCCCAGCCCAATAATATGAAGCGCCACTACCCATTTCAATAGCACCACTACTAACTGCATCAAAACATTCGAGGCTTGGAATTAATTCTCCTCCTCCATAAACCTTTATTTCTAATCTACCTCCTGACATTTTATTTATCCACTGAGATAGAATATTACATCCTTCTCCAAGAACAGGAAAGTTGGGTGGCCATGTTGTAACCATCTTCCATTGATAGTTTTTGTTAAAGTTTATATTTGGTGAATTTATTTTAGTTTCTGATTTTTTATCAGCACAAGAAGATAAAGAAACAAAAGAAGCAGATAAGGCAAGGCTTGAATTAGTAATAAACTTTCTTCTAGAAGATTTTTTATTTTTCATAGCACTTAATAAAACTAACTAAAGGTATTAAATGTTTAACCAATAATTAATTTTAAAAGCAAAAGATCTACTTTTTAAGTTCATAAATAAGGGATTTTCAGCGTAATAATTATCTGTATATACTAAATAAATATCAGATAGTGGTTGAAATCTCCATTGGAACCTAGCATTGATATTTATGTTATCAATTTGATTGTTATATTGAAGGTAAGTACTTAGAAATAAATCTTTTGTAAAACTCAAATTAATCTTTGAACTAAGCGTAAGAAATTGTGCGTCTGAATATGGAGAAGGAAATTCTAGATCATTAAATTGAGAACTTAAAGAAACATTAAAATTAGGAGGTAATTTATATGTTACAGTACCACCTAAAGTTCTTATTTTTCCATTAAAAAAGCCTCCTAATTTTCCATTTAAACTTAAAGAAGTCTTTTTCCTACCATTAGATCTAAAATAAAAAGTATAATTAGAATAATTATAATCACTTAAAGCAGGTAATGGTTCGCCGTCAGAACGAGAAGGATCAAAATCATATAATAATTTAGTATATATACGATTGTTTTTTATTGTTATATTGGCATCGCTCCTAAATCTAACATTATAATCTATATCTATATCATAATCCGTAGTGCCATTTGTTGGATCAAAATACATTTCGTAGTCAATTTCAGGTCCATGGCTATTTACTGAGCTTTTTTTAGGATAAAAAATATATTTCGCCGATGGACTTAAAAACATAAAATCTTTTCTAGGGACAAAACCAACTTCTGGGTTGTAATTTTCACCTACTGCCCAAAAATAGGTTGTAGCCTGGAATTCAGGAGATTTATAACTAAAATTAGCACCATAAGAAGATCTGTCTTTATATTTCTGTTTTTCCAAGGATTGGTGATAATATACTTCAGAGTTCCATCGAGTATCTTTACTTTTTATTTTAGATTCAAATCCAAAAACTCTATTGAAATGATTTAAATCTATACTATAACTATCTTCAGTTGGATTAAAAGTTGCATTCTTATTAACTAAAAATGCTAAAATTTTAGAGTTTGTTAAAATCTTTTTTTCAAGAACAGCCATTCCATAGTTAAAAGAAGGAATACCGCTAGACTTTAATCTTGCAGTCTGCATATTTAATACTCCTATCCTTAAACCCTCATTTATTTTTCCAGCAAATTTAGCTCCATAAATTATTGGATTTTGAACGTATTGATTTGTTGTTGTATCTTTAGCTATACCTATTCGTCTTGTAAACATAGGTTTTGTTGATCTTGAACCTAAATCAGTAAATAAATCTGCATTATCAATAAAAAATTCTCTTTTTTCAGGATAAAATAATTCAAACCTTGTCAAGTTAGTTCGTTGTTCATCTACCTCTACTTGAGAAAAATCTGGATTGAAAGTTAAATCTAGATTTAAAGATGAACTTAGACTTAATTTTACATCTAGTCCCGCATCTATATCAAAATTTGTTGAAACTGGAGATGTAGTTTTATTTTTCAAACCTGACCCAGAAACATATGGAACTAATACAAAATTTTTTGATGATTTTCCTAATGGGTATTCAAATTCTAGTGTTCCTGTCAATGAAAGGTTCCCCTGTGATTTCCCTAAGGGTACTGCAGTCCATGCCGATCGCTCATTTATTTTACTATTACCTCTATATACCTGTAAATTCCAAATCTTACTTCCAGTTTGATACCTTATTGAATTTAAAGGAATTTTAAATTCACATAACCAATATCCGTCATGGATTTTAGTGCCAGAATACCATTTTGTATTCCAATTAACATTAAACCAAGATATGCCCCTACCGGGAGAATAACTTCCTTCTCCTCCATCTGAAACTAATGCTTCCCTTTGAATTCCAAAAGGGGATAAAGCAAAATTAAAAGCATTTGACTCATCAAGAAATGTATCAAACATGAAAGCTATGTAATCAATTGAACCTCCAAAAAAATCTCTTTTTAAATCTCCAACCATGAATTTCTTTTCAGGAAGATCCTCCAATTTTGCTAACATATATAAATACTTATCATCATATGCTATTCTAAATTCGGTATCTAATTCAGCTGATATTGAATCTCTAGGGCTTGTTTGAAAGAAGTTTGATTTTGATTCCGCTTCCTTCCAAAAATTTTCATTCATCTCACCATCTAAAACAATTTCTTCATTTATTTTTTTAGCGAAAATTCTTTTTTCATCTACAATTTGAGACAATAGTGAGGAGTTAATCAAACTAAGAAAAAAAGCAACTATGATATATTTTGAATTTATCATAAATCAGTTTTACGAAATTATATTGTTATTGTTATAAAAATTTTTTCAAAAATAGTTTTTTATTTTTTATAAAGCTCTACCATGATTGGGGTAGCTACAAAAACAGATGAATAAGTACCAATCAAAATTCCAATTAATAATGCAAATGAAAACCCTCCTAGCGAAGGACCGCCAAATAAAAACAGGACTAATACAACAATAAAAGTTGTCATTGAAGTAATGATCGTTCTACTTAAAGTTTTATTAATTGATTCGTTAACTAATGGAATTAAATTTCCACCTACTTTTAACCCCATTGTTTCTCTAATTCTATCAAATACTACGACTGTATCATTTATTGAATAACCTATTATCGTTAAAATTGCAGCTATAAATACTTGATCAACTTCATAGGATAAACCAAAGAAATTAGCAATAGAAAATGCAGATAAAACAAAAAGGGTATCATGAAGAAGCGCTACAACAGCTCCAGTAGAAAACTGCCATTTTCTAAATCGTATTAAAATATATAAGAAAATGACAAGTAATGCTAAAACTCCAGATAAATAGGACGAATTTTTAATATCATCTGCAATTGTTGCTCCTACTTTTGAAGAACTTGAAATAGTAAAGTTTTTATCATCTACTCGAGAATCATCTTCAACAAAAGATTTATTTGTAAACTGTTCTAATCCTTTTATAAGTTGGGTTTTAACATTTAAATCAGCATTATCTGATTCATCATCAATCAAATAGGATGTTGTTACCTTAAAGGTTGTACTGTTACCAAAAGTTTTTACTTCTACACCTTTGCTATCAAAAACTGGTAAGAGTGATGTTTCCATTTCAGATGTATTATATGGCTCATCAAAAGATACTACATATGATCTTCCCCCCTTAAAATCAACCCCCAATACAAGACCCTTAATTATATAACAAATTATTCCAAAAGAAATAAAAGAGCTAGAAAAAACATATGCAATTTTTCTCTTAGATAAAAAGTCAAAATTCATTTTTGACATAAAATTTCTACTAAATGAAAAAGAAAAGTTTAGATTACTATTTTCTCCTTTTTTACTCAGGTATTCAACAATTACTCTTGTTATAAATACTGCCGAAAAGAAAGAACAAATAATTCCTATAATTAAAGTAACTGCAAATCCTTTTACAGGACCTTGTCCTAAACTATATAAAATTATACCTACTAAAAGAGTTGTTGCATTAGCATCTATAATAGATGTATATGCTTTGTTATACCCACTTGAAATTGCCTGTTTTAATATAGCACCATTTCTTAATTCCTCTTTGATTCTTTCAAAAATTAGAACATTAGCATCAATTGACATACCAATTGTAAGAACAATTCCAGCTATTCCAGGTAAAGTTAGTGAAGCTGACAATTGAGCAAGAATTCCTAGGATGAAAAATATATTAAAAAATAAAGCAACATTAGCTACAAAGCCTCCTCTAGCATAATAAAATATCATAAATAGAATTACAATAATTAGACCTGATAAAATAGATTTAATACCTTGTTGCTGGGCAACCTTACCTAACGTAGGGCCAATAACTACATCTTCAACAATTGTTGTTGGAGCTGGTAAAGTACCTGCCTTTAGTATATTAGCTAAATCTTGTGCTTCATCTATAGTAAAATTTCCTGTAATTTGCGAATTCCCATTAGGAATCTCATTCTGAACAACTGGAGCAGAATAGACATAGTTATCAAGAACTATTGCAATTCTCCTATTAATATTATTAGATGTCAGCTTTCTCCATAATTTTGCTCCATTTGCATTCATCTGCATTGATATAGATGGTCTTGATCCTTGGTCTAAATCTTGCCTTGCGTCAGAAATAACTTCTCCTGTTAGAGGTGCTCTACCTCCTCTAGAAATTTTTATAGCAAAAAGTTGAAGAACATCATCTTCATTTTCTAAATCTATATTTTCAGTATCAAATGGTTTTACCGCCCATAAAAATTTAAGAGTTGGAGGTACAAGTAATTTTACTTGATCATCATTTAAAATATTATTAATAGTAATTGTGTCTTTAACATTATAGAATAATCCGCCAAATTCGGATTTCATCAATGAAAAAAGAGGAGAGGAAATTGAATTTTGTAATGAATCCAAAACATTATCGCCAATTGACGAAGTATCAGAAGTTGATAATGATGGATCATCTGAATCTACTAATAAATTAGCTAAATCCTGGCCTTCACTTAAATCATTATTTGTTTCATCTAAACTTATTTGATCTTCTTTGGATAAAATATATTGATTGATTAAAGATAAAGTCCTTGTAACTTCCGGTTCATTAAGCTCAGAAACCTCCCAGAACTCTAGCTTTGCGACTCCCTGCAATATTTTTCTAATTCTTTCTGGATTATCAACCCCTGGTAATTCTATTTGAATTCTACCGGTTCCTTGTAGTCTTTGAATATTTGGCTGAGATGTTCCAAATCTATCAATCCTTGTTCTAAGAATATTAAAAGATCTATCAATTGCATTTTCAACTTCAAAATTTATAATGTCCAGAATTTCATCGTCTGATGAATCAAAATCTATTCTCCCTCTATTTGAAACTGTAGAAAAGATTAATGCTAAATTTTTTTGAGGTGAAATTTGTTTAAATTCTTCATAAAACTCATCAACAAAATTTAATTGAGTCCCCTTAATATTTTCTTTTGCATTATTTAATGCTTGATTGAAATCTATATCTCGATTATTTCCAGATAAACCTTTAACAATATCGATTGGAGAAACTTCTAAAGTAACATGCATTCCTCCTTGTAAATCCAATCCTAAGTTAAGTTCTGTTTCTTTTATTTCTTTAAAAGTAAAGTCTTTAATAAAACTATAAACAGGAATATTCCAAATAGAATCTAAATATTTTTGCTTTTTATTAAAGTTGATATTACCACTTTCATCTCTAGAAAACTCAGAAGCTTCGTCCTGTATATTTTGTGATACAAAAGTAAATTGTAGATAGTAAATTGATAAAAATGAAATCAATAAGGTAAGAAATACTATGAAGCCTTTATTTTTCATTAAATAAATCTATTTTTTTTTGACGACAAAAGTATGGAATATATATCAAATTAACTAAGACGTGATTTATATTTATTAAAATCATTCATTAAGAAGTTTTCAAGCTTACTGACAGATAATTCAATACTTTTGTCATTTTTAATTACTAAGTTAGACTCATTTTTATATGGTTCAGTAAATTTTTTAAAAGCAGGAATCACATGATTCTTGTATCTATACTCTACGTCATTTTTGTCATATCCTCTTTCATGAAAATCTCTATCTAACCTCCTTTTTATCATAAGATTTAACTCTGCATCTATAAAAACTCTTGAAGTAAATAAACTATCTATTTTGTTATAATGGAAAACAAATAACCCCTCAACTATAATTATTGGATTAGAGATGATCTTTTTTTTGACAGATTTTAATTTTGGATTATTATAATTATACTCAAAATATTCTACATTATTTCCTTTAATTAGATTAATGATATCATTATAAAACTTTATTTGATCAATAGATTCTGGTAAATCAAAATTGTGAAAACCGTTTACATCAATTAATTGGGAATCTCTTTTTTTATAATAATTATCCTGAGAAATTATTGAAATTAAATTGCTATTTATTTCTTTTGATAATTTTTTGAGAATCTCAGATTTACCAGAACCACTAGAGCCAGAAACACCTAAAACATATCTTTTCATAAAATTATTTGTTAAGTAAAAACGTGTTTAACTTTTCAATAGCTTTTTTTCTATGAGAAATTTTATTTTTAGCTTCAGCATTCATTTGAGCAAAGGTTATGTCATAACCTTGAGGAATAAAAATAGAATCATAACCAAAACCAAAATTACCAATAGGGTGATATGAAATTTTTCCGTTAACTGATCCATCAAAAAAATAAACTTTAGAATCTAGATATAAAGTTATAATTGTTCTAAATTGAGCGTTCCTATTCTTGGAGTTTTTCATTTTTTTTAAAACTAAATCAATATTATCTTCTGAATTACTTCTGTTTCCTGCATATCTAGCAGAATAAACACCGGGTTCTCCATTAAGCAAATCAATTTCTAATCCTGTATCATCAGCAAAACAATCTATATTGAATTTCTTATAAATAAATTTTGCCTTTAATTGTGAATTCTCTTTTAAAGAAGATCCCGTTTCTAAAATATCTTTATAAAAGCCAATGTCTTCTAATGAAATGATTTTAATATTTTTTAAAATTGAAGAAACTTCTGAAAGTTTATTCTTATTGTTTGTGACAAAACAGAGTTTCATTACTTTCTAATTTTGAGAAGATGAATCTCAAATATTAAAATAGAATTTCCTGGTATTACAGGAAAATTAGAATTTCCATCTTTTCCATAGGCAGTACCTGAAGGTAAAATTATGGTGAATTTACCATTTTCATCTACTGAGGGCATAATTTCACCTATTGATTTTTTTAAATGATTAATTAAAGTCAAATAACCATGAAGAGAATTCAGTCCAAAATATCTACCATCAGTGGTATAAGTAAAAGCAATTGGAACGTATTCATTAGTATTAATAAATATATCATTGGATTCTGCAATTGTTTTACTATTTGTGTCAAAAATTGAAAAAGTGGTATCATTCATATAATAGCCATTAATATTTATTGAAAGAATATTATTATTTTCTGGGAAAATATCATTCCCTTTTTTAGTAATAGAGTATTTAACACCATTATCAAGAGTAAAAATGTTTTTCAAATCAACACTATCTATATATTTATTAATTAATACAGCATCTTTAGAAACCTGATTTATAGAATCTAGTTCTATCTTTTCTGGATCATCAACTTCAACATATTCTATGTCTAGATCACATGAAAAAAATGAAATAATTAAGATTAAAAAAATGTGCTTAATATTCTTTAACATTACTTTACATCTACTAAATCCATTGCAAAAACTAAAACAGAGTTTGGAGGAATTGTACTAGAACTTGGTGGAGATTTACCATAACCCAATGAAGAAGGAAGTAAAAAAATACCGGCCCCCTCTTTATCTAATAATCTAGTCCCTTCTTCCCAACCTTGAATTACAACACCTTGTCCTAAAATAAATTCAAAAGGAAGATCAGAATTACTTTTATCAAATTGTTGGCCATTCAAAAATTGACCAACATAATGAACATATAATGTATCTCCCAAAGTAGGGTATTTACCTGTTCCTGTTTCTGTAATTTTATAATGCAGCCCAGTTGATGTTTCTGAAAATCCAGACAAATTATTTTCTTTTATATATCCCTTTATTCTACTAATGTCATAAGTTAACTGTTCAGAGGAAGTTCTTGAAATAACATCATTACCTTCTTCACATGTAAATAGAAAAAAAATAATAACAACTAAACAAAAACTTTTTAAAGCTTGAATAATTAGCCTATCCATTTTATTTACTCGAAATCAATTAATTCAACTTCAAAAATTAAAATTGCATTTCCTGGTATAACTCCTCCAGCACCATTAGGTCCATAACCGAGAGGACTAGGAATATATAGAGTCGCTTTTGCACCCTTACTTAAATAGCCAATTCCTTCATCCCAACCAGAAATTACCATTCCAACACCTAAATCAAAAGAAAATGGTTCTCCCCTATCAAGAGAGCTATCAAATTTCTGTCCGTCCAATAATGTTCCTGTATAATGTACTTTAACTTTTGAACCAACAGAAGGTTTATTTCCATCTCCTTTTTCAGTGATAACATATCTTAAACCAGATTCTGCTGATATAGCATCAATATTGTTTGATTTTAAATAATTATCTAAGATTTCTAAATCTATAGATAATTGGTCTTCATTTTGTTTATTCATTTCATTTTGCATTTTTTCATATTGTTCTTTTTGATACTCTTGAAATTCTTCTTTATTCATTATTTCAGTTACTCCACAATAAAATGTTAAAGGCTTATCTTTAATAGAATCTGGTATAGAACCAGCAGAAGGAGAATTAGCATAAAAATCTTCAGTAGAAATATCAAATTTCACACTATCTCCCCTCTTTAATAAGTTTATTACTTCATAAATTATACCATTATAATCCCAGGTAGAATCTTTCATTAAAACAACTGGATCATCACCAACTTTTCTAAGTAACTCCATGCCCTCATGATCATTATATACTAAATTGAAAATAATAATATTTCCATCTTCAAGATTCTTTCCTTCACCTTTTTTAAGGTAATTAATTTCTATTCCGCTTGCAGTAGTTTGTACAGAATTCGTATTAAAAAAAACTGAATAAATGATTAATCCTGCAACAATCAAAATCAAAAAATATGGTAGGTTATTTATAGGATTCATAAGTAATAAAATTTTGTACTAATAGATTAATTTTTTTTTATTTGCTTTAACAAGTTTTAAAAATTTACTTAAAGCTACATTAAGATTTTCATCTAACCTTCCTCCAGCTGCATTTTTATGACCCCCTCCATTAAAATGTTTTTTTGCAAAATCATTAACTGAGAAGTTTCCAATTGATCTAAATGAAAACTTTATCAAATCTTTATCTTCAATTATGATACAAGCCAAATTAACATTTTTAATTGAAAGAGCATAATTAACCAACCCCTCTGTATCTCCCTTTTTATATTTAAATCTTTTTAAATCATTTCTACTTAAAACAAAATATGCTGTATTATATTCCTCAAGAAAATTCAGTCGTTTTGAAATAGAAAATCCTAAAAGTTTGAGTTTATTTATAGAATTGTTATCATAAATTAATCTATGAATTCTATTTATATCTACTCCTCTATCTATTAGATCAGCAACAATTCTATGAACTTTTGAGGAAGTAGAAGAAAATTTAAATGAACCTGTATCTGTCATAATGCCTGCATAAAGACATTCAGAAATGGATTTGTCTAAATCTTTAATATTTCCTATCATATTAATAAAATCATAAATTAATTCACAAGTAGCAGCAGCTTTTGAAGAATGTAAGCTGTAATCGTAAAATTTTGATGGATTTGGATGATGATCAATTAATATTTTTTTTGATGAGCTTACGTTAATAATATCTCCCAAATCAAATATTCTTTCTAAGCTATTGAAATCTAAACAAAAAATTAAATCTGAATTTAAAATGAGATCTTTAGATTTATTTTTTTCTTTATTAAATACGATAACATTATCATTCCCTTTCATCCAGGTTAAAAAATTAGGATAATCATTGGGAACAATAACATATACATTATGTTTTTGTTTTTTTAAAAAATTATATAACCCTAATGATGACCCTATAGCATCAGCATCGGGATTGAAATGAGTAGTAATTACTATATTTCTTTTTTTAGATAATATGTTTTTTAATTCCTTAATAACTTTTTCTTTTTTTAGCTTGCAAAAGTGGGATAATTTTTTTTAAAAAAAAATTTTTTTTTTGAGTTAAGATTAAAATCATATTATAATATATATTTAAATAAATTTTTAAAATACTTAAAAACATAATTTATCATGGAAGGTAACAAAACATTCACAATAATTAAACCTGATGCATTTAAAAAAAAATATAGTGGGGCAATAATTAAACAAATAGAAGACAGTGGTTTTCAAATAACAAATATGAAATTATTAAGCTTAAATAAAGAGCTTGCTGAAAAGTTTTATTCTATACATAAAGGAAAGCCTTTTTTTGAAAACTTATGTGAATATATGTGTTCAGGTCCAATAATTGTTATGTCATTAAAAAAAGAAAATGCTGTAGAAGACTTTAGAAAGTTAATTGGATCTACTGATCCAGAAAAAGCAGAGGAAGGAACTATTCGAAAACTATATGCTACCTCAATAGAGGCTAATGCTATTCATGGTTCAGACTCTGATGATAATGCCAATATTGAAAGTGACTTTTTTTTTAAGACTTAAAGCTTAACCAAAAATTATTTAAACCATCACCAATTGATATAAATACTTTAGAGTTTTGTATTAAATCTAATATTGCTAAAAAATTATAAATAATTAATATCTTCAAAGGATTCTCATCAATTAAATCTGAAAAAGCTATTTTACTTTTTGATTTTATTAAATTTAAAATGTATTTCTTTTGTTTCTCAATTGTATACGGATATTGCATAATTTGATGAGATTTAATGTTTTTTTCATGATTTAGCTTATTAATTGCGTTATTAAATACTGTCAATAATTTATAAAGATTTACATCTTGCATCTCTATTTCTATATTGCTTTTTGAAGCAATAGACTTTATCTCTTTGTATAAGTTCCCACGAATATGCTTTTCATTTCTATATTTCTCAAAGCTCTTAAAATCTTCAATAACTGATTTAAATTTTTTATATTCTAATAAATGTTTGACTAATTCATCTCTAGGATCAAGTTCATTTCCATCTTCATCCATCATAAGTCTAGGTAAAAGCATTTTTGATTTTATTCTCATCAATGTTGCAGCCACTACTATAAATTCACTAGCTACTTCTATATTCATACTTTCTAGATTTTCAATATAATCAAGAAAATCTTTTGTAATGGTAGCTATTGGTATATCCTTAATATCTATCTCATCCCTTTCTATAAAAAAAAGCAGTAAATCAAATGGGCCTTCAAATAGTGGTATCTTAATTTTATAACTCAAATTCGTATAATTCGTATAAGTTTTAACATAAATATAAATAGTTCTTTCTTATAAAAATTATAGATTTACAAACTATTATTCAAATAAAAATCAAAAGCTCAAAAAAAATATATGAATAGTAAAGAGGGTAAGATATTATCAACAATCAATTTTCCAAATGATTTGAAAAAACTTAGTAATGATGAACTGCATTTACTTTGTAATGAATTAAGAGAATTTATAATAGATACAGTTTCAAACTATGGAGGTCATTTTGGAGCTAGTTTGGGCGTAGTTGAGTTAACAGTTGCACTACATTATGTATTTAATGCACCTTATGACCAAATAGTTTGGGATGTTGGACATCAAGCCTATGGTCATAAAATTTTAACTGGTAGAAAAAATAATTTTCACACAAATAGAGTTTATAATGGATTATCTGGTTTCCCTAAAAGATCCGAAAGTGAATACGATACATTCGGAGTTGGGCATGCCTCTACCTCTATTTCAGCTGCTTTAGGAATGGCCACAGCAGCAAAGTATAAAAAAGAGAACAAAAAAAATCATATAGCAATTATTGGTGATGGAGCACTAACTGGAGGACTTGCATTTGAAGGTATGAATAATTCGGGTGTATCAAAATCAAATATGTTAATCATTCTGAATGACAATTGTATGTCAATAGATCCAAATGTTGGAGCATTAAAAAATTATTTAACTAAAATATCAACATCTAAAACATTTAATAAAATTAGAAATGATATATGGAGTGTTTTGGGTAAGATTAGTAAGTTTGGTCCAAAGGCACAAAAAATTGGAAGAACATTAGAACAAAGTTTAAAATCATTTGTTTTAAATCATTCTAATTTATTTGAATCATTAAATCTTAGATATTTTGGTCCGATAGATGGACATGATTTGGATAAATTAGTGGATACTTTAAATGATCTAAAAAAAATTGATGGCCCAAAAATTCTTCATTGTTTAACAGTTAAGGGTAAAGGTTTTGATTTAGCTGAAAAAAATCAAACAAAATGGCATGCAACTGGTAAATTTGATAAAACCTCTGGTGAATCTGCTAAAAAAAGTAAGATCAAAAAACCAATAAAATATCAAGATGTATTTGGTAATACAATTGTAGAATTAGCAAAGAAAAATAAAAAAATAATGGGTATAACTCCGGCAATGCCGTCAGGATCATCCTTAAATATAATGATGAAATCTATGCCTGAAAGAGCTTTTGATGTTGGGATTGCTGAACAACATGCTGTTACATTTAGTGCTGGATTAGCAACCCAAGGGCTTATTCCTTTTTGCAATGTATATAGTACTTTTATGCAAAGAGCATATGATCAAGTTATTCATGATGTTTGTATCCAAAAGCTACCGGTTATCTTTTGTTTAGATAGAGCCGGTATTGCTGGATCAGATGGGCCAACTCATCATGGGGCGTATGATATTGCATATATGAGATGTCTACCAAATATGATCGTTTCTGCACCTATGAATGAAACTGAATTAAGAAATTTAATGTATACTGCACAGATACAAAATTCTAACCCATTTACAATTAGATATCCTAGAGGGCCAGGTGTTCTTATAGATTGGCAAACACCTTTTGAAAAAATAGATATAGGGATGGGAAGAAAAATATGTGATGGAGAAAATCTAGCAATTTTATCAATTGGACATATAGGGAATTATGTTACAAAAGCTATTGAAGTATTAAAAAAAGATAAAATATTTCCTGGACATTTCGATATGAGATTTGTAAAACCACTAGATAAAAAACTTCTCCATAAAGTTCTCAAAAAATATAAAAATATACTTACAGTAGAAGATGGCTGTATAATGGGAGGGTTTGGAAGTGCCATTTTAGAATTCATGGCTAATAATAATTACAAAAATAATATAGAACGATTAGGCATTCCAGACAAAATCATTGAACATGGATCTCAAGATGAACTATATACAGAATGTAATTATGATACTGAAGCAATAACTCAAGCTAGTAAAAAAATTTTAGATAAATAAAATGAATTTATCATTAGAAAATAAAAGGGCTATAGTTTGCGGAAGTACTGATGGTATAGGTAAAGAAATTGCAATTAAGTTATCAAGACAAAATGCCAATGTTACATTGATAGCAAGAAATGAAAAAAAATTAAATAATGTTTTATCCTTATTGGATAAATCCAAAAATCAAAAACATGATTTTATTGTTGCAGATTTTAACCACCCTGATTTATTAGAAAAAAAAATAAACGATTATATAAATAATGGAAATAAATCTGAAATTTTAATAAATAATACTGGTGGTCCACCTCCTGGAAAAATTATTGAAGCTAAAAAAGAAGAGTTTGACAAGTATATCTCAATGCATCTACATTGTAGTCATATTCTTGTAAAAGCATTAGCACCATTTATGAAAAAATCTAAGTTTGGTAGAATAATCAATATTATTTCAATATCTGTAAAAGCACCAATTCAAAATTTAGGTGTTTCAAATACTATAAGATGGGGCATGGCAAGTTGGTCAAAAACTTTATCTTTTGAACTTGGAAAGTTTGGCGTAACGGTCAATAATGTATTACCCGGTTTTACATTAACAAATAGATTAAAAAGCTTAATGAAAAATAGATCGGAAATTAATAAAATATCTATAAAAAGTATTGAGAGCGAATACAAAAAAAATATACCAGCTGAAAGGTTTGCTTTGCCTGAGGAGATTGCTAGTGCGGTTTGTTTTTTATGTAGTAAAGAAGCATCTTATATAAATGGAATAAATTTACCAATAGATGGTGGTTATTCAGTGAGCTTATAATTAAAGCTATCAAATTTTTTGTTTCGTGACTTTGATTTTGATTCATGTATAATTCTAATTTAAAATGAAAGAAAAACAACTTATCATTAAATCTAAAAAATTGGCAAACAAATTTATTATTGCTGATGGGCATATTGACTTGCCTCACAGATTAAAAAAAGGAGGGTATTTAAAGAAAGATGAAATTTTGGATATTACTGAAAATACAGATGGTGATTTTGACTATCCAAAATCAAAAAGAGGAGGATTAGATGCTCCATTTATGTCTATTTATATACCAGTTGAATTTCAAGAATCTGGTGGAGCAAAAAAACTGGCTGACTCTTTAATTGATATAGTTATAAAAATAACTGCGTCTTTTCCTGATAAATTCGCTCTAGCAAATACCCCATCTGAAATTAAAAAAAATTTTTTAGAAGGATTGATTTCTTTACCAATGGGGGTAGAAAATGGTGCTGCAATAGAAAAAAAATTAAAAAATATTGATTACTTTTTTAACAGAGGCATAAGATATATGACACTAACTCACGGAAAAGATAATGCAATATGTGATTCCTCATATGATTCAACAAAAACATGGAATGGCTTAAGTCCATTTGGTAAAAAGGTCATTTCAAGAATGAATTCAGTAGGAATGATGATAGATATATCTCATGTGACAGATGAAACATTTTACCAAGTTATTGAAATAAGTAAAACACCTGTAATTGCATCTCATTCATCCCCTAGAAAATTTACGCCAGGTTTTAAAAGGAATATGAGTGATGCTATGATAAAGGAATTAGCAAGATCTAATGGTTTAATTCTAATAAATTTTGGTTCAAAATTTGTCAATGAATTATCTAATAAAAAATTCAGCGATATTGATAGAAAAGTTGAAAATTGGATAAATAAGAATAAAATCAATGATATTAATAAAATAAATAAATTTAAAAATAGAATTATTATAGAGGAAAAGCCATTTGCAAATGTTGAAGATGTCATTAATGCGATAGATCATGTAGTTAATTTAGTAGGGATAGATTATGTTGGTTTTGGATCTGATTTCGATGGATTGGGAAATACATTACCTTATAATTTAAAAAGTGTTGCAGACTATCCAAATATTATTTTAGGCTTACTTAAAAAAAAATACAGTGAAGAACATATTGAAAAAATATGTTATAAAAATTTATTTAGAACTTGGAATGAAATAATAGACTATTCCAGGAATTAACCACCAAAATCATCAAATCTAATGTTTTCATCAGGAACACCTAAATCATCTAACATTTTTAGAACTGCTTGATTCATTAGAGGAGGGCCACATAAATAATATTCAACTTCATCTGGTTCTTCATGATGTTTTAGATAGTTATCATAAAGGACTTGATGTATGAAGCCTACATAACCATCTTTTTTATCATCCAAGTTTTTTTTCAAAGACCAATTGTCTTCTGGAAGTGGTTCTGATAAACCAACATAAAATTTAAAATTTTTAAATCCTTTTTCAATATTTTTAAAATGATCTAAGTAAAATAGTTCTTTCTTTGATCTTCCTCCATACCAATAAGAAACTTTTCTATTAGTTTTTTTTGTGTGAAATAAATGAAAAATATGAGATCTTAATGGAGCCATACCAGCACCACCGCCAATATAAACCATCTCTCTTTCTGTTTTATTAATATGAAATTCTCCATATGGACCTGAAATAGAAATTTTATCACCTGGTTTTCTAGAGAAAATATAAGAAGAACAAATGCCTGGATTTAATTCCATCCATTTATTTTTTACTCTATCCCAAGGAGGAGTTGCTACTCTAATATTTAACATAATTATATTTCCTTCAGCTGGATGGTTTGCCATAGAGTATGCTCTAAAAATTTCTTCATCATTTACCATCTTTAATGGCCAAAGATTAAACTGATCCCAATCAGATTTAAATACATCTTTCTTATGACCTAATTCAGGATGTGGAGTTATATCCATAGTCTTAAAGTTTATTTCAGTTTCTGGAACATCAATTTGAATATAACCTCCTGATTTAAAGTCTAAATTTTCTCCAGGAGGTAACTTTACAACAAACTCTTTTATAAATGTTGAAACATTGTAATTTGAAACAACTTCACACTCCCACTTTTTGATTCCAAAAATTTCATCTGGAATTTCAACTTTCATATCTTCTTTAACTTTTACCTGGCAAGATAATCGTACATTATCTTGTTGTTCAGTTCTAGATAAATGACCAATCTCAGTAGGTAAAACATCTCCACCACCTTCATGAATTTTACATTTACACATGGCGCATGTTCCACCACCACCACAAGCAGATGGTAAAAACATTTTTTGAGAAGATAAAGTTGTAAGCAATGTCGATCCTGCTGGCACTACTAAAGGATTTGTTTCATCTCCATTAACAAAAATATTTACATCTCCGGATTGAACTAGTTTAGATTGAGCAAATAATAGTGCCATAACTAAAAAAAGTATTACCAATGTAAATGCTATTATGGAAGTTCCTACAGTTAAGTATACAGACGATATCATAATTTTTTTTACGAATATATATAATTAAGGTTTAAAACTTAATCTTTTAATAACCTTAATAATTTATAAATTTTATTTTTTAAATTTCTCCTGTCAACTATAAAATCAAGAAAACCATTATCTAATAAAAATTCCGATTTCTGAAAACCTTTTGGGAGATTTGATCCAATAGTTTCTTTAATAACTCTCGGACCAGCAAATCCAATTAGTGAATTTGGTTCAGCTATATTAAAGTCTCCTAACATTGCAAATGAAGCAGAAACTCCTCCTGTCGTAGGATCGGTCATCAATGATATATAAGGTATTTTTTCTTTTGATAGTAAAGAAATTTTAGCAGAAGTTTTAGCCATCTGCATTAAAGAAAAGGTTGATTCCATCATTCTTGCACCTCCAGATTTAGAAATAATTAGAATTGGAAATTTATTTTTTATAGAATAATCAATAGCTCTTGAAATTTTCTCTCCAACTACCGACCCCATGGAACCACCTATAAAACTAAAATCCATACAACATATAACAATTGAAAGTTCATTTATTTTTCCTACAGCTGTTCTAATTGCATCGTTTAATCCGGTTGACTTTTTTGAAGACGTAAGCCTGCTTTTATAACTTTTTCTATCTTTAAAATTTAAGGGGTCTGATGAGCTAAGATTTTCATCTAACTCCTTGTAAAAATTATTATCAAAAAGTATTTCAAAATATTCTTTAGATCCTATTCTAAAATGAAAATCATCTTCAGGAGAAACATATGAATTATTTTTTAATTCTCTAATATGTATTATAGATCCCTTAGGGGTTTTATGCCACATTCCGTCAGGTGCTTCTTTTTTTTGGGACGTAGGTGTTTTAATATTTTTAATATTTCTCTTAAACCAATTCATAAGAACTAAATTAATTAATTTTTAGTCAAGCTCCTCATAATCAACAAACTCTCCAGAATTATTATTATTTTTTTTATTATTATTTTTTTTTGAACCAAAATAATCAGAATTAATTTTTTTAAAAAACATACTAAAAAATTTAAAAATGAAATAAAATAGTAATAATAGGGATAATACTTTAAACATTTATCTACTTAAATATAGGTTTCTTTTAGAATAAATTTTGGTAAAATAATCATCCATTAAATCATCAATAAAATAAATTGACTCTCCCGTTGATTTCATTTCTGGACCTAATTCTTTATTTACATTTGGAAACTTATTAAAAGAGAAAACAGGCTCCTTGATTGCGTATCCTTTTTTTATAGGAGAAAATTTAAAATCGGATAATTTATTTTTTCCTAGCATAATTTTTACAGCATAATTAACATAGGTTTCTTGATAAGCCTTTGAAATAAATGGAACTGTTCTTGAAGACCTAGGGTTAGCTTCAATAACATATACACTATCATCTTTTATGGCAAACTGAATATTAATTAAACCAATTGTATTTAATTCTAATGCAATTTTTTTTGTATACTCTTTAATTTTTCTTATAACTAAATCACCTAAACTATAAGGAGGTAATACTGCATATGAGTCTCCAGAATGAATGCCAGCTGGTTCAATATGTTCCATGATACCTATAATATAAACATCCTTACCATCGCAAATTGCATCTGCTTCAGCTTCTATCGCTCCGCTTAGGAAATGATCTAATAATATTTTTCCGTCAGGTTTATCTTGAATTAAATCAACTACATGTTCTTCTAATTCTTTATTATTTATAACTATTTTCATTGATTGACCACCTAAAACATATGAAGGCCTAACCAAAAGTGGAAACCCGATTTTTTTGGATAATTTAATAGCATCTGATGCAGATTCTATGGTTCCATATATTGGATATGGAATTTTATTTTTCTTTAATAGATCCGAAAATCGACCTCTATTTTCAGCAAGATCAAGTGAGTCATAACTCGTTCCAAAAATTTTAATACCATATTTGTCAAGTTTATGAGATAATTTAAGAGCAGTTTGACCCCCTAGTTGAACTATTACCCCTTCTGGTTTTTCATGTAAAATTATTTCATAAATATGCTCCCAAAAAACAGGCTCAAAGTAAAGTTTATCAGCTACATCAAAATCTGTTGAAACAGTTTCGGGATTACAATTGATCATAATCGTTTCATAACCACATTCTTTAGCAGCCAAAACACCATGAACACAACAATAATCGAATTCAATTCCCTGACCGATTCTATTTGGACCAGATCCTAAAACTAATACTTTTTTCTTATTAGAAGGTTTAGATTCATTTTCATCACCAAAGGTAGAGTAATAATAAGGAGTGACAGCTTCAAATTCAGCTGCACAAGTATCTACTAGCTTAAATACTCTTTTAATTTTTAATTCTTGCCTCTTTTCAAATACTTCGCTTTCTAAACAATTAAGTAAATGAGCAATTTGTCTATCGGCATATCCTTTTTCTTTTAATAATTTTAAACTAGATTTTGGAATGGTTTCAATATTGTATTCTTCAATATTTTTTTCAATCATAACTAATTCTTGGATTTGGTATAAAAACCACTTATCTATTTTCGTTATATCTTGGATAGTATTAAAAGGAAGCCCTAATTTAAATGAATCATAAATATGGAATAATCTATTCCAACTAGGATATTTTAGGCTGTTAAGAAGAGTGTTTTGATCAATTATTTCTCTGCCATCAGCCCCTAGTCCATTTCTTTTAATTTCTAGTGATTGACAAGCTTTTTGTAATGCTTCTTGAAAATTAGTTCCTATCCCCATAACTTCTCCAACTGCTTTCATTTGTAAACCTAAACGCCTATCCGAACCAACAAATTTGTCAAAATTCCATCTAGGAATTTTTACAACTACATAATCAAGAGCGGGCTCGAAAAAAGCTGATGTGTTTTTTGTAATTTGATTATCTAATTCATCAAGATTATACCCAATTGCAAGTTTAGCTGCTATTTTTGCTATTGGATAACCAGTAGCTTTAGAAGCCAGGGCAGATGATCTTGAAACTCTTGGATTAATTTCAATAGCAATTAATTCATCAGTATCTGGGCTTATAGCGAATTGAACATTACAGCCTCCAGCAAAATGCCCAATGCCATTCATCATTTTAATAGCAAGATTTCTCATTTCTTGATAAATAGTATCAGGTAAAGTCATTGCAGGAGCTACTGTAATAGAATCACCAGTATGAATACCCATTGCATCAAAATTTTCTATAGAACATATTATAATTACATTTCCAATATTGTCTCTCAAAAGTTCTAATTCAAATTCCTTCCATCCCATAATACTTTTTTCAACTAATACTTCGTGGACAGGTGAAAATTTTAACCCATTATTTAGTGCGTCATCAAAATCTTCTTCTTTTTCAACAAACCCACCACCTGAACCACCTAAAGTAAATGATGGTCTAATAACTAATGGAAAACCAATATTTTGAGCAATTTCTTTTCCTCTTAAAAAAGAAGTAGCAACCTCTCCTTCACAAACATTTATGTCAAGACTTTTCATTTTTAATCTAAATTTTTCTCTATCCTCGGTTGTATTTATTGCATCAGTATTGACTCCAATCATTTTAATATTAAATTTTTCCCAAATTCCAGCTTCTTCACATTCAATAGCTAAATTCAGCGCTGTTTGACCGCCCATAGTAGGGAGTACAGCATCTATTTTATGAATAGATAAAATATGTTCTATGGATTTTTTTTCTAGAGGCAAAAGAAAAATATTATCTGCAGTGACAGAATCAGTCATTATTGTAGCTGGATTTGAATTGATTAAAGTAACTTCTATTCCCTCTTCTCTTAAAGATCTTGAAGCTTGAGATCCAGAATAATCAAATTCACATGCTTGGCCAATAATAATAGGACCTGAACCGATAATCAATACTGAATTTATACTCTTGTCCCTTGGCATTGAAATTTATTTTGCAATATAATTTTTATTAACAAAAATTATAACAAAATCAAAATAAATATTTTTTAGTTTTGAAATTAGTTAACAATTTGTTAATATTGTTAACAATTAAATAACATTAAGTTAACTTTAAATTTAAAGGCAATGAAAACTTTCAAGAATAAAATTTCAATTAAATTACTAGCTTTAGTTATCATTTTTTTATTTTTAAATACTTCAGTATTCTCTGATAATAGATCAGAAAAAAAGAATAAAAAAAATAATTTATCACCAGTTAAATTTAAAAGAGAAATTAATATGAAAGACAATTTTGTAATTGTTAAAACAGAAACATTCTTTACAAAAAAACAATGGAAAGAACTAAAAGAACTGTCTAAGGAAAGAAAGAAAAAAGAAAAATTAATCAAAAAAAACCCTTCTTCTAAAATACAATTAAATTTTTAACATTAATCTAGAGGGATCTTCTAATAATTCCTTCAGTCTGACTAAAAAACTAACTGATTCTCTTCCATCGATTATTCTATGATCATATGAAAGAGCTAGATACATCATTGGCTTAATTTTTATTTCATCATTTACTACCATAGGTCTTTTCACAATATTATGCATACCTAAAATAGCAGATTGAGGAGAGTTTATAATTGGAGTAGACATCATAGATCCAAAAATACCACCATTAGTAATTGTAAAAGTTCCTCCTTGCATTTCTTCAATTGATAATTTTCCATCTCTAGCTTTTGTAGCTAACCTAATAATTTCTTTTTCTATTTGATCAAAACTTAAACTTTCAGCATTTCTAATTACAGGAACAACTAATCCTTTTGGAGTAGAAACAGCAATAGATATATCACAGTAGTCATTATAAACAATTTCATTTTCATCTAATAAAGCATTAACAGCTGGCCAGTCGCTTAAAGCAACACAACAAGCTTTAGTAAAAAATGACATAAAGCCTAAATTCACTTCATATTTTTCCTTAAATGATTCTTTATATTTTTTTCTTAAATTCATTATAGGCTCCATATTTACTTCATTAAATGTTGTAAGCATTGCTGTTTCATTCTTTACGCTCACCAGTCTTTTAGATATTGTTTTTCTAAGTTGCGTCATCTTTTCTCTTCTTTGATTCCTATTTCCAACAGTTTGAACCTCACTTGAGTCTGCCGTAGAAGAAGCTTCGACTTTTTGCTCTGAATTTATAACATCTTCTTTTGTGATTTTACCTCCAGCTCCAGTACCAGATATTTCTTTTGGATCTATACCTTTTTCATCCATTATTTTTTTTGCAACAGGAGTTGATTCAGATCTTTCTTTAGTTATAACTTCTGATTTATTTTCAGTTAAAACCTCTTTTTGATCTTGAGATTCTTTCTGCTCTTTAGAAATTTCTTTAATTTCAATTTTACATATTAGCTTACCAATTTCAAGGGTAGTTCCTTCCTCAGCTTCTATTATAAGATTACCAGATGCTTCTGCAGTTAATTCAAATGTTGCCTTATCAGAGTCAATTTCAGCTATTATCTCATCTAACTCAACATAATCCCCATTAGATTTTAACCATGAAGAAATTGTAACTTCATTAATTGATTCGCCTACATTAGGGACGAACATTTCATAAATTTTATCACTTTTTGTCATTCAAATGCTTTTTTAATTAATGATTGCTGCTCTTTGCTATGAGATTTAAAATAACCTGTTGAAGGAGAAGCGCTTCTTTTTCTTGATAATAATTTTAATTCATATTTTTCTAATTCATTACTTATGAATTTCCAATATCCCATATTTTTTGGCTCCTCTTGAACCCAACAAATCTTATCACATTTATACTTTTTAATAATTTTAGTAATCTGATTTATAGGAAAAGGGTAAATTTGTTCTATTCTAACAATAGCAATATTAACTATATTTTTCTGAATTCTATATTGCTTTAAATCATAATAAACCTTTCCAGTACATAAAATTAATTTTTTAACTTTTGTTTTTTTAATCAGTTCATCATCTATTACTTCTTGAAACTTGGATTTAGTAAAATCACTTATAGGAGAATGAAGGTCTGGATGTCTTAGCAAACTTTTAGGGGATAAAACGAAACAAGGCTTTCTAAAATTCCAAAATAATTGTCTTCTTAATAGATGAAAAAAATTAGCAGGTGTAGTTAAATTTGAAACAATCATATTATCATCCGAACATAAACTCAAGATTCTTTCAGGCCTTGCACTAGAATGTTCCGGGCCCTGACCTTCATATCCATGAGGTAAAAGGACAACTAATCCATTCATTTTATCCCATTTAGTTTCAGCTGAAGAAATATATTGATCAATTATTACTTGAGCACCATTAACAAAATCACCAAATTGCGCTTCCCATATGACTAATGCATTAGGTGTAGCCATTGCATATCCATATTCAAAGCCTAATACAGCAAATTCAGATAATAAAGAATTATAAATAAATAATTCATTCTGATTTTTTGAAATATTATTTAAAGGACAATATGGTTTATTTGTATCAGAATCAAAGAAATAAGCATGTCTATGTGAAAATGTCCCTCTTATCACATCTTGTCCAGAAATTCTAATTATCTTTTTGTCTATTAATAATGAACCATAAGCTAAAAGTTCAGCATCTGACCAATTGATCATTTTTTTATTGAAAAAATTTTCTTTTCTATCATTAATTAATTTTGCAATTTGTTTTAAAGGCTTGAATCCAGACGGAAGACTTGTTAATGACTTTGCAATCTTATTTATTTTTACTAGGTCCAATGAAGTATCTGGAGATTCTAAAAATTGTTCAGATTTAGATTTTTTCAAATGATCCCATTCTTCATCATGTTTTTGAGGAATATAAGGTAAAGGTTTCTGTCTGACTTCATCTAACCTTTCTTGTAACATTTGTTTAAAATCCTTTTGTAATTTTTCACTATAATTTGCATCAATATCTTTTTCTTCTTTAAGTTTATTAAAATAAACATCCCTTGGATTTGGGTGTTTTGCAATTAAATTATATAAAGAAGGCTGAGTAAACTTTGGTTCATCAGATTCATTATGACCATGCCTTCTATAACATAATAAATCAATAAAAATATCTTTTTTAAACTTTTGTCTATATGCTAATGCAAGGCTAGAAGCAAAAGAAACTGCTTCAGCATCATCTCCATTTATATGCAAAACTGGAGAATCAATAATTTTCGCAAGATCTGTACAATAAATGCTTGATCTTGCATCATCATAATCTGTAGTAAAACCAATTTGATTATTTATAACAAAATGAATAGTACCTCCGCACCTGTAACCTTTAAGTTTAGACATTTGAACAATTTCATAAACTAAACCTTGACCAGCAATAGCAGCATCTCCGTGAATTAATATCGGTATAGCTTTATTAAAGTCTTTTTGATATTCATCATCAATTTGCGCTCTAACATAACCTTGAACTACGGGGCTTACTGATTCCAAATGAGAAGGATTAGGCACTAACTTCACATAAATTTTCTTATTGTTACTATATTTTCTTAAACTAGAATAACCTAAATGATATTTAACATCGCCATCTCCCATAGTTAAATCGGGATCCATGTTCCCCTCAAATTCATTAAACATTTCATTATAAGTCTTTCCTAGAATGCTTGTTAAAACATTTAATCTACCTCGGTGTGCCATTCCAATAACAACTTCCTCAACATTTTCTTTTGCCGCAGATCCAATAAATTCACTAAGAAAAGTTATAGTATTTTCACCACCTTCAAGGGAAAATCTTTTTTGACCAATATATTTTGTATGTAAAAAATTTTCAAAAACTAATGCCTCATTAAGTTTAGAAAGGATTCTTAATTTATCATCTTTTGAATAATTGATCTTATACCATTTGGATTCTATCCAGTTTTTAAGCCAATTAACTTCATCAGAGTCCCTAATATGCATATATTCAAAACCTATAGTTCCCAAATAAATTCTATCAAGTTTTGAAATTATATCTTTTAGTTTAGCATTATCTAATCCAATTTCTGATGATATGTTGAATTGTTTTTCTAAGTGAGATTTATTTAAATTGAAAAATTCTAAATCGAATTTAACATTATGATCTCTTCTAACTCTAACAGGGTTAGTATTTGAATTAAGATGACCAAATATTCTATAAGCATTGATTAAATTGTTTACATATGTTTCATCATTAGATAAATTAGTGCCAATTGAGGTTTGAGATGAAAAATCAAAACCTTCAAAAAATTTTTGCCAAGAAAAATCTACATCTTCAGGGTGAGATTTATATTTTTGATACATCTGTTCAATGTACTTTGGATCAGAATTAGATATGTAAGAAAAATCGCTCATAATAAAATAATAATTACACAATATATTTATAAATAAATTAAAATGAAAACCGTATAGTCGGTTATTAGGTTATTATGTTATTATAATTTAAAATAATTTTATTTTCTTAGGAAAATTAATTTAACCAATTATATTTGCGATCTTAAAATTTATTAATGTAAATGGACGTGTTCCATATAAACAAAAAAATATGAGTGTAAAAATAAGACTATCAAGAAGAGGAAGAAAGAAATTAGCACTTTATGATATTACAATTGCTGATTCAAGATCGCCAAGGGACGGAAAATTTATTGAAAAAATAGGGAGCTATAATCCAAATACAAATCCTGCAACTATAACTATTAATGATGAAAAAGCATTAGAATGGTTAGCTAATGGTGCAATTCCAACTAATACAGTTAGAGCAATACTTTCTTATAAAGGAATACTTTTAAAAAGACATCTTCAAATTGGTGTTGACAAAAAAGCTATATCACAAGAAGAAGCTGATAAAAAATACAATAAGTGGATAAAAGAAAAAGAAAAGAAAATTCAAGATAAAGTAGATTCTATATTAAAGCTTTCAGAAGAAGAAAAATCAAAAAGATTAGAGGCCGAAAAGCAAGCAAGCAAAAAAAGAGCTGAAAAAATAGTAAATAAAGAAAAAGAAAAATTAGCAAAAGCGGAAGAAGAAGCAAAAACAGAAGAAGCTCCTAAAGAAGAAGTAAAAGAGGAAGAAGCAA